>JAMBLJ010000257.1 GCA_023336815.1 Actinomycetes bacterium
CTGGTCGTTGCAACTCCCGTGCCTGCCGGTACGCCCGCAGAGGACGTGACCGGGAGCGTCAACGTTGAACTGGTCCCCGTCAAGGTGCAGGCCGATGGGAGTCTGGCGAGCGTCGATGATTTGAACGATCTCGAAGGTCTTGTAACTGCCGTCGATCTGGTCCCCGGGGAACAGGTCATAGAGGCACGGTTCATCACGCCCCAGACTCTGGAAGAATTGGACGACATCATTGTTCCGGACGGCTTGTTGGAGGTCACTCTCTCACTCAGTCCAGAGCGGGCTGTGGGCGGCGTGTTGCGCCCTGGTGACGAAGTGGCCGTATTCGCGAGCTTTGAACCGTTCACACTCGATGCGGTCGAACCCGGCGAGGAACAAGACCCGGCCGCCGCCGGTGAGACCAGCACGGCCGACACGGAATTCGGGGCAGGCGTGGACGTGTCGACGCCTGGTTCCGCTGCCAGCGACTCCGTGAAGACTCCGAGCACAACCCACATCATCCTCCACAAGGTCCTTGTGACGCAGGTCCATGTCGAGTCGCTGAAGCAGGACGAGACGTCTGACGACAGTGATGATGCGTCTCTTGAAGTGCTTCCTTCCTCCGTCTTCTTGATCACCCTGGCCATGGAGCCAGAGGACGCGGAGCGGTTCGTGTTTACGGCCGAGTTCGGGACTGTGTGGCTTGCGGACGAATCCGAGACGGTCGATGAGAACGAAACCACCATCCAGGACCGATCCACGGTCTACGGCGTTCCGGAGGCCGGGGGACAATGATGGGCACCGTTGTACTGGCCACCAGTAGCGCAGCGTTCGAGCAGAAGGTGCGGCGTGCTTTTGGCACCTCCGTCAATGGATCCGTGCAGCGCCAGCACACGGAAGGTATGTTCTCGGACACACTGGCTGTCGCCAAGTTCCTGTCATCGAGCAACCCTGACGTTATCGCCATTGGTCCCAATGTTCCGGTCGACCTTGCCCTAGAGGCAACCAGGGCGATCGAAGATGAGCGTCCAGAGATCGGTGTCATCCTTGTGGCCGAGGCAACATCCGACTTGTGGGAGCAAGCGCTTCACGCTGGGGTCAGAGACGTGCTCGTCCCCGATGCCACCGATGACCAGATCCGTGGGGCATTCAATCGTGTCCTTGAGACTGCCGAACGCCGGAGACGCAACCTGGCAGTCGATGCCGGCGTCCCAGAATCATCAGGTCGTGTGATAACGATTCTTGCGCCGAAGGGAGGCGTCGGAAAGACCGCTCTTGCGACCAACGTCGCTGTAACTCTTGCGGCAAACGGAGAGGGCCGCGTCGCCCTCCTCGATCTTGATCTTCAGTTCGGTGATGTAGCGAGTGCTCTGGGACTCGAACCAGAGAACACAATTGCGGACCTTGCACGGGTCGCTGGAGGTGTCACCGCGACGTCGCTGAAGGTACTGATGGCTCGTAGAGACGAGAGCCTCTATGCCCTGTGTGCTCCGAATTCCCCGGCTGATGATGTGCCCGAAGCTGTGGTTGACAAGGTAATCAGGCTGCTCTCGGAGGATTTCGAAAACGTCGTCATCGATACGTCGGCGGGGCTCAACGAAGCCACTCTTGGTGCGATCGACCTTTCAACCGACCTTGTCTTCCTCTGTGATCTATCCGCTTCCGCACTCCGCGGCCTGCGCAAGGTTGCCGACGCCCTCGACAGTCTCGGCGCAGTGGAGCAGAAGCGGCACTTCGTGGTCAACCGGGCAGACAGCAAGGTGGGGATCACACCGAGTGACGCCTCGGCGATCGTCGGAATGGAGGTCGATGCTGAGATCCCCAGTTCACAGATCGTTCCTCTTGCAATGAATTATGGGAATCCGGTTGTTGAGGAGTCGCCCCACTCGGCTGTTGCCCTTGGATTCGAATCAGTGGCCGGACTGTTCGTGGACATGGGTTCCGATCGAAAGCGTGGATTCAGCTTCAGGAGAAACCGATGAAACTCAATGAACGTCTAAGACTCAAACATTCCGAAGAAGCGCTCCAGGCGGCGCGTGGAGATGTGACCGAGTCTCGTGACCCCGAACACAATGACCCACTCGCTCAACTCAAGGTGCGCACCCAGGAGGCGTTGTTCGCCAAGCTGGGGGCGCGGTTGTACGATCCCTCGCTATCTGCGGACGAACTCCAGAGGTTCGTCGCCGACGAGATCGCGGGGGCGATGGGTGCGGATGCTTCGGCCCTCACCGATGAGGAACGGCGTGTCCTCGCATCGCAGATTCGTGACGACATTCTCGGCTATGGCCCGGTACAGATGTATCTCGATGATCCGACCGTCACAGAGATCATGGTCAATGCCGAGGAGAGCATCTACATCGAGCGCGATGGCAAACTCATCGCCACGGACACACGGTTCATGTCGCGCCAGCATCTTCGTCGGGTCATCGACAGGATCGTTACCGGGGTCGGCCGCAGAGTCGACGAGTCGTCACCGATGGTCGATGCGCGACTTGCCGACGGTTCCCGCGTCAACGCCATCATTCCGCCGCTGTCAGTTGATGGTCCCATTCTGACGATCCGTAAGTTCGCACACGATCCCTTCCAGGTCCAGGACCTCATCGAGATGGGATCCATGACGCGGCTGGTGGCGGATCTGTGTGAGGCTGCGGTTCAGGGCAAACTCAACATCATGGTCAGCGGCGGTACCGGTACCGGTAAGACGACCCTGCTCAACGTACTCTCAGGGTTCATCCCCGATGACGAGCGTATCGTGACCATCGAGGATGCAGTCGAGCTGCAACTCCACCAGAGGCATGTCATCCGCCTTGAGAGCCGACCATCCAATGTGGAGGGTCGCGGTGAGGTGTCGATACGCGACCTCGTGCGTAACTCCCTCAGGATGCGACCAGACAGGATCATCGTCGGTGAGGCACGTGGCGGGGAAGCCCTCGACATGCTCCAGGCGATGAATACCGGGCATGAAGGTTCGCTGACAACGGTTCACGCGAACACGCCACGCGATGCGCTGTCTCGCCTTGAGACGATGGTGCTCATGGCGGGTGTCGACCTGCCGTCGAGGGCCATTCGCGAGCAGATCTCCTCAGCGTTCGATCTCATCGTTCACATCACGCGTATGCGCGATGGAAGCCGCCGAATTACTGATATTGCAGAAGTGGTCGGGATGGAGGGTGACACCATCACCATCCAGGAGATATTCACGTTCGACTACAAGGCAGGATTCGACGAAGACGGCAGATTCGCAGGAGTCATCAGGCCGACAGGGATTCGGCCTCGTTTCAGCGAACACCTCAAGGACCTGGGGATCGAACTGCCAGCGGGCGTGTTCGGTGCGCCCGATCTCAGTTCACTGACGAAGAAGGGCCGGAAGTGAGACCACCCCTCATTTGGGCGGCCGCCACCATGATGATGGTCGTCACGGTGATGGGTCCTGCAAGTGCTCAGGAGACCGATACGCTTCAACTGCGAATCGAAGGTATAGACACAGCCAACCATCCAGACATCACGATGGTCGTGAGTGTGCCACCCGAAATGGTCGGCAAGAGCCTCACTTCTGACGACTTCACGGTCGCCGAAAATGGCGAGATCCGTCCAACGATCGCGACGTCGATCCCCACCGATGGATTGCAGGTTGTTCTTCTGCTTGACGCATCTGGGAGTATGGGTGGGAGACCCATCGTAGCTGCAAAGGAAGCCGCTCTGGGCTTTCTGGATGCAATGCCAGGTGGTGTCGAGGTTGCCGTCGTCTCGTTCGCTGACGAGCCATTCGTTCTCAGCGCATTTACGACGGACAAGGGAGTGACCGCTATCGCGATTTCTGACCTCCGATTGGGCAGGAACACCGCGTTGTACGATGGTCTTGTCGCCGGAGCGGGGATGTTCGTCGGTGAAGATGGTGCGCAACGTACGTTGGTGCTGCTCTCCGATGGTGGTGATACGGCGAGCGAGACGAGCCTGGAAGAAGCGATCATCTCCCTCCTTGACGCTGACGTCAACTTCTTTGCAGTGGAACTTCAGAGTCCCGAGTACGATTCCGAGGCTCTGACGAGACTCGGCGTCGCATCGGATGGGGTCCTGGTGCCTGCGGAGGATCCGGAGGCTCTTACGGCCGTGTTCGCTGAAGTAGCAAGCCAGATCGTCAACCGCTATGAACTTCGCTACGAGTCGGACGCGTACGGCCCCAACACAGTCGCTGTGAAGGCCGAAGTGGACGGTGCGACGGCTGTCGCAAATGAGCAAGTTGTGTATCCAGCCCCACCTCCGGTGGTCGCGGAACCGGAGCCAACACCAACCGTGGCGCCATCAGAGGAGGCTGTCACAGTCCCAGCCCTGCGAACGGGCACGATAGTAGTTCTCAACTGGTGGGAATCGACAGCGGCGTTCTGGCTGGGCGTTGCCCTGGTGTTCCTCGGTCTCGCCTCATTGCTGATCTTCACCGGCGTCGGACAACGGAGTAAGGATCCGGCAATCCATACTGAGAAGGAGAGCCGATTCGGGAGATCGAAGGGGAAGACCCTCTCAAGCCTCACCCAGCAGGCGACCATGTTCGCAGAGAGAACCGTCAACCGGGGAGACAGTTCGGCGGGTCCGGTGACAAGGTTACTTGAGAGCGCCGGATTACAGATCCGGCCTGGAGAGATGATCGTGTTGTCTCTGGCCAGTGCTCTTGCCGTGATGGCTGTGACGCTACTGTTGTTGGGTCCTGGATGGGCGCTGTTGTTCGGCATATTGACTCTGGTCCTGATCCGACTCTGGGTTGGTCGCAAGGCTAAGAAGCGTGAGGAAGCTTTTTCAGATCAACTCCTTGATGTCCTCCAACTCATGGCTGGCAGTATCCGATCGGGCTTCGGACTCATGCAAGCAATGGATACGGTTGCTCAGGAGGTCCCTGCCCCGGCTGGGGAAGAATTCCAGCGGGTGAAGGTCGAGACGCAACTCGGGCGGGATACCAATGAGGCTTTGGTCGCCATGGCTGAGCGCGTTCACAGCGTTGACTTCAAGTGGGTGGTTGAGGCCATCGAGATCCATCGAGAAGTGGGTGGCGACCTTGC
>JAMBLJ010000258.1 GCA_023336815.1 Actinomycetes bacterium
CAAGACCGAGCGTGACTTGGGATCAACGCGGGTTCCCATTCCCCGAGCTCGTCGCTGCGCTCCTTGCTTGTCCCCCTTGAAAGTGTCGGGTTGCGCGATAGGGGAACTGGTCTAGGGGAACTGGTCTAGGGGAAGAGGGTTACGGCGGCGCCGTAGATGCCGATGCTGACGATGATGATCACCAGTTGGATGATGCCGCGCACCGCTGGTGACGACTTCTTTGCCGTGAACTGGTGGAAGAGTGACAGCACGGCGGCGATGATGATGAGGGTTCCCTTGAGCGAGAACTCAGACCAACTCTGTGCGAGGTCGGTGTACATCCACGTTCCTGTGACCACAGCGGTTCCGAGTGCGATCCACGAGACGAGGCTGAAGCGCCGCGCCGTCGCCCGGAGCACCTCGATGTCCTCTGTTGCACCACGGATGGCTGTCACGAGGAACGCAAGGGTGATGAGTCCGCCTGTCCATATCGCCGCCGCGAGCAGATGCACCCACTTGACGAATTCGAACGTGGACACGGGTCAGGAATCGCCGTTCAGGAACTTGACGATCTCGTCGACGAGAGCGTCCGTCCGCTCGGGGTCGAGTGAGGAAATCTGCGGGTCGTCGAGATCTGTGACCTCGTTCGTCAACGATCCGAGGAAAGGTTCGTCGTACGACTCGATCTCATCGAGATAGTCACTGACGTCCGAGTCGGCGTCGTCGAGCGCCTGGTCGACCTTCTGTGTGTACTCGGCGTCGACAGCGATGAGCTCCGACGTGTCGATGTGGAGATTGGTGATGTCTGAGATCTTCTCGATCAGAGCGAGCACTGCCTTGGGGAAAGGGTTACCGCTGAGATACGGCGGGGTCGGCGCCCACATCGAGAGGGAGCGGATCCCTACCTCCTTGCACGCACCCTGGACAACACCAACGATGCCCGTCGGACCCTTGTAGTTCGCAGGCTCGACGCCGGAGCGGATGACACTGACCGCATCACTACCGACGCCCGAGATCGAAACCGGCGTGGTGTGGGCGACAGCACCAACGTATGCGCCAACGAGGATCACCTCTTCGACACCGACGGATACGAGCACCTCGACGATGCTGCGCGAGAAGGTCTTCCACTGGAAATTGGGTTCCGGCCCCGTAACAAGGATCAGGTCCCGGTTGTCGAGTGGCCGTTCCAAAGCCGTGAAGCGAAGCCGGGGCCACGAGAGGGACCGCACGACGCCGTCGTGGATCTCTGTGGTAGGGCGGTGCTGCTGGAAATCGTAGAAGAGGTCCGGCTCGATCTCAGCGAACGGGGTGGTGTCCTTGTGAGCGTCAAGCACGAAGTCGCCGACTGTTGATGCAACATCACACGCATCGTTCCAACCGCCGAAAGCGATGATGGCTATTGGTCGCCGAAGGTTCGGCTGCTCGAAGCTGCGGATGAGGTCCATGGCCGGGAGGGTAATGGGGAAACCGACTTGATTGGCGAGGATTCATTTCGGTTTCGCGACTCTTCTGTGGATTCTGGCGTCCCAAACGTACGCATCCCTGCCGTTTTCGACGCCAAAACCCAGGGGGCTAGAGAAGCGAGGGCAGATGGGTCATGTTGGTGAAGACCGTCGTGTTAGGCCCTTCGAGTTTGGCTCCAGGGGTTACACCTGCACCGTATGCAAGTACACGCATACCCGCAGCTCTGGCCGCCTCGACACCTGCAACGCTGTCCTCGACAACCACGCACGCTCTGACAGATTCCCCCATCTGTTCCGCAGCGTGGAGGAAGAGATCGGGGAACGGTTTGCCCCGCTCCACATCCTGTGCGCTGTAGATCCGGTCATCGAACCGATCGATGAGTCCGGTGAGGCCAAGCGTGAAGCGGATGCGCTCATGTGTACCGCTCGACGCAACACAGGTTGCGAGATCGATCGCATCAAGTGCCTCAACGATTCCAGGGACAGGTGTCAGTTCCTCCTCGAACGCGGCCCGGTACATCGCTGAATAGGTGGTGTACCACGCTTCCCTGACATCCTTCCCTGTGTGTCGTTCGACCTCGGCAAGCATGTGTGCGTCCGGCTTACCGACGAAACGCTCAACGATCTCCTCCTCCGGCATCGGCCATCCGACATCGGCGAGGACCCTGGCATCGATTCGGATGGCGAGACGTTCGCTATCGACAAGGACACCGTCGCAGTCGAAGATGATGAGTTGGGTCGGTTCACCCATCGATTTCGAGCTTCGATGCAAGCGCATCCGGGGTGTCGACAGGCAGGTCACATACAAGATCTTCACAGACGTACGCGAGTCCGTTGTCTCCCGCCATCCGCTCGGCAAGGAGTGGTACCGGCGAGTCCGATCCGTCGCCGATCGCAAGCACCAGGTTCGGGTGGAACGATCCCCACACCGGCGCGAGGAGAGTTGCGCGTTGGACGGGTGTACCGACGACGGCTACTTCCTTAACTCCAACGAGTTGTGTCAGCCAGATCGCCAGTGCGTACCCGCCGAACGCTGGATGCTGAAGCGCATCGCTCGCAAGCGTCTTCATCGTCGACTCGAGGTCCGCGTTCGCGGTGAGATCACCGGTGAGAGCGATGTGCATCTGGAGCGCTTCGAGGGCGAGGGAATTGTCCGAAGGGGTCGGGTTGTCCTGGGTGTTCTTGGGTCGTGTGATGAGGTCGTGTGAAGCGGTGCTTGTCGCGAAGAAGCCACCTGTGGGATCAGTGAACCCTGTCCTGAGATCGGCGACCATCTTCTCTGCAGCGGTGAACCAACGGTCCTCACCCGTGACGGAGAACAGCACGTAGAGCCCGATCGCCGTTGCCGCGAGGTCATCGGCGAAGGCAGGATGGCCAGGTACGTTCCGCCACGAACGGGTGAGGTTCCCCCCAGGCGATGCTTCGGTGAGGAGGAACTCAGCGATCGATGTCGCCCGCTGGATGTAGCGCTCGTCTGACAGCACAGCGCCGGCCTCGGCGAAGGCACGCATTGCAAGGCCGTTCCACGCCGTCACGATCTTATCGTCGCGCCCAGGCGCAACCCGTGTGGCACGAGCGGCTCGAAGACGATCATCGATCGAGTCTCGTGCCTGCGTGATCTCGCCTGGCGTGAGACCGGTTGTTGACATCACGGCACCGAGATCGGTCTGTCGATGAAGGTTGTTCGACCCTTCGAAGTTCCCTTCGGGAGTTGCGCCGTAGATCGCCGCTGCGAGGTCTCGATCATCACCGAGTATCTCGCCGAGTTCTTCCCAGCTCCAGACGGCGAACTTGCCTTCCACTCCCTCGGAGTCCGCATCCTCGGCAGAGTGGAGACCACCTGCGTCGTCGGCCATCGTGTCCTCGAGATAGTCGAGCACTTCACGTGATACCTCGGCGAAGCGATCGATTCCCGTGACCTGCCAGGCTCGCAGATAGAGGCGAGCAAGCTGTGCGTTGTCGTAGAGCATCTTCTCGAAGTGCGGGATCACCCATGCTGCATCCACGGAGTAGCGGGCGAACCCTCCGGTGAGATGGTCGTAGATTCCACCATCGGCCATTGAATTGAGGGCCTGCGTCAGCATCGATGTAGCTGCTGATCCCGCCTCTGTATCGGGTCGTAGGGCTGCCATGCGGAGCAGGAACTCGAGTGTGGGTTCCTGTGGGAATTTCGGTGCTCCGCCAAAACCTCCGTGGGTCCGGTCGAAACTGTTGGTCAACGCAGTCACCGCGCGTTCGAGGTTCATGAGCGATGGGAGGTGCCCTCCAGCGACATCGATCTGGCTGATTATCGACGTGATCTGGTCAGCTTGTTCGAGTGCGCCCTCCCGGTTGGTGATCCAGGCATCGAGGACTGCATGCATCACATCGCCAAATGACGGGTGCTGTCCGAACGTCTCCTTCGGGAAGTACGTCCCAGCGAAGATCGGCTTGGCGTCTGGTGTGAGGAAAACGGTCATCGGCCATCCACCGCGACCGGTCATTGCGGTCACGGCATCCATGTATACGCGGTCGACATCGGGCCGCTCCTCGCGGTCGACCTTGATGTTCACAAAGTTCTCGTTCATGTATGCCGCCGTGTCGTCATCCTCGAACGACTCGTGGGCCATGACATGACACCAGTGACACGACGAGTATCCAATGGACAGGATCAGGGGAACATCCCGCTCGACAGCATCTGCGAAAGCTTCGCTGCCCCACTCATACCAGTCAACGGGGTTGTCCTTGTGCTGAAGCAGATATGGAGAAGTGGCGTTGGCGAGTCGGTTGGGCATGACTCGAGGCTACAGCTCCGAGGCCTCCTCAGCGACGGAAGATCGCCCCTCTCAAACGGAACTCATCGCGCAACCAAGATGGGACGATCGCGGTTCAAGTGACGATGCTTGCCAGATAGGAGCTGAACGGAACATCGGCGCCGGCGGGTGTGATCCAGTCGCTCAGACGTTCGGACATGAACCTGACTGCATTGGCCGATTCGGTCTGCGAGAGGCTGTCGAATCGGTCCGCCCACGGAGTCGCCTTCATGTGGGCTGGCACGAAATCCTCCAACGGTGGGAGAGACACCGTGAGAACCAGCGAATCGATCATCGGTTCGTTGAGACCGGCGTCAAGGAACCAACCCACAACCTGTTCACTGTCGGATGACCAGGCCATCTCCTGCTGGTCGACATCACAGTACGCCCCGAGCATGTGGTGCATCGCATCGAGATACGGCGAATCCTCGAGATCGCTCCACACGGTCGCCCCGAGGGTGGCTCCTGATCTGGAAACCCTCGCCATTTCGGCGAGCCCAACCTCGGGGCTCGGGAAGAATTGCAGACCTTGCTGACAGATCACCGAGTCGAAGATCCCGTTCGCATACGGGAGATCGAGCGCAGATGCCTGCCTCCACTCGATATTCCCGCGATAGGACACCTCGGCGGCGAGGTCGACCATGGCGCCGTTGATGTCGGTACCAACGATTCGCCCCGCCGTCCCCGCCTTGTCGGCTGCCATACGTGTTGCGATCCCAGTGCCGCAGGCAACATCGAGCACGATGTCACCGTTAGAAACGCACGCATCTACCAGGGCAGTTGCGAAGGGTTCCATGAATCGCGAAACCTGGTTCTGATAGTGACGCGGCGCAGCCTGTGCTACCTGCCACCCGGAATCATCCGACATCCATCATCCCTCATCGCCAACGCGAGACTACCGGACCGGCGTGTGGGGGATTGACAGCGGCAGCTTCACGCGTCCTTGTGGGGACGGTTCGCTTCGGTGAGGGGCATCAGCCCGTCCTTTGAAACGACGCTTGTGTGGCCGTCATCCCATCGGACCTCAACGTAGTACTGGTCACGAATCGCCGTGACCCTGCCGGTCTCACCGACCTGTCCAGCCTTCTTCGTGAGCCGTTCGATATGGTTTCCCTTGCGAATCACTATCCACCTCCAGGTCACACTGTGCATCGTTGGCGGTTCAGAACTCCAAGTACCTGGAGCCAACGATACTCGTTACCTCGGGGGTCGTCACATCGGGTTGCTCTGTTTCATGCGACGATCGATGAAGCACTGAATCGTATCCCGTGGAGCCGTATTGCCTAAGGGAATGGGGTGTGTGTGACCTCATCGATGATGAGCTCGGATGGACACGTATCCGTGCCCTGACTGACTTGGTCGAGTTGCTCTGCCGAAGCAACCTCCTCATACGTGGCGAGGTCGACCGCGGCATCCGGTGTGATCAGTGAGGATGACGGGCCGTAGACGTTGTAGATCGAGAGAAGGTCGCCCAGATTGAACAAGAAGAACCAGGCCTCGAAAAAGGTTGTGTCGGCGAACGTCGCTACTGCGACGCGTGAATCCCACCGGCCAAGGGCACTCTGGAATGGGTTTCCACCAGCCGTGAGCAGCTGGTCGACGGTCATCTCACCGTTGAGGAACAGGATCATGCGCAGGAACACGTCGTACGAACCACACGCGCCGGTCACCCTGGCCGAAACTTCGTACGTTCCAGCGTTCGGGGAAACCGCTGGTTCGGGTTCGGGTTCGGGAGCAGGTTCGGCGGCGGGGGTCGGCTCAGGATCAGGTTCGGGTGTGGGCTCAGGTTCGGCGGCGGGAGTCGGTTCTGCCTCGGTCTCGGCGTCCGTGGCTGTGTCGGCGGCGGGAGAACTTTGAGCAGTGTCCGTTGCAACGGTCTCGGCACCGTTGGCAGCGGGGTCATCACTCGAGGTGAAGCCGTCGGCGAGAATGGATGCACCGACGACTAACAAGATGACTACGGGTACAGCGACGAGCCACTTCGCTGGCTTGCCGCGGAATGTCAACCAACCGCCGGGCGCGGTCTGGCCGTCGGAAGAGGCGGCGAACACTGCCGGGTGCTGTCGGTTCCATCCCTCCAGAAACTTGATCTTTTGCCCCCTGCTGAGGCTGCCGAACTCTGCTGACCAGTCGGTACGGTCCATGGACCCCCTGACCTTCGGCCCGAACTTGCCGGCGATGTCCGCGTTGTTCTGCAGTGTCTTGAAACCTTCAACGAGGTCTGGATCCATTCCATCGAAGGGTGATTCCCCGAGTTGATACGTCTCGGTTGCTCTCTCGCCCTCTTCGAGAAGGCGCGCGAACCCGTCGGAGCCATCAACTTCGTTGTTGAACCATTGCTGGAGACCTTCGTCCGTGATGTCTCCGAAATTGGCATCAGTTGGACCGTCCGGGGGCATGCGACACCTCTCTCGTGTTGGGTCCCGTGACCATACCAAGCATGTTTCAGGGTTTGGCGCCCATCGAAGACCATCTGGCAGTTGACGGTCGTGGCCGGGTCGTTGTCGCGGTATGCCGCGCTCTGGACCGCTGGCTAGGCAAGGCGGAGCTGAACTTCGATCATCGGGGCTGTCGCGACGAGGGTGTCGAGCTCTTCCTGGGTCGTGTACCAACTCGTTGATGGGGCTGTGAACACGAGCCGCCGTTGGTCTGGTTCGCGGATGGGCACTGCGATGGCTCGATAGGTCGAGCCGTTCGTGGTGATCTCGATTTCAGGATCACTCAGAACGTTGGCATACCAATCGCGCGGTCCCGGAGTCCCCGTGATGATGAATCGCCCGTCGACATGGAACCACCAGATCTCGATAGTGCATCGTTCGCCTGACCTGCGTCCGGTCGTTGTGAGCTCGATGGTCTCGATCGTCTTGAGCACCTCGATGGTGTCTTGTGATTGGGTCATCCCTCCAACCTACAACTTCAACTCACCTTGAAGTCAAGGAGGGGTTCAGGCAATCGGAAGATCCTGATCCGCTGTCGGAGGAGGGCGATCGTGGAACCACGCCGCGGACAACGTCAATCGACAGCAAGTACATAGATCGATGCCATGAGATCGCCCTCGGCGGTGGCCACGATGGCCGCGATCCTTCTGTAGCCAGATTCCTCGAACGCGTCGAGTCTTGCCCAGTGGTCAGGGAGGTCCGACGATTCGAACAGCTGAACTTCTACCAGGGGAGCGCCGTCGTCGAGGGTGATGCCTGGATATCCGATCTTGGCGCCCCATCCCTCCTCACGCAACTGACCGCGCACCGTTCCATCTAGCCAGCGTCCCGATAGCCCTGTCAGCTGGTGATGGTTGGGACGGCCAGGCGCAAGGGTCCCGTACACCGCGAGGCGGGTGCTCGACCCTGGGATTCCAGGTGCTGGGTCCGCAGTTCCTGTCGTGTTCATCTGGTCTCGCCGGGTCCCGTCGCTTGTGCGTATGGGAAGCGTACCGCCAAGCGGATCCGGCGTATGTTCGGCCTCCATCCCGAAGCTGGGAAAAACGTAGCTCAAGGTGAAGGGTGTGTCGTGTCGATATCGGTGAGAGAGCGCCGACGAGAGGGGCATCGTGGCGACGCAACAAAGGAAGCGACCTGTGGCCAACCGGGGCCTTTCTGTCGCGAGCCTTGCGCTTGGCATAGTGATGATCGTCGCCGGCCTGTTCGCGGGATTCCAGACGGCGAAGGCATTCAACGAACCGGAGTCCTTCTGTCGCGGTGCAGCAACGCTCGGTACGGTTGACGGCTACACGTGGAAGCCCGATATGAACAACGGTTGTTCGTGGACACTGTGGGACGCCAATGGAGAGGCTGCTGCACCCCAGGTGTATGCCGACCTGACGATCCCGTACCCCGGACCCACACCGAAACCGTTCAACCTGAGCACGGCGCTCCTTGTGGTTGGTGGTCTGTGGCTGACCGCGAGTGGTGTCCTGATCATGACCGGTGTCAACGGTCTTCGTCGCCCCTCAGCAGCTTCAGAAGATCACTACGCCCTCGTCTGATGTTGCGCGCTATCCGTAGAGGTCCGCGCGAACGATGAGGTCGAAACACAGTTGCTGCACGTCGTCCGGAACCGAGTTGATCTCCGGGTAGCTCACCACGATGGGAAGTCCCTCGCTGTACTCGATGACAAGCCTGTCACCGATATGGACACCGGACTCGCCTTGTACACAGTTGCGGTACATCTTCTCGTTCGGATTCGACCTGCCCATGAGGACAAGGGGGATGAACCCGCTCAGGAGAAAGATCCCGGAGATGAGGACGATCCAAATGAAGGTGCCGCGGCTGGCGCGGGTGGGTTGATCTTCTGCGTAGGGGTCCATTGCACAATCCTCCCACCAACCGGCAACTGGAACAAGAAGAACTGACAGCGATGCGTCAGGCTGAATTGAGGGAGCGGCTTGAAATCAATGTTCAGCGATGTCGGAGAGGATGAAGCGGGCGTGTCATCGTCATCGCGAAATATCCCACCGACAAACCAGTGGTCAGACGGCGGCCGTTCTCGTGTCGTCGCTGCGGTCCTCGTACCACCTGGCATTCCATGCCTCGAGTTCATGAAAGAAGGGGCGCAGGTCTGCGCCGCGTTCGGTGAGGTGGTAGGTCCCGTGTTTCATACCAGGTTCAATTGAGATCAGGTCCGCTTCGGTGAGTTCCTCCAGTCGTTCTGTGAGGAGTCTGTGTGAGAGTCCAGGAACCGCTAGCGCGATGTCGGTGAATCGTTCTTTCCCTGCGAACAGTGCCCTGAGGATGCTGGCGGACCAGCGACGACCGATCAGTTCTATCGCGCCCTGAAAGTACTCACAGTATGTGCTGTGGGGGAATCCAGCGAGTTCGGAGTCTTTCGCTCCCGTCGTGTCTGACATGTCGACAGTATAGGTGTCGAGGAGGTTTTGTTATCTTTTGTCACTAAGTTATGAGTTCCAACTATAGTTACGAATCATACCTACAGACATGATCGTCGTGTCGGAACGAGAGAGATAGCATGAGCAACGAAGTGAAGCAGAACACCATGAGAATCGTGGATGGTCGAGAGACACCGGCAACGGGAGTTTGGGATATCGATCCGGAACACGCGTCGATGACATTCGAAGCAAAGCACATGATGATCGCCAAGGCGCGCGGATCACTCAGCGATGCGAACGGAACGATCACCGTTGAGAATGACCCGGCCGACTCCTCCGTAGAACTGTCTATCCCAGTTGCGAGTCTGCAGTCAGGAAGCAAGGAGCGTGATGCTCACCTTCTATCTGAAGACTTCCTGGACGTCGCCAACCACCCGACCATGTCGTTTAGCGGTGACAAGGTCGAGATCGTCGGTGACCGATATCGTCTCCATGGAGAACTGACGGTGAAGAGTGTCACACGGCCCGTGATTCTCGATTTCGAGTTCAATGGAGCGATCATCGATCCGTGGGGAAACGCTCGCGCAGCCTTCAGCGCATCGACGGCGATCGATCGTACCGATTGGGGTCTGACATGGAACATGCCTCTCGAAACGGGCGGGGTCCTCGTCGGAAAGACCGTGAAGATCACGATCGAAGCTGAAGCGGTCAAACGCTCGTAGTTTGCGGGCGAAAGGTGGTGGCTCCCGCATGATCGCGGGTGCCACCACTACCGTCTCGACTTGACATGACCAGCACCCATGCCACCCAACCGATGCCATCGATCTTTCTCAGCCATGGCGCACCACCGCTGGCTGATGACGTCCTATGGACTGAAGAGCTGTCGACATGGGCTGGCGACCTGCCACGACCAAGCTCGATCCTGGTCGTTTCCGCCCACTGGGAGGCTGCGCCGCTGACGATCAGCGCCACAGAGACCGTGCCTCTCTTCTACGATTTCTACGGCTTTGCGCAGCGCTATTACGAGGTGGAGTACGCGGCGCCTGGTGCTCCGCAACTCGCGGCATCAGTAGCGAAGTTGCTCGCCAGCCCCGGGCGTAACGTCTATCAGGATCCCGAGCGAGGGCTCGACCATGGAGCGTACGTGCCGCTCGTCGAGATGTACCCCGACGCTGACATTCCTGTGCTCCAGGTGTCGATGCCGACACTTGACCCCTGGTCGCTCTTCGAACTCGGTCGCAAACTTGCGCCACTGCGAGACGAGGGTGTCCTCATCCTTGGCAGCGGATTCAGCACACACAACCTGAGCGAGATGAATCTTGGTGCCCCGGATACAAGTGAGCCCCCCACGTGGTCGAGCGAGTTCGATGATTGGCTCGACAGGACCCTGGCTGCTGGTGACATCGATGCGTTGATCGACTTCCAGAACAAAGCTCCGGCTGCCGTACTTGCCCATCCCCGTACCGAACATTTCGCGCCCCTTTTCGTGGCACTCGGCGCCGCCATCGACGATGTGCCGAGCATCGACACCACCATCGATGGTTTCTGGTACGGACTCTCGAAACGCTCGATCCAGATCGTCTGACCCTGACCGTTCTGGCGTGGCTAGCGGGAATATATTCCCGGCAGCCACGCCAAAACGGGTGGGTGAGCGCTAGCGGCCGCGGCGGCCGTGTCCGCGTTGCTGTGTCGATGACGCAAGCATCTCGTCGTAAGTTGCGGCATCGAGGACGGTGGGTTCGTACTCGACGTTGAGTGAGCTGAGCTGTGAGGTGAAGGCTCTCAGGTGGTTCTGCGAGCCGCTCAACAGGCGCTCCCAAACAAGTGCAACATCGGGTGCGGTCGTCTCATCGATACTGCTGAGAAGATCCTCGATGTCGACCTCCTCGATCAACGCACCCACACTCATCGCTGCTGAGAGGGATTCTGC
>JAMBLJ010000259.1 GCA_023336815.1 Actinomycetes bacterium
GTGAGGGGATCCGTGTCCGGCCAATGATCGGTTGAGACGCTGTCAATCTGCTGACGTGTCACAGTTCACCGCCTGAGATTCCAACCAATCCTCCACATCGGAACGTCGGTAGCGAACCAACTGGCCGAGCTTCACATATGTGGGTCCCTTGCCTCTGTGCCGCCAATCGGCAAGCGACTGTGGTCGCATCTTCAGTTCGGCTGCCAAGACATGTTGTGTCAGTAGTTCGTCGTGTCCATCGTCGCTCATCAATAACTCCGCATCTGTCGGTATTCATAGAGATACCATGGTTGCTGTGCAAAGTCGAGCGGTGGTGCTATGCTCATTGGCATGGGTGCTAATATCGATGAAACCGTTGGAGCTAACTTGAGACGGCTCCGCGAAGCTCGAGAGCCGAGCAGGCGTGGCCGAAAGAGACTGGCGGATGAATGCAATAACGTATCTCTCTTTGGAGCGAAGACGTGGAATGAATGGCGACTCATGGATCTGGAAGGCGCGCGCCCAGGTCGCCCTACGGCTGCAATCCGGTGGGCGGAACTCGTCACGCTATGTATCGTGCTAGAAGTGCCTCTTTGGGATCTTGTACTGCCAACGCAAGGGCGGGAGGTCACCATGTTTTCGGTTTCCGCGAACGGCGAGGGCTGGAGGGGAGTCTCTACCCATATATGGGATGCTCGGGATCTAGGCGGATTGCTTGCAGGTATACCTGGCGGGTTTGTCGCAACGACCGAAGTGAGGGCCAGCTTGAAAGCGAAATACAGGGTCGAAGAGTTTACGACAAACTCGGTAGTCGAGCAGATACAAAGACAAATGGTCAGCCTCCAAGCGACGTTGGACAAACTTGCCGAGATGACCCATCGAAACGAGGCCGAACCGAGTGAGATCGATGGTGAAGAGGAGGTCATCGATGGCGAGTATTCGTAGGCATCCGAGGTCGAATAGGTGGCAGGTTCGATATCGCGACCCTGGTGGCCATCAGCGTTCCAAGAACTTCACCCGGAGGGTCGATGCTGAGAAGTTCAAGGCGACGGTCGTGGCCGATGTAGTTCGGAACGAGTGGATTGACCCGCAGGCCGGGATGACATCGTTCCGCGTCTACGCTCAGCGGTGGATGATGCTCAGGGGCAATCTCGCTCGCTCAACGAGGGACCGCGACCAGTCGTATCTGAACAGTCTCATCCTTCCGACGTTTGGTGCTCTGGCTGTCAGCTCTATCAAGACGAGCGTGGTGCGTGAGTGGGTGTTCACGCTGGACAAGGCAGTTTCAACGAAGCAGAAGGCGCTCACAATCCTTCGTGGCGTGCTCGACCTCGCCCGTGATGATGATGCGATCAAAGTCAATCCGGCCGCCGATGTGAAGGCCCCGAAGCATACAGCCTCGACCGCGGCGAGGCCGGGAAGGGCACTCACCGACGCCGAGCTTGAGAAAGTTACGACCGCCGCTGAGGCCGTGCGCCCGGACCTTGCCGCGATGGTGTGGCTGATGGCCCGGTGCGGATTGCGCGTTGGTGAAGCCCTCGCTGTCAGACGCGACGATATTGACTTCGTGGCAGGGACATTGCGGGTCGATGAGACGTTGACACCGAACGAAGGTGCGCAGCCGGTCAAAGGGCGTACACGCCGGGAAGATGGGCGAACGATCCCGATGCCGCCGGATGCGACAGACCGTCTCCGCCGGCACCTCGATGATCAGCCGACAAAGCACCTCGAGGGCTGGGTATTCACGGGTCGTACAGGTCAGCCGGTCGGATATCACAACTGGCGATCACGGATCTGGTCCCGCATTGTCGATGAAGCGCGGATCGGTGACGTGAAGCCGCACGATCTCCGCCACACGTGTGCGACAAGGCTGTTCACTGTGGACCGGTGGCTCCCTGCCGAGGTGCAGATGTTCCTGGGGCATCGATCACCGATCACGACGCTGAGGATCTATACGCACGTTACCCAAGAGAGCCTGCCGGAGCCATCAGCCATCGCCTGGAATCACTGACAATGCTTCCATCATGTGGACACTATGTGGACACTTGGTGCCTTCGCGAGTGAGAAACCCCGTGATACCAAGGTTGTCGCGTCATAGCATGTTGCCTCGACACGGCAGGGGTCACTGGTTCAAATCCAGTATCGCCCAC
>JAMBLJ010000260.1 GCA_023336815.1 Actinomycetes bacterium
CTCACCGAACTGTTCCTCACCGTGTCATGGGCCGAACACCTCGCCCAGCACAGCCGGATCGATGATGCGTCCGCCTCGATACTCAGAACGGCGAGAGCCTTCGATACAGGTGATGGCCCCACCACAACGCACCTCGTGGCGGTGGATCTCGAGGCCGATGCCGATTGGGATGCTCTTGCCGCGTCCCACGCCCGTTATCACGCCGACGACGGCTCGATCCCCCTCGAGTAGCCCTCCCACCTCGCGTGGGTACACGAAAGTTGGGCGTTGCAGGGAGTTCGCGAAGAACACCTGTGACCGCGAAAAACACCATGTCGCATCGAGCCTCGACATCACCCTGCCGCCCTTATGCTCGCCACGCTGGCGCCGTGGTGGGGAATCTGTCACACACGGCTCTCATCATGGTCATGCCAGGACATTCAGGGACACCGAGGAGGACCGGTGACAACGGTCGTCGAACCACAAACAGCCCGTTCACCGAGGGTGCCACCCCACAGTATCGACGCAGAAGAGTCGGTGCTCGGCGCTGTCCTTCTGTCGGGTGATGCTGCGAACGTCGCGCTCGAGAAACTTCATTCCGATGACTTCTACAAGCCGTCTCATCAACAGATCTTCGAGGTCGTGCAGGGTCTGTTCGATGCAAACGAACCGATCGACGCAGTCACCGTCTCGGAAGGTCTCCGTCGCGACGACGTGCTTGACCGTATGGGTGGCATCGAGTTCCTGACCAACCTCATCGACTCTGTCCCATCAACTTCGAACGTCGAGTACTACGCAGGCATCGTCGAAGAGCATGCACTGCGACGTCGCCTCATGCGTGTGGGTGGCGATATCGGGGTCATCGCTGGCCATATGAACCAGCCGATCGAAGAGGTCGTCGACCAGGCCGAGCAGGCTGTATTCGCTGTTGCCGAGCGACAGGTGGGAGACGGACTTCAGGTCATCGACGATCTTCTGGGACCCGCCATCGAGAAGGCGGAAGAACTCCAGCGCAGCGGTTCCGAGGTCACGGGAATTTCGACGGGGTTCAGGGACCTGGATAGGAAACTCGCAGGACTCCACCCGACGAATCTCGTGATCATCGCTGCACGCCCTGGTATGGGAAAGACCGCCCTGGCCCTCAATATGGCGCAGAACGTTGCGCTGGCCGGGAACACCGTTGCGATCTTCTCCCTTGAGATGAGCCGTGAAGAGATCGTCACACGTATGTTGTGTGCCAAGGGAAGGATCGATTCTCAGCGTCTCCGTACCGGCAAGCTCAGCGAGGGCGACTTCACGAAGCTTTCCAACGCTGCAGGGGCGTTGTACAAGCAGAATATCTTCGTCGATGATTCCGCCGGCCTCACCGTTACCGAGATCAGGGCGAAGTGCAGACGGCTGCGTCGTAAACCAGGGCTCGACCTGGTCGTCGTGGACTATCTCCAGCTGATGAACGGCTCCGGGCAGGAGAATCGTCAGCAGGAGATCGCAGCTATCTCGCGATCCCTCAAGAGCCTCGCTCGTGAGCTCCAGGTCCCGATAATCGCACTGTCACAGCTCAACCGTGGTGTCGAAGGTCGAGAGGACAAACGGCCACGTCTCGGTGACCTCCGTGAGTCCGGTGCCGTCGAACAGGACGCAGATGTTGTCATGTTCATATACCGCGACGAGTACTACTACCCGGAGAAGGTCGAGTCCAAGGGTGTTGCTGAAGTTGTAGTTGCCAAACATCGACAGGGTGGCGTCGGCAAGATCGACATGACCTTCCTTCCCGAGTTCACCCTCTTCGCTGATATGGGTCGCTCAGAGGCCCCGCTCTAGCCATCTTTGCGGGTGCGATCGACGTGGTCGTCCCTCCGCAGATGCGAAGAACACCTGGCCGATTTCGACGACCGGTGCACCAGCGGTAACGTTGCAAGGTGGAACCCGGTGGCCAGTTCGCGAATCCCCATTCGATTGCGTCTGCACAATGGCTTGAGACGCATCTCGGTGACCCTTCGATCGTCGTTGTTGATACCCGATTCACCGTGAAGATCGACGATCGAGGCGATTTCCGATCGGTGCCGGGACGTGGTGGCTACGAGGAATCGCACATCCAGGGAGCCGTGTTCCTTGATCTTCTCGATCTCCGTGATCCTGACGAACCACGCCACATACTCGACCCATCGGCGTTCGCTGAGGCCATGTCCGGGGCAGGGATCGGCAACGATCATGAGGTTGTTGTGTACGACACGGAGGGGGGAACGTGGGCGGCCCGGTTGTGGTGGGCATTGCGGTACCACGGCCACGAAGCGGTACGCGTACTGAATGGTGGGTTCGCCAACTGGCAACGGCTCGGCCTGCCAACACGATCGGGTAACCAGGAGCGCCCCTCATCGCGGTTCATCCCCGATGTCCTGGGTGATCTGCGCGTCGACATCGACGATGTCCTCGTGGCCATCGACGAGCCAGGCGTCGCCATCGTCGATGCACTTCCCGAGCCCTTCTACACGGGACAGGTTCCCCTGTACCCCCATCTACGTGCGGGCCACATTCCAAGTGCGTGGAACGTTTCAGCCCTTGCGAACATTGACCCATCGACATGGATGTTGCTTCCACGAGACGAGCTTGCTGCCATGTGGGAACCCGTGATCGGTGATGCCGACAGGATCGTCACCTATTGCGGTGGTGGTGTGTACGCGGCGTTCGATCTCTTCGTTCTTCATCTTCTCGGACACGATGCCGCGTTGTACGACGGATCGTGGGAGGAGTGGGGTGCGTCCGAACATACACCGGTCGAAACAGGGCCGGATCCGACCAGGAGTGAGGAATCATGAGCAGAGTCCCGTTGCAGGATCCAGACACGGCCACAGGTAGGACCAAAGAGGTCTTCGATAGGGTGTCGAGTTACTACGGCATGGTCCCGAAGCTTCAACAGGCCATGGCGCCATTACCTGAGATCACCGACGCAGTATGGGATCTCAGCACCGCAACGATGCGCGAGGGTTCACTGTCTGAGGAGCTCAAGCGGGTCATCTTCATCGTGACTGCTTCCGCCGGCGAATGCGACTACTGCGTTGCTGCACACATGCTTGCATTGTTCCGTCACGGATGGTCGGTCGATGACTGTGCCGAAGCAGTCGATGGCTCCCCGCTCCCCAAACTTGGTGACGCCGAGAACGCACTCATCGAATTCGCCAGGGTGGTGGCTCAGCGGCCAGCTGCGGTTACGGACGAGATGACGGATGGTCTGCGGACCGCCGGTTGGACGGATGCTCAGATCGTTGAGGCAACGATGACCGTTGCTCTTCTCAAGTACACATCGACACTTGCCACCACGTTCGACATCCCGTTCGAAACTTTGATGGAACCTCTCCTGGACGCACGACCTTTCGCAAGAAGCTAGGGCTTCTGACCACCGGATCGCCGTGCCCGCCCGCATGTGTCGGCGTTGACCCCTGCCTACCATCGGCGGATGGTCAGCACGTCTCGGACACAGATTCTCGCTGTCTCAGGACTGGCTCTTCTCGCCGTTCTGTGGGGTGCGATTCCGCTATTCGTCCGCAACGACGTGCCAGCGATCGGATTGGTTGGAGCGCGAGTCACGTTCGGAGCGGTTGCGCTCATCGGTGTTGCTGCTGCGGTGCACAAACTTGAGTTGCCCAAGATCCGCAAGGGGAGACTCATCCTGTCAGGTGTCCTCCTTGCTTTGCATTGGGTCACCTTCTTCCAAGCGATCAAACTGACAACGGTCGCTGTAGCGCTTGCCGTTCTGTACATCGGCCCGATAGCGGCGGCGATCCTTTCTGGGCCGTTCCTTGGAGAGATCGTTCCACAGCGATTGTGGTTCGCTCTGGGAATCGCAGCCGTGGGTACGGTCCTCGTGGTGCAGCCATGGGCCGACCGGTCCCTCGAGGAAGGTGTTGGCATTACCACGGAAGGGATCGTTCTTGCCGTGGTTTCGGCTGGTTTGCTGACCGCGTTGATGCTCGTCGGGAAACCTGTGGCTCAGGACCTCGGTGGTCTGACGATGGCTATCGGCGAACTGACGGTGGCTTCGCTCCTCCTCGCACCTGCGACGTACCAGGCCGTGACCCAGTACAGCGACTTCATGGTCAACTTCCTGATCCTCGGAGCCCTCTTCACTGGCTTTGCCGGCTACGTGTACTGGGAGGCGATGCGCCATCTCCCCGTCGCTGTGGTCAGTGTGATCATGTACATCGAACCCGCAAGTGCTGTGCTCTGGGCTGCCGTGTTCCTCGATGAAGTTCCCAACCCGGCCACATGGCTTGGTGTGGCGTTCGTCATTGCGGGTGGTGCCGTGGCAGCTACGACAGCGAAGGACAAGGACTTGATGCATGCCACAGCTCTTTGAGGTCACAGGTCTCCGGGTCGCAGTCGTCGATGACGAACTCACCACGAAGAAGCGGTCCTCCTTCCGTTCGTCCGGTGCGTCCTCAGGGGAAACAGCTGGCCCTGTCGCCGACTCGGGCGTTGTCCTCACATCAGAGTGGAGTGAGGTTCTCAGCGATGTGTCGTTCTCCGTCGATGCTGGGGAAGTGTTCGCCCTCATCGGTGAGTCTGGAGCCGGGCTGTCGCTTGCCCTGATGGGTGCCTTCTCTCTGTTGTCACAGGGCGCAAGGGTGATCGGAGGAGAAACACGATTCGAGGATGTCACGTTTCGCCCTGGCGGGCCATCGACGGTTTCGGGACCTGGCATGAGCCGCAAGGAACGAAAGCGCGCACATGTGGCGGGGACCATCGTTGCCGACTACGACAACGAAGACTGGGCCACTCTGATCGGGACGGATATCGGTTTCATGTTCCAGAATCCGCTTGGTTCGTGGACACCTGGTCGCGATCTCCACATGCACTCAGGGGAGGTGGAGAGTTCCACCACCGCACTCACCGATGAGGACGTCGCGGCGCGCGTTGCTGAGGCGCTAGGCGAGATCCAGGAGCCAGAGACCAGGCGTCGAGCGACTGCTGCTAAGCCTGTGATGTCGCCTCGCATGGCACGACGGGCAATGCTCTCGACAGCGCTGACCAAGGTCCCGAGGTTGCTCGTAGCCGACGAACCGTTCAGCGGACTCGAACCCCACGTTGCGGCGGCGACGATGGACCTTATCCGTGACATGCAATCGATGAGGAACATGGCGATGATCATCGCCA
>JAMBLJ010000261.1 GCA_023336815.1 Actinomycetes bacterium
GTGAGATCGTCGTGAATGATGATCTCCTGCGCCACATCGACGAGACGACGGGTCAGGTACCCGGAGTCAGCCGTGCGAAGCGCCGTATCAGCCAAACCCTTGCGAGCACCGTGCGTCGAGATGAAGTACTCGAGCACGGTCAGACCTTCACGGAAGTTCGCCTTGATCGGCTGCGGGATGATGTCACCCTTCGGGTTGGCCACCAGTCCACGCATACCTGCGATCTGACGAAGCTGCATGATGTTTCCCCGTGCACCCGAACGAACCATCATGTCCATCGGGTTGAACACATCTTCCTGCAGCGTCTCCTGCATGGCGTCCTTGACCTTGTCGGTCGCTTCCGTCCAGATCTCGATCAACTCCGAGCGACGCTCATCATCGGTGATGACACCCTTCTGATACAGGTCCTCAGCCTTGGCTGCCCGATCTTCGAAGACCTCGAGGATCTGCTTCTTCTCCGGCGGCGTCTTGACATCCTGAAGACCGATCGTCAGACCGGATCGCGTTGCATAGTGGAACCCGAGCTCCTTGATGTTGTCAAGGGTGTTCGCAACGTCTGGCTTGTCGTACACGTTGATGACCTCTTCGACGAGCGTCCGCACGTCGGACTTGATGAGGACCGCGTTCACGAAGGGGAAACCGGGAGGGAACGCACCGTTAATGAGCGCCCTTCCGAGCGTCGTCTCGGTGAGCTCTTTCGGGTCAACTGGACTGTCATCGATGAGTTCCTTGAGCAACGGCTTGAGCTGAGCATGGAGCTCCGACTCACCTGCCAGCCAACCAACACGCAACTTGATCGGTGCGTGAAGGGAAATATCCCCGAGTTCGTAAGCCATCATGGCTTCATCGACAGACGAGAAGGCCCTTCCAGCGCCCTTTGCATCCTCAACATACGCCGAGAGGTAGTACATCCCGATGATCATGTCTTGAGATGGCGTAACGATCGGTCGACCGTTCGCCGGTGACAGGACGTTGTTCGACGAGAGCATGAGCACCCGCGCCTCAGCCTGGGCCTCCGCCGAAAGCGGCAGATGGACAGCCATCTGGTCACCATCGAAGTCAGCGTTGAACGCCTCGCACACGAGCGGGTGCAGCTGAATGGCCTTCCCCTCGATGAGGACGGGTTCGAACGCCTGGATTCCAAGACGGTGCAACGTTGGTGCACGATTCAGGAGCACAGGATGCTCCTGAATCACGTCGGACAGGACATCCCACACCTGTGCGCGACGACGCTCGACCATCCGCTTCGCGGCCTTGATGTTCTGAGCGATGTCGAGGTCGACAAGTCGCTTCATCACGAATGGCTTGAACAGCTCGAGAGCCATGATCTTGGGAAGACCACACTGGTGCAAACGCAGCTGGGGTCCGACAACGATCACGGAACGTCCCGAGTAGTCCACGCGTTTCCCAAGCAGGTTTTGACGGAAACGTCCCTGCTTGCCCTTGAGCATGTCCGACAGAGACTTCAATGGCCGGTTACCCGGACCGGTCACCGCACGGCCCCGTCGGCCGTTGTCGAACAACGCGTCTACAGCCTCCTGGAGCATGCGCTTCTCGTTGTTCACGATGATCTCGGGGGCACCGAGATCGATAAGGCGCTTCAGACGGTTGTTCCGGTTGATCACCCTGCGATACAGATCGTTCATGTCGGACGTAGCGAAACGACCGCCATCGAGCTGGACCATCGGTCGGAGATCCGGTGGGATGACAGGAACGGCCTCGAGAATCAAACCGGTTGGATCGTTCTTGCCATCGGCGAACGGCTGGACAACCTTCAATCGCTTCATCGCACGCTGACGACGCTGCTGCGAGGTCGCATCAAGGTCCTCACGGAGCTTTGCAACCTCGGCCTGGAGATCCATTCGAGAGATGAGGTCTTTGACGAACTCAGCGCCCATGCCGCCGGTGTAGTACTCGCCGTAACGATCGATGATCTCACGCCAGAGCTGTTCCGATTCGATGAGGTCTCGGGGCTTGAGCGACTTGAACGTGTCAAACGCCTCGTCCAATAGCTCGATCTCGACACGCGCACGGTCGTCGCGATCCTTGATCTCGCGTTCGACCTCTTTCTTTCGGGCGTTGATCTCGTTCGGCTTCGCTCCCGCATCTTCCATCTGTGCTAGCTCGCCCTCAAGGCGCTCCAGTCGAGCTTCCTTCCACTCGTCGAGTTCATCCGAGATGAGGATGCGCTCGTGACGAGCCGCCTCTTCGAGATCTGGCAGGTCTTTCGTTCGCTTGTCGGCATCAACATCCGTCACGAGATAGGCGGCGAAGTAGATGACCTTTTCGAGTTCCTTTGGGGACATGTCGAGCAAGTATCCAAGACGGCTCGGCACACCTTTGAAGAACCAGATATGGGTAACCGGAGCAGCGAGCTCGATATGACCCATCCTCTCGCGGCGAACCTTCGAACGTGTGACCTCAACGCCACATCGCTCGCAGACGATGCCACGGAAGCGGACACGTTTGTACTTGCCGCAGTAGCACTCCCAGTCACGCGTCGGTCCGAAGATGCGCTCATCGAAGAGTCCATCCTTTTCGGGCTTCAACGTCCGGTAGTTGATCGTCTCTGGCTTCTTGACCTCGCCAAACGACCAGGATCGAATCTGGTCGGAAGACGCGAGGCCGATCTTCAATTCATCAAACAGTTGTGGCATCGGCTAACTCTCTCTTTCAGAGTTCTCGGGTCTGGCTGGTTAAATTGGATCCATGTCGGGACGCTCGGGTCGAGATATATCGATACCGAGCGATGCTGCTGTACGGAACACGTCGTCGTCGAGGTCCTTGAGTTCAACCTCTTCTCCCGCCGACAACATCTCCACGTTGAGGCACAGGGACTGCATCTCCTTGACAAGCACCTTGAAGGATTCAGGGATGCCCGGCTCGGGGATGTTCTCACCCTTGACAATGGCCTCGTAGACCTTGACACGTCCTCGAACGTCGTCGGACTTGATGGTGAGGAGTTCCTGCAGTGCATACGCAGCGCCATAGGCCTCGAGCGCCCACACCTCCATCTCACCGAATCGCTGGCCACCGAACTGCGCCTTCCCACCAAGCGGCTGCTGGGTGATCATCGAGTACGGCCCCGTCGATCTGGCATGGATCTTGTGGTCAACGAGGTGGACGAGTTTCAGAATGTACATGTAGCCAACGGTGATGAGTGAGTCGTAGGGCTGGCCGGTCAGTCCGTCATACAACTGGCCCTTACCTTCGCCGTTGATGAGTTGAACACCATCACGGTTGACCCTGGAGTGCTTCAGGACGTTGAGCACTTCGTCCTCATGAGCGCCGTCGAACACCGGCGTCGCAATATGCGTCCACGGTTTAGCGCCAACCGAAGCTGCGCTTTCGAGGTCATCGAACTTCTCCCAACCTGTGGCAGCAGCCCAACCGAGATGTGTCTCAAGGACCTGTCCAAGGTTCATGCGAGAGGGGACACCGAGGGGCGATAGGAGGATGTCGACCGGCGTGCCATCCTCAAAGAACGGCATGTCCTCCTCAGGTAGCACCTTTGCGATAACACCCTTGTTCCCGTGACGTCCGGCGAGTTTGTCACCTGCCGAGATCTTGCGTTGTTTCGCAACGTAGACCCTAACGAGTTCGTTCATACCTGGAGGAAGGTCGTAGCCATCCTCTCTGCTGAACTCCTTGACAGCGATAGCTTTCCCTGACTCACCGTGGGGAACCTTGAGGGAGACGTCGCGAACCTCGCGAGCCTTCTCACCGAAGATGGCTCGCAGCAAACGCTCCTCAGGGGTCAACTCCGTTTCACCTTTGGGTGTGACCTTTCCGACGAGGTAGTCGCCAGGTCCAACCTCAGCACCGATTCGGATGATCCCGCTGTCGTCAAGATCCATAAGGACTTCTTCTGCGACGTTCGGGATGTCCCTCGTTATCTCCTCCGCACCGAGCTTGGTGTCGCGAGCTTCGATCTCGTGCTCCTCGATGTGAATCGAGCTGAGGATGTCCTCCTTGACGAGACGTTCCGAGATGATGATCGCATCCTCGTAGTTGTACCCCTCCCACGGCATGAAGGCGATCATGAGGTTGCGGCCAAGCGCGAGTTCGCCACCGTCTGTCGATGCACCGTCGGCGAGAGCATCGCCGACCTTGACCTTGTCTCCCTCAGAGACGATCGGTTTCTGATTGATACACGTGCCCTGGTTGGAGCGCTCGAACTTGTCGAGTGGGAAGATGTGCTTCTTGTTCGCACCAGCTTCCTTCACGACAATCTCAGTACCGGTGACCGATACAACCTCGCCGGCGACCGGCGACACGATGACCTCACCTGAATCCTTAGCAGCGCGACCCTCCATCCCGGTTCCCACGAGCGGGGCGTCCGAGGTGATGAGTGGTACTGCCTGGCGTTGCATGTTCGAACCCATGAGGGCACGGTTGGCATCATCGTGTTCGAGGAATGGAATCAATGCCGTCGCGATGGACACAACCTGGCGGGGTGAAATGTCCATGTAGTCAACGAGGCCCGCGGCTACGTTGTCGACCTCTCCGCCCGTCTTGCGAACGAGCACACGGTCTTTGGAGAAAGTTCCGTCGTCGTTCAAAGGCGCGTTGGCCTGGGCGATGATGTGGCCTTCCTCTTCCGAGGCAGTGAGGTAGTCGATCTTCTTCGACACCTTGCCGTTGGCAACACGTCGATACGGCGCTTCGATGAAGCCGAAACGGTTGACCCGTGCATAGGATGCGAGAGAGCCGATTAGCCCGATGTTCGGACCTTCGGGTGTCTCGATCGGACACATCCTGCCGTAGTGCGAGGGATGAACATCCCTCACCTCAAAACCGGCCCGCTCCCGCGATAGACCACCAGGACCGAGGGCAGACAGCCGCCGCCTGTGGGTGATCGATGCGAGTGGGTTCGGCTGGTCCATGAACTGACTCAGCTGAGACGTACCGAAGAACTCCTTGATCGATGCGACGACCGGTCGGATATTGATCAGTGTCTGTGGTGTGATCGCTTCCGGATCCTGCGTTGTCATACGTTCACGCACCACACGCTCGAGACGGGTGAGACCGACGCGAATCTGGTTCTGGATCAACTCCCCGACGGTCCGAATGCGACGGTTCTGGAAGTTGTCGATATCGTCAGTTCGGTAGCCGTCCGTGCCCGCATGCAGACCCATCAGATACTTGATCGTGTTGACCATGTCCTCATCGGTGATGAGACCCTGCTCCATCGCGCTGAAGTTGTCCAGCATCTGAACAGACGCATCTCCGCCAAGTTTCTGGTTCAGCTTGTACCGACCAACACGGGTGAGGTCATATCGTTTTGGTGTTCGGAACAATGTCTTGATGAGACTCCGGGCCGATTCCACCGTCGTGAGCTCACCCGGACGCAGCTTCCGATACAGGTCGAGGAGCGCCTCGTCCTTCGTAGATGTCGGATCCTTCTCGATCGTGTTTCTTACGACTTCGGTATCACCGAGCAAGGCGATGATCTCTTCGTCAGTTTCGGCGATCCCGAGTGCACGAAGGAACGTGGTCACGAACTGGCGTCGTTTCCGATCGACTCGTACACCGATCGTGTCCTTCTTGTCGATGTCGAACTCGAGCCAGGCTCCCCGACCGGGGATGACCTTGCACGCATACACGGCGCGTCCCGAAGTCTTGTCACGCGTCTCGTCGAAGTACACGCCAGGGCTACGCACAAGTTGGCTCACTACAACACGCTCAGTGCCATTGATGATGAACGTTCCGTTCGTGGTCATCATCGGGAAGTCACCGAGGAAGACTTGCTGTTCCTTGATCTCTCCCGTTTCCTTGTTCAGGAAACGGGCGGTCACGAACAGCGGGCGGGAATAGTTCGAATCGCGATCCTTCGCCTCTTCGATCGTGAGGGGGGGATCTTCGAAACGATGCTCCGTCAACTGGAGGGCAAGGTTTCCTGTGAAATCTTCGATGGGGGAAACCTCATCGAACATCTGCTTCAGGCCGGACTCTAGAAAGACGTCAAACGATTCCCTCTGGATATCCAGAAGATCTGGAATATCCTGAATCTCAGGGATCTTGGCGAATGACAGCCTGTTGGAACGCGCACGGGACAACGCGGATCCTCCTCATATAGGCATTTTGCAGCAGCACAAAGCTGGGAGCAGTTACGGGCGAATGGGTCAGGATAGCACAAGTCCGGGATAGCACGCAGCTAACCCGGCTCTTCCTTTGGAGAGACGTGAAAAGTTCTTCAACTGTGGTGATAACGATACCGCGACCAGACGCAATGGTCAAGGATTGAGAACAGCTATCAGCTACCAGCTATCAGCAAGAACCTTCGAAGACTCAGTGCCGCTGACCGCCAACGACCAGGACAAGAGATCCTTCCCAACCAACGGCTACCTCAACGCCTCCCACACGGTGATGGCTGCTACGGCTACGAACAGCCAACCGATGGAACGGATCAGGGTTCGTTCAGGGACGCGGCCGGTGATCTGTGGTCCAAGCTGACCACCGATGATCACCCCTGGGATCGTGAATACAACAATCGACGCGATCAGGGCGACATCGGCGTCGGGTGTCTGGATGAAATTGATGAGGTGGGTCACGCTGGCCGCGAGTGCCGTGACCGCAACGGTGACGACGGAGACCGCTATTGCGACGCGGCTCGGGATTCGACACCGCTGCACCAGCGAGTAGGAGTTCGCTTCCCCGAGTCCGGTCGATATCAGACCAACCAGGAGGCCTCCTATTCCGGCACCGATGCGCCCCTCGTGAAGCCGACACAGTTCGTAGTCGTAGACGGTCGAATCGGCCATGACGATGTGGCGTCGGATTGCTGGCTGGACAACACCGATACCAAGAGCGATCTCAGCGTCTTCCTTTGCGGCGTCATGATGACGGATGAAGGTGACCGCAATGAAGAACAGGCCGAAACCGAGGAGCAACTTGAGAAGTGTTTCCGGTGCGACGTCGGCAAGGAGCGAACCGATCACTGCGAGAGGAACGGACACGATCACGAGCCGGCGAACGGCAAGCCAGTCGATGGCTCTGGCACGGGCATGAGCGACGACGCCAGACGCGAACCCGAACACTTCGGTGAGTAACGCAGCACCGATCGCGATGACCGGATCAAGACCCAGAACGATGACGAACAGCGGCGAGAAGAACGTCGCACCGCCGATACCTGCGCCGTTCGCCGTTGCAGCGATGACGATGGAGATAGGAAACAACCACCAGAATTCAAGATCCATGGCATTTCCCTTCGTTGGCTTCGGGTGTTCCGATATGCCAACGAGCTTTCCGAGAACGGTATTCCGAACGAGAGCAGGGAACAGCCGTGGCTGTTCCCTGCTCTCGTCGTAGTACGTATTACGTAGTACGTATCACTGCGAAGCTCCGCTTTTACTTCAGCTCTACTGATGCGCCGGCGGCTTCGAGAGCTTCCTTCGCCTTTTCGGCGGTCTCTTTGTCTGCACCCTCGATGATGGCCGAGGGAGCGTCGTCGACGAGCGCCTTTGCTTCCTTGAGACCGAGGCTCGTAAGGCTACGAACTTCCTTGATCACCTGGATCTTCTTGTCGCCAGCTCCGGTGAGCATGACATCGAACTCGTCCTGCTCCTCCTCGGCTTCGCCTGCGGCATCACCAGCAGCGGGAGCTGCAGCAACGGCCATCGGGGCAGCGGCGGTTACGTCGAACTTCTCTTCGAACGCCTTGAGGAACTCTGACAGTTCAAGAACCGTCATCTCCTCGAAAGCGCCGAGCAACTTCTCTGTGGTTGTCTTGGCCATGGTTATTCCTCCTCAGCGTCATCGGACGCTTCGTCGGCCTGATCTTCGGTTTCCTCGCCAGCATCATCGGATGCTTCGGCAGTCACCTCAGGTTCGTCTTCGGTCTTGGGATCTTCATCGGAGTCGCTAGCTTCAGCCTTGTCGGAAGCGTCGTCTGGGACCTCAGCCACATCAGCTTCAGCCTCGCCTTCGCCGCTTTTCGCCTCATCGGAAGATTCCTCTCCCTCTGTTGGCTGTGGGCTGTCAGCTGTCGGCTCTTCCTCAGCTGACGGCTCTTCCTGCTCCTTCTGCTCCAGCAACTGCTGGAGTGCGTAGGCAGTGTTGCGTGGAAGGGCCCCAAGAAGACCAGCGAGCTTCGCCATGGGCGCCTGCATGACACCAGCGAGCTTTGCGAGGAGAACCTCACGCGGCTCGATCTCAGCGAGTTCAGCGATCTTCTCCGGACTCAGGAACTCAATACCGAGAAGCCCGCCCTTGACCACGAACGTATCGTGTTCGTTGGCGAAACTTTTCAGTACCTTGGCAGCTCCAACCGGATCACCATCGGCGAACGCTAGACCCGTCGGGCCAAACAACAGTTCGTCGAGTGAATCGATATCGAGGTCACCCGCCGCACGACGAGCCAGGGTCATCTTGACGACCTTGAACTCAGCCCCACTCTCGCGGAGTTGGCGACGGAGAACCTGCTGATCCTTGACCGAAAGACCTGCATACTCGGCAAGGAACACAGCCTGTGCTCCCTGAATACGCTCCTTGATGTCGGCGACAGCCTGGACCTTTTCCGGTCGTGGCATATGTCGTTCTCCTCAAATCGGACTTTCGTTTCGTCCCCATTGAGCAGTGAATGATCAAAGCCCCCGAACAGAGACGACGGGAGCTTCGTGTGAAGTTCGGCCTGCGCTGGCGTCTGACGACTTTGTACCTTGCGGTTCCAACGGTCTCGGGTCGGTATGAGGTTGTGCGCAGAGCATAGCAACAGACAACAGACAACAGACAACAGACGGTCCTCGCAGTTCTTATCTGTGTTCCGCTGTCTGGTATCTGCTGTCTGGTAACTGCCATCTGAAGAGAGATAGCGGGGGTGTTGGTGGGAGGACGATGGTCTCTTTCGAGGTTCGAGAAGACAGCGGGCCAGGAAGCTATCAACTCGTCTATGTCGCTCCAGAAGGCCGGGGTAGGGGCCGACCTATATGTTTCCGAAGCGTCTGAACCACCCAAGAAAGGCGGTGGTGGATCGCCCTTTTCCTTCCTCCAACGGCCCCCCGCTATACCTTTGTATGGTTGCCGGTGGGGTGGCTGATGTCAACCCAAATCTAGGAAATTCGCCACCAGGTCCGTCTGGCTGGCGGATTGTTCGTGCAGAACGCGAAAGAACGACCTACCCGGCACATGCTGTGACGGATAGGTCGCTCGTCCGATGATCCTGATTCGGGTCAGCGACGTTCCTTGACAATGTCGATGAGCGCAGATTCATCGAGTTTCACGCCAGGGCCCATCGTGGACGACACGGAGATCTTCTTGATGTACCTTCCCTTCGCAGCAGCAGGTCTGTTGCGCTGGATCTCATCAAAGATCGTCACCATGTTGTCGACGAGCTGTTCCTCGGTGAACGACACACGCCCCACCGGAATGTGGACATTGCCGTACCTGTCGTTTCGATACTCGACCCTGCCGGCCTTGAATGCAGCGACCGTCTTGCCAATGTCGGTGGTCACCGTTCCTGACTTTGGGTTCGGCATCAATCCACGGGGGCCAAGAAGCTGGCCAAGTTTTCCGACGACTGGCATCATGTCGGGGCTCGCAATCGTCACGTCCCAGTCGAGTGCGCGAGTTCCGCTTGTGATCTCCTCAGCGAGGTCCTTACCTCCAACAACGTCGGCTCCAGCCTCTTCGGCTTCCTTTGCCTGGTCGTTTGCGAACACTACGACCTTGACATCCTTGCCGGTCCCGTGTGGCAAGGACACGGTGCTTCTCACGAGTTGGTCAGCCTGGCGAGCATCGATGCCTAGTTGGAAGACCATGTCAACGGATTCGTCGAACTTGGCGTACGAGAGACTCTTGACGAGGCCTGCCGCGTCCTCAACGTTGTACATCGCTTCGCTGTCATATCGGCGCTGCAGCTCAGCGCGATTCTTTGAGATACCCATCTTGGGATTCCTTTCGTGGTGTGACGGGCTTGCGCCCTTCCACATATGGACGTATTACGTACTACTGCGAAGCTAGGCGTCGACGACGAGAAGACCCATCGAACGGGCGGTGCCCTCGATTATCAGCATGGCGTTGTCGATGTCGTTTGCATTGAGATCTGGCATCTTGGTCTCGGCAATCTCACGAACCTGTGCTTTTGTGACAGATCCAACCTTCTCCTTGTGAGGGATAGGCGAACCCTTCTCGATCTTGGCTGCCTGGCGGAGCAGCACCGCTGCTGGCGGTGTTTTCGTGATGAAGGTGAACGAGCGATCCTCGTATATCGAGATCTCGACAGGGACGATGGTCCCAGCCTGAGCTTGTGTGGCGTTGTTGTACGCCTGGACAAAGTCCATGATGTTCACACCGTGCTGTCCGAGTGCAGGTCCGACGGGTGGTGCAGGGCTGGCCTGCCCGGCCGGGATCTGTAACTTGAGCACGGTCATCAGTTTCTTGCGACCCATGGTTCGTTTCCTTGCTGTATCAGTACTTGATGATCTGGTCGAAGTTGAGCTCGACAGGTGTCTCACGACCGAAGATGTCGACAAGAACCCGGACCTTGGATTGGTCCACGTTGATGTCCTCGATCACACCGTTGAAGTCCGCAAACGGACCCTCGACGACCCGGACCGTCTCACCGACATCCCAGGCCGGCTTGAACGTCGGCTTGTCCTTCTTCGCACCCTCTTCCTTCGCAACGCCGAGGATGCGCTCGACTTCCTTGCGCGAGAGTGGGCTTGGTTTGGTACCGGAACCGACGAAGCCTGTCACGTTCGGTGTATTGCGAACTGCGTACCAGGAGTCATCATCCATGTACAAACGAACAAGCACGTAACCGGGGAACTTCTTTCGTTCCACCGTCACCTTCTTGCCGTTCTTGTATTCGACGACGTCCTCCATCGGGATGACGACATCGAAGATCTTGTCCTCGAGATGCATCGACTTCACACGGTTCTCAAGGTTCGCCTTGACCTTGTTCTCGTATCCCGAGTACGAGTGGATCACGTACCAGGCACCGGGAAGGTCGTACGGACTGAGCGGCGGCTGCTCTACGACCTCCGGGGCATCTTCCTCGAGTACATCCTCAACGGCTGTGTCCTGGCTTGCGTCTGTCATCACGTGATCGCATTCAAGACGTTGACAACCAGCTTGCTAAATGCCCAGTCGAGACCGAACACCACGAGTGTGAGCACGGTTGTCACACCGAACACAACGATCGTGTAGGTCATCAACTCTTCGCGTGAAGGCCATGCGACCTTCTTGAGTTCCTGTCGGACCTCGCGAAAATATTTCATCGAGCGCTGCAAGAAACTGAGGCCTTCATCCTTCTGAGACTTCTTCGGCGGACGCGCTGCGTCGCCGCGTTTCTTCTTCGCGCGTTCTTCTTCCTTCGCCTGAAGGCGTCGCATCTCACGGTTCAACTACGTACTCCTCAGTAGTTCGCAGGGGTGGCGGGACTCGAACCCACAACA
>JAMBLJ010000262.1 GCA_023336815.1 Actinomycetes bacterium
CTACCTGGGCCGCCCTGTCGTTGTAGCAGACAGCAGACAGCAGACAGCAGACAGCAGACAGCAGACAGCAGACAGCCTCCAGCCGACAGACGGCGTTTTCCGTTTTCCGTTTACCGGAAGCACTGGATCCTGCCTTTGTCGGTTATGACCTGTGCATTCAGATTCCCGTTCGCTCTCGGCAAGCCCACCTGGGCCGCAATGTCGGTGGTGGAAGAAGCTGACAGCGGACAGGCGGCGTTTTCCGTTTACCGGAAGCACGCACTGGATCCTGCCCTTGTCGGCTGTGGCCTGTGCGTTCAGATTGCTGTTCGCTCGAAGCCAACTCTCGTAACAGGGACGTCAATCGCGAGCGGCGCGGAGTCCTTCTCGCCGGGCCAAGACCAGCAGGCTCGTTTGAATGCCCACTGAGACTCATCAGATCGAGCATCCGTACAACCATTCCCAAGTACGGAGAACGGAGAACGGAGAACGAGCCGATTCCTGATGCTGACGGCTTCTTCGGTGGCTTCTTCTCAGCCCTTGTTCGATGGGGCGATGAGTTCGATGACGACGTCGGTTGTGTCGGTGGCTTCGCTGATGTGGTTATCGAGCGAAGCTGGCTGAACGGTTGGCTCGTTGATGCCAGACAGCCCATATGCATCGGAGTAGTCGTGCAGTTTCGCCACGGTGTCTCGAACGACCATACGAGCGTGATCATCCGTGGCGTTTGTCAATGCGGCGATATCGTCGTCCCCGGTTGCGATAACGCTGCAGCCGGCAGCCCGAATGTCGACGAGCATGATCTCTTGCATCATCATGTCAGGGGAGAGGGCATCAAGACTGGCGACGAGAACAGCATCAGCTCCATCATTTCGCACGATGTCGAGAAGAGCCCGGAATCCTGGCCGCTCTGTTGGAGACACCGAAGTGTGGTGATCCTGGCAGACAGCGATGAGTTCATGCCCGGTGTCGAGTACCCAGCGTCGGATACGCTCGCTCTGGGCGAACGCGCTGTCCGGGTCGCTACGACCCGGGGTTTGTCTCACATAGCCCGCGATGCGCATGTATGCCTTCCTGGTACACGCAGTATCGCAGGTGTGCGTTCGGTGGTCAATCACCGCCGCAGAGTGGTCGATAGTGTGTTCCATGAGGGCTGGTACGATGCACACGCTGTGTCGAGAACACTGATTCTGAATGCAAGTAATGAACCCCTGTCGGTTGTTGCTGCCCGCCGGGCCGTCATGCTTGTCTACCGCGGGCGCGCCGATCTTGTTGAGTCACACGGTCATCAATGGCACACAGCAATGGCAAGCTTTGATGTTCCTCTCGTGGTTCGTCTGCGTCGATACGTGAACGTGCCATATCGCAGGGCGATACCGCTATCCCGGCGGGCGATCTTTCAGCGGGATGATCACGTGTGTCAGTACTGCGGAAAACGGGCGGAGAACATCGATCATGTGATCCCGAAGGTGCAGGGAGGGAAACACAAGTGGGAGAACGTCGTGGCATCCTGCAAGCGATGTAACACGCGCAAAGGTGGCAGGACCCCCGCACAGGCCGGACTGGATCTTCTCCGTCAGCCGATGCGACCTGGACGATTCGACTGGGTTCATATCGCCGCGAACGGTCGTACCCACGATGCCTGGATGCCGTTCCTGGGAAGCTAGGGCAGACGGCAGACAGCAGATCGCTTCGCTGTCAGATAGCTGGCGGTATCGGCGACTGGGGACGTTCGTCTGGGGTCTGGAATCTGCTGTCTGAGATCTGCGCTAGCGGATCACCAGCACGGGGACAGGTGATCGGCGGACGAGTTTCGCACCGGTCGATCCAAGAAGGCCCGAGAACGAGTTGTGGCCGTGTGAACCGATGACGATCACATCGGCACTGATCTCGGTCGCAAGTTCCATGATGTCGCTCTCGACATCATCGCCTTCCCTGACGATCGACTCGGCTTTCGCCCCGGTTGCTCGGATCGTCTCGGTAAGCGGACGGGCGATCTCGATTCGCTTGTTGCCGAGATACTGCTCGATGACTGCGTCGTCGCCTGGCCACCCCTTGGGTGTGGATGTATCGACGCTCGGCGTACCGACGTACTCGGCATCACCATCGACCGATATCCCTGGTTGTGCACCGAACTGACTGCGGAGATCGTCGACGAGCCGCCGCGGGATGCGGACGATCGTCGCAACCGTCGTCTTGCCATCGCTTCCTGCAAGTGCCGTTGCGAACCTGGTTGTGTCGTCTGCGTCCATCGTTCCGTCCGTAGCTACCAGCACGTGCATGTGGTCGTTCCTCCCGGGTGCGTGGACGCCAGGCTAGGCGGAAACAGATGTGCTGTGCATCATCTCTCCGAATTCGGCCACAAAATGGTGCGATATGGTTGACAAGTGGAGCGAAGTGGGTCATAGTGGGGCCTCGTGGGAGACCACGTGGAGATGCACGATGGAGACCGTTCACAATGTTCTTAGGCGAATTCAGTCATTCGCTCGACGAAAAGGGTCGAGTGGTTATGCCCTCGAAGTTCCGTATGGGACTCGAGGATGGCTGTGTTGTCACCAAAGGACAGGAACGCTGTCTGTACGTCTTCCCACTCGATCGTTGGGAAAACGAGTCGGAGCGTGTGCTCCGACTGCCACGCACGGATCGACGAGCACGCAACTACGCACGAGCGTTCTTTGCGTCGGCGATCGACCAAACGCTCGACAAAGCAGGCAGATGTCAGATCCCCGAGGCGCTTCGTGTGTACGCAAACCTTGGCAAAGACGTCACGGTGGTCGGTGTGGCTGACCGTGTCGAGATCTGGGATACGGCGACCTGGGAGACGGTCGCGCAGGAAGCAGACGACTACTACGCCGGCATAGAAGAGGTTCTGTCGGAGGAAGGAATATGACAACAGGAAAGATGCAGGGATTGTGGGCTGGCTCGCGGTCAGTCCCCCGGATGCCAATAGGGAGGCCCCTTACTCCGCCCGCTTCCGTTTTGGCGCCAGCGCTCCGGGGGACTGACCATGGATCAGCCCACAGCAAGCAGCAACGATCGCGAATACCACAAACCTGTCATGATCACCGAGGTCGTCGAATGGCTGTCATCAGCAGCCAACGGCTGGATCGTCGACGGCACCTTCGGTGGGGGAGGTCACAGCCGTGCTCTTCTTGACCGGTATCCGAACGTTCGCATTGTCGGTGTCGATCGCGACACCGATGCTCTTGCGCGTGGCACAACCTCGGACAGGCTCCGTCTCGTCAGGGCGAACTACAGGGACCTCGCTTCGATCCTTGGCACGGACGGCATTCCGGCTCAGGTCGATGGCGTCCTTCTCGATCTTGGCGTCTCTTCCCACCAACTCGACGAAACCGACCGCGGGTTCTCCTATCACCGAAGCGGACCGCTTGACATGCGAATGGGAGCAGACGCAGAGCGAACCGCGGCGGACATCGTCAACACGTCAGATGAAGCCGAACTCGCGAGGATCCTCGCAACCTATGGAGAGGAGCGCTTCGCCCGCCGTATTGCCCATGCCATCGTTCAAGAGCGTCCGTTCCACGACACCGTATCCCTTGCGGCGAGTATCGCTGAGGCAGTCCCTGCCCCAGCTCGACGCTCCGGTCACCCCGCCAGAAAGTCATTCCAAGCGCTCAGGATTGCGGTCAACGACGAGCTCGACGGACTTAGAGCGGTCATGGCCGAGGTTTTTGGATTCCTCAACGACGGAGGCCGAGTCGTGGTGATGTCATATCACTCGCTCGAGGATCGGATCGTGAAACGAGCGATCCGTGACCGCGCCCGCGGATGTACGTGTCCGCCCGACCTACCCATTTGTACATGCGGATCGAACCCGGATGTGCGAGAGCTGACCCGCAAGGCCGTCCGGCCCTCAGCAGAAGAGATCGCCACGAACCCACGATCCCGGAGCGCCGTGCTTCGGGTCGCCGAGAAGGTGGACCTATGACGTCTCAAGCCATACCAAGAGCTGCACGCAGGGCTCGCGATACATCGGTCGCGAATCCCGGCATCGGAAGCCCTCGGGTTATTCCTCTCCTTTTCTTCACAGTTCTCGTCATCGGCGTGTTCTTTCTCATGATCTATCTACGGATCGCACTCGATCAGTCGGCGTTCGAACTCGATACGCTCGAGGACCAGATCGCAGTCGAGGAGTCGGCGCAACTCGACCTCAGGCTCGAGCTCGCACAGCTCCAGGATCCACAACGCATCGCTCAACAAGCGGCGCAGATCGGTTTGGTCTTTCCCGAAGAACGTGTGGCGCTTGTCCTCGCACCTGTAGCTCCGCTGGATGCAAGTCCGCAGCAGGGCGAACCGGCAAGCGCGCTGAGTACGGGCGACGGATCATGATGATCTTGCGACTGATGGAACGCTGAGAAGGGAGCACCCATGCAGAACTGGCCGATTGCTGGCGGCTGGGCAACTTCCCCCAGAAAAAGATTTGGTAAACAACGATGAATACCCGTATTTGGAATCGCGGCGATCTCCGCCTCTTGATCGTGGGACTCGCCTTCATCGTTGCGTGGGTGGGTATCGGCTACCGCTTGTTTGACCTCCAGGGTGCACAAGCAGCTGAACTGGCTGGTGTCGGCTACGACCAGCGTATCCGGACGCAAGAAATCGATCCGCCGCGTGGCACGATATACGACCGCGATGGTGTCGAACTCGCTATGACGATCGATGGATGGAACGTCGTGGCCGATCCGCAGATGATCGACGACCCAGTAGCAGCGGCGCTAGTCCTCGCACCATTCACGACGAAGGAGGCCACGGCCCTAGCGACGGAACTTCAGGAGGCTCAGGATTCTGGCAGCCGCTACTCAGAGATAGCAGGCCGCATCCGTGTCTCAGAGAAGAACGCGATCGAGGCCGCTGTTGATGAGGCGGATATCGGCGGAATCTTCTACCGCAAGCAACCCCTTCGGGTGTATCCGGCTGGTTCTGTCGCTGCACAGGTAATCGGCTTGACCCGCTACGACGACGGAATGGGTGTCGAGGGTCTTGAGTGGACCTTCAATTCGGAACTCCAGGGTCGAGAAGGCCAGTTGATCGTCGAGCGCGATCCGTACGGGAGAGTGATACCTCAGGGCGAAACGAGGCTCAGACCAGCAACAGCTGGATCCAACATCGTTACGACGATCGACAGAGAGATCCAGTTCGCCGCGGAGCAGGAACTGCAGCAGCGCGTCGAAGAGACATCGGCAAAAGGCGGTTCGATCGTCGTAGTAGCTCCGAAGACAGGCGAGGTCCTTGCGATGGCAAGCTGGCCTGGACTTGATCTCAACGATCGATCGCAGGGAACGCCTGAGGCGCTTCGCAATCGTGCGGTTGCTGACATCTATGAGCCAGGCTCAACACTGAAGGCTGTGACGATCGCTGCGGCGATCGAGGAGGGGATCGTCACAAGGGACACGAAAATCGATACACCCGGATCGGTGACCGTCGGTCAGTTCGAGTACGAGGATCACGGCTCGAATCCGCCATCGATGTCGGTCGCTGACGTGGTGAAGCGTTCATCGAACGTGGGAACGATTGAGATCGAACGACGCCTCGGACGTGATCTTCACTATGAGTACCTCACAGATTTCGGCCTCGGCGCTCCGTCAGGTCTTGATGTCGCTGGGGAGCGTCACGGCAAGCTTGATCCTCCATCGAAGTGGACGGTCACGTCAGGTTCGTCTATCGCCATCGGCTATGCGGTCGGGACCACCGCGCTCCAAATGGCTGCCGTTTACGCCACCATTGCAAACGACGGGATCTGGACAGAACCGTACCTCGTGAGCGAGATCCACCAGGCCAACGGAAATCGCATCCTCACGAAACCGCGAACGCGAAGGGTTCTTTCCAGCGAGACCGCCGCGACGATGCGATGGATGCTCGGCCGTGTCGTCGAAGAGGAAGGCACGGGTCGGCGTGCCCGCATGACCGACTACACGGCAGGGGGAAAGACGGGTACGAGCCAGAAGTTCGACTCAGAGGCAGGGATATACACCGAGGACACGTACGCATCGTTCATTGGAATGGCGCCTCTCAATGATCCTGAAGTCGTTGTCGTGGTCGTGCTGGATACACCGGTGGGCGAACTCGAAGATGGGACTGACCTGTCACTCGGTGGTGCTGCTGCGGCCCCTGTGTTCGCGAAAATTGCGCAGACCGCCCTCCACCAGCTTGGCGTCGCCCCGGATCGGAACTGATATGCGGATCGGTGATGCAACCGTTGGATCCATCGCCGAATCGCTAGAAGGTGTCCGCTCCGTTGTGCATCCCAACCGGGTCGTCACGTCGATCACTCACGACTCGCGACAAGTAGGCCCTGGGACCCTCTTCGTTGCGATCGTGGGCGAACGCTCGGATGGACATGAATTCGTTGATGCCGCGATCGCTGCTGGTGCAACGGCGATCCTCGCTGAACGACCGATGGGTACGACAATCGGTGAGATAGTCGTTGACGACAGCCGCGGTGCAATGGCCTGGGCAGCGCGAGCACTCCACGGTGCGCCCGATACAGCCATGTCGATGGTTGGTGTGACAGGGACGAACGGGAAGACCACGGTTGCGCACCTCTGCGAGGCGATATGGCGATGCGATGACCGATCGGTTGGACTGGTTGGAACGCTGGGTGCGAGAATCGATGGGGAACCGGTGCACCTGAAACGCACGACGCCCGAGGCAACGGATCTTCAGGCCCTGCTCGCATCCATGCGGGACAAGGGTGTTGACACCGTTGTCATGGAGGTCTCCTCACACGC
>JAMBLJ010000263.1 GCA_023336815.1 Actinomycetes bacterium
CCTCCATGCGGCCGACGGTGATGTCATGAGTCAGCTCGTTGCACGCTCGGAACGTATCGGCATGGAGGCGCTCATCGACGAGGTCGGTCTCGGCGGATTCCGGGTCATCACCATCGAATCGGGAACCTGACAGAGCGTTCTGAGCGTCAGAAGGGCAGAGGCGAAGGACTTCATATGTACAAGGCTCTCGTAGCAGGACTAACACTTTCGATTCTCATTGCAGCGTGTGCGTCATCGCCCGATTCTGGTGGCGAGGACGCCGACGTCTCCGTTCCCGATACCCGTCTCTCACCCATCGAGGAAGCTGTCGACGATCTACTCGTTCGTATCGGAGATGATGCCCAGATCGAAGTTGTCTTCTACGAGGACGTCGTATGGCGTGATGGGTCGCTCGGATGTCCTCAGCCAGGTATGGCGTACACGCAGGCTCTTGAGGATGGTTACCGAATAGAACTCACCGATGGCGTAATCGTGTATCACTATCACGGAGTCGCCTCAGGTGCCCCCTTTCTCTATGAGAATCCAAGTGGGCCCGGCTCTGGAGAGTCACAAGATGCAACGCCATCGGAAACCCTTCCTACAGTGGCACCAGACAACGATGGAGATGCTTCCGTGGCAGACCAACCACCAACAGTCGAGCCAGGCGACTACGACCCGAACCTTGCGAGCCTCGTTGCTCTTGCCTCAGCGGACCTGGTGAAGCGCCTCGCTGCGACGATCGATGACATCGTGGTTGTTTCCGCCGAAAGTGTCGTGTGGCCAGACGGATCACTCGGTTGTCCGATTCCCGATATGAGGTACACCCAGGTGCAGGTTGAAGGTGCCAAGATCGTCCTGTTCGTCGATGGCGGCCTCTACAACTACCACAGCGGTGGTCGTCGTGGTCCTTTACTCTGTGTCCCCACGAAGGGTGCACTCGGAACAACCGGCCTGACACTCCCGGGCAACCCGAGCCTTGACGAGTAGCGGAGCTTTCAGCTATCAGAAGTCTTGTACTTGGCAAACAGAAGGAGGAGCGCCTCTCGGCGCCCCTCCTTCTTGTCTAGTTAACTGTTTCGGATCAGCCGTCAACTTCCACGGTTGTGAACCCGAGAATATCCGATGCATTGCTGTGCGATACCGCACCGAGATACACCTCGCCGGCCGCGAGACCGGTCCAGCTGATATCAATCGTTCCTACAGAACCGATTGTCGCCGACGTTGGAGCGCTATCAACACTAAGGCTGCCGCCAGAGGCCAATGGGACGTCCCAGTAGTTCAACGTGAATGGCAGCGGTTCGTTTGGAACCGACCATCCATGCACAGCCATTGTGTACGTGTCGTTGGCTGGCAGGATCAACTCGATCAATTCGTCCGTGCCTCCATTGGTGCTATCGGCGATGATCGCACCGCTCGAGTCGTGGAGGTACAGATCGATGTCGTCGTCTCCTGGAATCACCATCGTCCATCTGACCATGGCCGAGTCTGTCACTGTGAAGTCGATCCAAACAACTCCACCGCCGTCGTCAGGATCCGTACTCGGAAAGCTCTGATCCTGGGCCTGGTTGATCGTTCCGTCTGTTGGAGCATTCGCTGACAGGCCGTGTGGAGCAGCCGTGTAGTCCCCGTTGTACCAGAAGCTCACATCGAAGCTGGTTGAACCGCTCTCACCGCTTCCCGCAACAGAGTCCGGCGCGCCGAGCAATGTTGCGTTAACTGCGATGGGGCTATACACGCTGTAGTTCCCGGTCTTGTCCTCCCATGTGAGTGAACCAAAGAACCAGGTATCAGCGGGAGCAGACACGTTGGTGATGGTCACGTCATATGAAGCAGACTGGCCGCTCTTCAATCGGAACGTCGAAGGGTTCACGGTCACATCGAAACCCGCTGGTGCATCAACTGCAGCGGTGTATGTGCGCCAACCATTGTCGTCTGCGACAGAGGTAACGGTACGGGTTATGGTCTGTGTCCCGGCTAGTTCTCCAATCGCGATTGAAGGCACGTTCAGATCGCTTGGATCCGTCGGAACACCAATGGCTTCAAGGAAAGCGCATGACCCCGAATCGAAGATGCCGAGGTCGGCACCGCACGTGAAGCCTGCGTACTCGAAGAAGCTAACGTCGTACACGAGGCCAGGCTGGAATGCCGAACCCTTGTGCACACGCTCACCAGGAGCGATGTGGCCAGCACCCATATCGAATGGATCGGCCGCTGTCGTCGCATCTTCCTTCGTGACGTCCTGTCGGGACGTTGTCATGAGAGCCGACTTTGCCATCGCTGCTGACCAGTCAGGGTGTGCCTGCTTGATGAGCGCGAACACGCCCGCGACGTGCGGGCTTGACATCGACGTACCACTGATCGCCTGGAACAGCTCGCCGGGTACATTGCCAGGTTCGGGTGTTGGCGTGTTACCCGCCAAGATGTTCACGCCCGGGGCGGTCACATCAGGCTTGATGATGTCCGCAGAAAGGCCGTTCGGTCCCCGTGAGGAGAACGATGCCATGACCGATCCCTGGGTTGGCGTGTACACGCCTCCAACGATGTCGGCTGATGCTGCAACGCCCTCTGAGGCGATGTAGGCCTTGACCTGGACGCCATCAGTGTTGTTGATATGGACCGAAGGTACCCAGTGGTTGTCCGTGACCTCGCTCTGACCATCGTCGGCGTTGTAGAGGATCATTCCTACGCCACCTGCCATGGCCACTGCTTCGCTCTTTGCGATACGGGCGATGGCACCACGTTTACACAGAACGATCTTGCCATCAACGAGGAGCGGATCAAGATCGCCAGGAACACAGAGCTCGCTACCCGCGTCAGCTGAGTCGATCAGCGTTGCTGGTCCAGCACCGGCCGTGATCGAAGCACCGAAGTACTCGGAACCGTCACCTAGCACTGCCGTGCCCTGGAACGTGCGAGCTTGCGTGCTCGCACCGACCGAGGTCAACCACGGCACCGAGGCCGGCGAACCCGTTGTTGCTGCACCAGGTCCGCTGTTGCCATTGGACGTGGCAACGAACACACCATCGGCCGCTGCGAACAAGAACGCGACATCGTCTGGTCCGATAGCGAACGATGACGAACCGATCGAGTAGTTGATCACGTCAACACCGTCAAAGACAGCTTGGTCGATTGCTGCGGCGAGGTCGGAGCCGAAGCCACCGAGCGTACCGAGGCCCTTGTACATGACGATGTGCGCGCGGGGTGCGATTCCAGACACGATTCCGCGGTCAACACCGAAGATCGTGGCCAGGACATCAGCGTTACCGCCGGATGTGGACGCCGTATGCGTACCGTGGCCGTTGTCATCACGCGCCGAGTCATACTCGAATGGCTGAGTGGGAATGACAGCCCGATACGTGGCGAGCATCTGACGAGCGCCGATGAGCTTGTTGCTACAGGTGAACGGAGCATCGAGTGGGTTTGCCGCTGTATTGCCAAAGTCACAAGCTGACTGCAAGGAGTCGTCAAGTGTGATTGGTGGCGCTGGGTACGATCCATCGTCTGCGAAGGATGCATGTTCCGGCCAGATACCAGTGTCGATGATGCCGATCACGACGCCTTCACCGTCATATCCGGTCTGCCATGCGCCAGCAGAATCGGTCAACCCGAGGAACTCCGGGCTGGAATCTGTCGTCGTCTGACGAAGCTCGTCTGGGTAGACAGCGAGAACATCGTCACGATCCGCCATCGCCTGTGCTTCGCTGTGCGAAACAAGGGCAGAGAATCCGTCAACCGCGTTCGTGTAACTGTTCACCTTGTCAGAGGCTGATGCGCCGGAGTCGACAAGCACCGCGTTGTGCTTCTTGTCCTTCTTTGCGCGGGCCTTGTCAGCTTGCTTCGTGTCCAGGCCGTCCTGGCCGAACTCGACAATCAGCGGCTCAGCCTTCATCACTACGATGTAGCTGCCATTGGGACTCTTTGCCACTTCACCCTTTGGTGCGGCGAGTTCAAGCCCCGTCGGTGTTTCTGCTGCTCCTGCTGCACTCAGGGGTGCAAGCACTGCGATCGCCAAGGCGAACACGGAGAGCAGTGTGAGAATTGAGCGTCTCATATCTCCCTTTCGATGTGGTTTCGACTGGTTGGTCGATGATGCGCC
>JAMBLJ010000264.1 GCA_023336815.1 Actinomycetes bacterium
CTGTCGTTGGCAGGAGTTGTCCGGCCTTCCAGACCTGATCGATATTGGTCTTGAGCGCATCGAAGTCGAGGGGATCGCCATCGACCACCACAAGATCAGCGATCTTTCCTTGCTCGATCGATCCGAGTTCATCGCCAAGCCCCATGAGATCGGCAGCCGACTGGGTTGCGGCGTACAGCGCCTCTCCAGCCGTCATGCCACATTCCACCATGAGCGCCAACTCACCCAGGTTCTCGCCGTGAGGTGACACCGGACAGTCGGTCCCCATCGCAACTTTCACGCCTGCGGCTATCGCCTTCGATGCGGACTCTGTGTGGACCTCGATGATCTCCTTGGCCTTTGCCAGCGGCTCAGGCGGTATCGATATGCCTGCGTCGGCAGCGGCGATCACACCGCGTGGGGCGAGGAGGGTCGGAACCAGCCATGTGCCGCGGTCGAGCATCAACTGGATTGCCTCATCATCGAGATAGACACCATGATCGATAGAACGGAACCCAGCACGTATCGCGTTCTTGATGCCGTCGTACGCCTGGGCGTGGGCCATCATCTCGATGCCAGCGGCCTGTGTCTCAGCGCGCATCATCTCGAGTTCATCCATACGGAAATGGGCATGTTTTGGATTGCTTCCTGGCGACATGACCCCTCCGGATGTCGCGACCTTCAGAACATCGGCGCCTTCGCGAACCATCTCGCGAACGGCCTTGCGGACCTCCTCCGGACCATCAACAACCGTTCTCGGGAACGACGGAGACGACTCGGGAAGGAGGTTCCCTCCACCGTGAAGATGCGCATCACCATGCCCGCCTGTCTGGCTCAACATGCCGATGGCGATCTGCATCCGTGGCCCCGGAACGATGCCCCGCTCAACGGCCAGCTTCATACCGAGATCGGCGAGTCCAGCGTCCCTCACCGTGGTGATCCCGCAATCGATCGTCTTCTGGAACGCATCGATCGCCTCGTAGTACAGAAGCCCCGGAGGTGTAGCTGCGACCTTTGCCATGTCGATATGAGGGATCCCGAGGTGGATATGACAGTCGAACAGTCCTGGGACCAGATGTTTGCCTGCAACATCGATAGCCTCATCGCCATCGAGGTCAGACCCAACCTCGAGAATCAGCCCATTCTCGACAACCACATCCGAACGGGTTGACTCGCCGTTCGGAGCCACTACCGATCCACCAACGAATACTCGTCTCACTTCAGCAACCTCCACGCTTTCTCTTGGTACGAGCGTACTGTCAACGCGAAGGTCCGGACGTAGCGTCACCACACATCGAGAGGGCGGAATTCCCCGCTATCGTCATCGGTCAGAGTCATCGTTCGTTGGAGGGCACATGACCGAGGAATATCCGGCTGTTGTCGACCCGGTGCCATCAGATTCACGGGCATGGGCCGTTGCTGCTCACCTTCTGCCCTGGATAGGAATCGGGTTTCTCGGGCCACTGATCGTATGGCTCATCAAGCGCGACGAAGATGTGTTCGTCGAATGGCATGCACGAGAGTCTCTGAATTTTCAGATCTCGCTGTTCATCTACCTCGTGGTTTCCGTCATGCTGATGTTGGTCGTCATCGGATTCTTCCTGTTCTTCGCCCTCGCGATCTTTGGTCTCATCGTGAATATCATCGCCGCTATCAAGGCAGCGAACGGGGATTGGTACAGGTACCCGTTGATCATCCGCTTCGTGAACGCCCCTAGACCAAAGACATGACCGACGGAAGACCACAGTGGGTACGCAACGTTGCGATCGGTATCTCGGTCATGCTTCTTCTCGCCGTGATCGGTGGGATGTTCCTGTACTGAGTTGCGCCTGGATGGCTAAGTGCATGAGCACACATCTCAACCCGATACCGATGCCTGCCGATAGATTGCTGACGGCCATACTGGTGCTCCAGCACCGCGCACGATTTCGGAAGGTATTACGTGGCGGCACACATGCGAACACTCATCCTCGGTCTCGCTGTCGTGGGATCGGTACTCATCGCGACACCGGCCACACTCGCCGTCGAACTCGAGGCTCCTGTGACCACGATCGTCGACGAATATCCAACGGGCGCGGACCTGTCCCCGTACATCTTCGATCGATTCAACAATGGCACCAATCCAAGTTACGAACCGCTCCTCGAGACCGGGGTCGTCGACGGTCGAAGCGTGGGACTGTTCACCGTTGACGGAGCGGGGCCTACTGCCGGGTACTACTCCTATCAAGGTTTCAAGCGCACGACCGACGGTACAAGCGCGGGGACGTACACCAACGGGTTCGGAACGTGTCTCGAAACGACCTTCCAGCTCGATGCTGACTTCGCAACCAGCGACCGGATCGTTTCGTTCTGGCCGGTGACCGATACCACAGCGGGGGGCAGCAACCGTTGGCCCGTCGCTGGGGTGACGGGATACGCCGATACGGACACAGCAGATACGCTGAGTTTCTGGGTGTTTCCCGGTACCTCTTCTCAGCCTGGCGGATGGAACCACGAACCACTCCCGGCAACGTTCGACTACTCGGCTTGGCACACGCTCACCTACGTGCTCACACCGAGTTCCAACGTGTGGTATCTCGATGGCGAGATCGTATGGAGCGATCCAGGCTCGTTCCAAGGCGACCAAACAACGATCGAGCACCAGATCTTCAACGCCAAGAACTTCGGCGAGACCTACACCACAGCCGTCGACAGCTTCCGTGTTGGTGGTTGTACCCAACTCCAGGATGAAACCGCACGACCCGGTGCGATGGGCGGCTGGATACCCGTTGTGAACAACACGGCGGTTGGTGGTTTCACGGAGGACTTTGGCGGTGCGACGGGGATCGGCGCCTGGCAGCTCGATACTGGATCAGGCGACGGCGCAGGGCAGGGTGGCAAAGCCTGGCTGTACACCGACGACCTGACAGGCAAACGCCTCGCCGAACTGACTCAGCTCACCTATTCCACCTTCGTTGATGGCGGATCGGGTGCAGCAGCGCATCTCGCACCTGCGATAAACCTGCAGATCGACTGGGACAACGATGGTATTCGTGATTCAGCGCTGATCTGGGAACCTGTCTACGTAGCAGCCGACCAGGGAGCAGTCACGTCGGATGTCTGGCAACGCTGGGACGCCCTTGAAGACGGCTGGTGGTACAACAACTCCTTCGGGACGCTCACGTCACCGGCAGGTGAATACCAACCCATCGGCTACTACCTGACCCACTACCCGGAGGCGACGATCGTCAACTGGGCCGGTCAGACACCTGGCTTCGCGTTCGTGACTGGTCAGAGCTCGGGAGGTGCATGGGCGGACTTCGTTGGGGCGGTGGATAAGTTCACGTATGGTCTTGCGAACGGTGACCTCACCACAGTCGATTTCGAAGCACCTCGCATCACACCTTCGGCTGCTTCACGAACGATCCCAAGTCCGAGCGTGGACACCAGCGTCGACGTGGCAGTGAGCCTCTCCGGGGCGAACGGATCCCTCGCTGGTCCCGCCTACGCCTCCTACACAGGTGTCGACGTCGTTTTCGACTGGGAACTCAAGAACGGTGGCACGATCATCGACTCGGGGTCAGCGACCATCTCCGGCGGTACAACGACGATCAACGTTCCCGTCACTGTTCCGTCAGACCAGATGCCAACGTCAGGGACGTATGACTTCGTTTTCTCCATCGTCGGTACACACAACGCCGAGGTAGGAGTGCCGCCCACATCCGTGGTGTCAGTGACCGTTGAGCCACCTATCGATCCCGATCCGACCGGACCGATCGTCACGAGGCTTGCCGGAGCCGACCGCTATGGCACTGCGGTGGCTGTAGCAAAGGACCGGTTCCCTGGACAACAACCGATCGTCTTCATCGCAACCGGTGAGAACCATCCCGATGCTCTCGTCGCTGCCGCACCAGCAGGTACCAGGGGTGCGCCCGTCCTGCTCGTGACAAGGGACAGGATTCCAACGAGCGTCTCGAGGGAACTGCTCGCGCTCGATCCCTCCCGGATCTACGTGATAGGCGGTACGAACGCTATCTCGGCCTCCGTTGCGATCAAGCTCGGTATCTTCGCTCCGGTGCAGCGCATCTCCGGACCCGACCGCTACAGCACCGCCGCAGAGATAGCACGCGTCCTGTATCCCGATCCAGGAACGGTCGATACGGTATTCATCGCTACAGGCGTCAACCACCCCGACGCACTGGTCGCAGCTGCACCAGCGGGGAGAGATGGCTCACCGATTCTCCTCGTCCCTCGTGATTCCGTCCCTTCCTCCGTGACCGCGCAACTGCAGCGACTCAAACCCAAGCGGATCTACATCGTTGGTGGGACCGCTGCGGTATCGAGCGGTGTGGAGTCGACCCTGGCGGAGTACGCACCGGTGACCAGACTCGGTGGTGCGAACAGATTCGAAACCGCCCAACGCGTCGCCGCCACGATGTTCCCTGGCAACGGGCCGATCGACTCGCTCTTCGTCGCAACAGCATGGAAATTCCCCGATGCCCTCATCGCAGCGGCACCAGCGGGCAGGGACGGAGTCCCCGTGTTGATCACTGATACCGGGTCACTCTCAGCAGGAACGGACGCAACCATTCGGAGGCTTCGACCCGGCGTCGTGTACGTCGTTGGAGGACCAGCAGCAGTTTCGGACGCCACACTGAACTCCATCGACTGGGACTGACCTCATCGGCCCGGTTCCGGAACGATGATCGAACTCAGCCGAGTCTCAGGAACATCTTCTCGAGCATCTCGTGTGTGTAGCCAGACTCGTCAGCCTCATCAGGGTGGAGCCGGCACTGTTCCATCGTTGCCGAGAGGAACTTGAACCCTGCACGACTGAGTGCACGATTGGCGGCAGCGAACTGCGTCAACGTGTCATTGCAGTCTCGACCCTCTTCGACCATGTTCTGTAGTCCGCGCACCTGACCTTCGATGCGTCGCAGTCGCTTGATGATGTCGTCGCGGTCATCAACAGGTATATCCATACTGCTCATTATACCCCCCGGGGGTATAAACGATGGGCCGGTTCGCACATCATCATGCCGCTGGGGCGGTGAGGGGACCCTTGTAGTTCGTCAAACTGTCGTAGATGACGGTGACCTTTGAGCCCTCAGCCTCGAGAAAGCCTGCAACAACCGCGGCCCGGTAGCCGCCCTGGCAATGGATCACGACCTCGTCCCTTGCGTACCTGGCCGGATCCTTCGCTACGTCGGCCAGGTGGGCAAGTGTCGCGCCAGGAAGGACGCCAGCGAGGTGCTCGACAGGGTCACGGACATCGAGCACGTCGGCCGGGTCTCCATTGAACTCGTCGAAGGTCACTGAACCCGTCGTTGCGAGCGGACCATCGACCATGATGTCAAGGCTGTCGGGCTCTATCCGGCCGATGATCGTGTCCCATCCAATCCTATGGAGATGCAACTGAACTTCCGCAACCTGTGCCTCGGTGCCAACGAGGACGAGCGGTGAGTCCCACTCCAGTGTCCAACCCATGTAGACCGCATCGTCTGTGGACACCGGAATCGAAAGCGAGCCAGGAAGATGGCCATCGGCGTACTCGGGGAAGGGACGCACATCGACAATCGTTGCATCGTTCACATCATCGAGACGCGTGAGCAGCGGAAGATCGCCCTCAGGCGGCGCACCAAGTGGCGCGAGGTTCGACGGCGCCATGTGCTTGTAGTAGATCGGATACTGCTTGTACCCGAGCACCTGGCTCATCCCGAAAGCCTCGGCGGAGGGCGCAAGAAGTGCAGGATTCTGTTTCTTCTCGCGTGCAACCGTGCTCGTGGATTCCGCAACATCAGACGCGGAGCAGAACGAACCTGATCCGTGCGTGGGCGCCACGATCGAAGGATCAGGAAGCGTGTCCACGATCCTGTGAGCCGATGCGTACTGATGGGCGAGCAATGCCTCAGTGTGATCTGCACCAAGCAGATCCGACCGTCCTACAGCC
>JAMBLJ010000265.1 GCA_023336815.1 Actinomycetes bacterium
CATGTGCAATCGGTTAAGATGATTCTCCTGAGATAACAGGCTGTTGAGACGGAGCCTACACTGTCGTACGGACGGGTTTGTGAGAACCAAAACCGACGACAGGAGGCTCCGCACGATGCATACCACGATGCGCCAAATGTTCACCACGACCTTCGACGAAGATGACGTGCTCCATCAGGCCAGGGAGGTGGGTGCCTTGAAGCGGCTTCGTGACATTCACCCCGCCGATCTGTGCCTGGCGATCACCCACTGCGCCATGGGCGATGAAACCCGATCCATCGCCACTGCGCGTCGAGACTTCCACGCCATCACCGGGTACATGCCGGAGGAGAGCAGCTTCTATGATCGGTTCACCAAGGGATTGGTGGCGCTGATGAAGTTCATGTTCGAACACGCCTTGTCTACGGCGACCCGTGAGCAACGCGAGGTTCTTGCTGCTGCACTCATGGGAACCAGCCTGATCGACATCGAGGCCATCGACGGCAGTCAGATCACGCTGCCCGCCTCTGCTGCGGGGACGTTCCCGTCGACCAACATCGATCACGGAGGGGTCAAACTGACCGCAACGCTCAGCGTGCTGTTTCAGACGATCACGTCGATTACATTGACCGATGCCAAGACCCATGATCGCAAGGCCCTCAAACTGCCCCGTTGGCTTCATGGACGGCTTCTCCTTCTCGACCGCGGATATGCCGACCATCGCCTGTGGGCGACGATTGAGGACCGCCGAGGCTACTTCCTCACCCCGCTGAAATCCTCGACGATGCCACGGATCGAAACGGTCCGGTCTGGGGTAGGCAAGGCGCATGTCGGTAAGCCGTTGTCCGGGGACCTTCGCTATTGGCAAATCGTTGATGTCGATGCGGAGCTCACAGTCCGCGGGAACGGTCGTCGGACCTTTCGCGTGATCCGAGTACCAGTGGAACACGATTTGCCCGATGGGCTCACGGAGACGGTCTATCTGTGGTTCGTGACGAACCTGCCGCCGGAGTTGTTCTCCCCGGAGCAGTTGGCGACGCTCTATCGCCTCCGCTGGGAAGTTGAGCAGCTTTTCCGAACCCTGAAGATGGTCGGGCGGCTGGATCATCTGCGGACTTCGAACCCAGACGTGATCCACACCTTCATCTACGCGACTCTTCTCGGGATGGTGCTTTCTCACGACCTTTGCGCCATGATGCGTCGCTGTCGCCCTGATGTGGAACCAAGCCCGTATCGCGTGACAGCTCTGCTCCTCCTGAATTTGCCTTCCATCATCGCGGCCCTTGGCACTCAAGACCTGCCAGCCGTCCTCGACGCCTTCGAAGCTGCGCTTTGGCGCGAAGGCGTCAACCCGAATCCTGGCCGCCCATACCGCTCAACAGTCTATGCGCGAGACCTCGCGGATGCCGCTTAACCGATCACACATGGGGCCGAGGTGTACTGTAAGCGAGGTCACTCTTCAACCACAATCGACCAAACGACCAAAGAAGCCGATTCTCATCCCGCGAGGCATCGTCTGTCCTCCAGAGGGGGACAAATCTGTTTAACTAGTTTGGTGATCGTATGACGAATCTCATACGTGATGTCAGTTCAGCGCCGAATTGGGACTGACCGCCGG
>JAMBLJ010000266.1 GCA_023336815.1 Actinomycetes bacterium
CTCACCCACGGTGGGATGCGTATCGGTGCGGGCATGGTCGCTGCTTCCAAGTACGGTGCCACCGAGTTCGTTGATCCCCGCCCATGGCTCGTCGGGAGGCTCAAGGACACGTTCGAGCAGTATCCCGGTATCGGCGACCTGCTCCCGGCCATGGGCTACGGACCTGAGCAACTCGCCGACCTGGAAGCGACGATCAACGCTGTGGACTGTGATGCGGTCGTCATTGGGACACCGATCGACCTGACGCGGATCATCTCCATCGACAAGCCTCACACTCGTGTGCATTACGACCTCCAGGAGATCGGCGACCCGGACCTCGACACGGTGCTGTCAGACTTCGTCCAGGGCATCGAGACTATGGGTTAAGCGGCCCGTTACGCGAAAAGCCGCTGGTCCGGGCCCCGGAGGGTCAGACCAGCGGCTCTTGTAATTCGCCTTAGGGCAACTCGTTCACTCTGTCTGTGCTCGGTGGAGCAACAGGTCCGAAGGTACCCAGATAGCTGGTGAGCGCTTCAAGATCCTCGACACTGGAGACCCTATCCGAGGGATCGATCTCAGCGAACGTCGTGAAGTTATCACCGCCGTCAGCGAGGAAGTTGTTCGCGGTCACGACGTACGAAGCTCCCATGTCGAGCGGCACGCCGTTCAACTCAACGTTCGTGACTGACACTGTGGTGCAAGTGGTTGTGCCTGCATCCACATCTACAACGATCGTCTTCGACAGGTCGTACGTGAACCCGTCTGAGACACCAAGATGCAGGAACGCCCGGCTCGATCCGGCTGGCTGGCACTGCTCTTCGAGCACGGACACGATCTGGCCACCCGTCATGGAGAACGTGAAGAGCGTGTTACCGAAGGGCTGGAAGCTGAACGCCTCGCCGAAGGTCACAACACCGTCACCTTCAGCTCCCGAGGCGAGGTACGTCAGGTCCGAGCGAACACCGCCCGGATTCATGAACGCAATCTCAGCACCTAGAAGCGACGACGTCGACCACGCCTGGGCGTCGGCAACGAGATTGCCTGCCGCAGACTCAACGCCGCGATCGGACCCCGTCGGGTCACCGCCACGGGTGATATCTGCTGTGATGGTCCCAATAGGAACATTGCCCTGCTCATCGAAGAGCGGCTGCCACTTCTCGATGACCGCTGTCACCGCTGGGTCTGGTGAAGTCGTACTCTGCAGCACGGAGTGGTTCTGTGCCGTGCTCAGGTCGCGGCGAATGTCCTTGGTACGCTTGTCGAGAACGAGATTGAACTCTGAAACGACCCTGCCAAACGAGTACGCACTCGTAACGATGCGATCCTTGCCATCCGAGTCTTCGAGCATGCAGTTGTAGGGCAGATGTGTATGGCCAGTGATGAGAACATCGATCGCCGGGTCGAGCCCAGCGTTGATCGCGACGATCGGACCGGAGATATTCTCACAGGAATCCACCTCACCCGGGGGAGGAGTCTGAGACCCACCCTCGTGCAGCAACACCACAATGGCTTCGACACCCTGATCCTGCAATTCAGGGACAAGAGCATTCGCTGTCTCTACCTCATCGAGGAAGTCCCATCCAACGATGCCCGCAGCTGCCACCAGCGTATCAGTCGCTTCGAGGGTCATGCCGATGAAGGCAACCTTCACGTTGTTGAATCTCTTGATCATGTACGGCGGCAATGGTGTTTCACCGGTCGTCTCGCTCACGGTGTTGGCTGCGAGCCACTGGAAATCTGCGCCCGAATACGGATCGTCCTCGAAGTAGCAGCCGTCTTCAGGATGGCATCCACCATCCTGCATACGAAGCAACTCAGTGATTCCTTCATCGAACTCGTGGTTCCCCACGCCCGAGACATCAAGTCCCATCGCATTGAGCGACTCGACCGACGGTTCATCGTGGAATAGTCCTGAGAAAGCAGGCGAGCCACCGATGAGGTCGCCGGCAGCGACGGTCACGCTGAACTTATGGCCATTGCGCAACTCAGCAAGTTTGGACGAGAGATACTCTCCTCCGCCGACGTCCCTGTCACCATCGATAGACCCGTTGCCACCAGCCTCGAGATGTCCGTGGTAGTCGTTGAATGCGAGAAGTTGCACATCGATCAGTTGCCCTGGTGGGTCAGCCTTCTTCTTTGCTGATGCTGAAGTACTCACAATGGCCAGCGAGGCCATAATCATCGCAAAGACAGCCACGAGAATCAGAACGCGGCGACGTCCTTCGCTCGGTGACCCGTCTCGCGACGTGTGCTCAAGGTGTGTTGACAAGGTAGCCCTCCTCTTGGAACCCGGACTCAGGTAAGCCGGTAAACCTATTTGTACCACACTTCAGAACCGTA
>JAMBLJ010000267.1 GCA_023336815.1 Actinomycetes bacterium
CAGAGGGGTCGCCGTGACGGATCGTTCACGCGGGGAGACCTCCAGCTCCTGACCCACCCCATCGAGACCCTCCGATTCCTCGTGCTGATGAGAAGGTTCCGCAGACGATATGCGGCATTCAAGAGGCGGTGCACCGTGATATCCCAGGCCGAAGTCATCCGCGATGACCCTGTGCTCAGCGAACTGTATCGAACGCCCGCACTCGAATACCTCGAGGCGCAACACATCGAGCATGTGACCCGTTCCTATATCGCCCCTGTGGTTCAGGGGACCGCGTTCTGCTCGATCGAGGAACTCACCGCAATGACGCTGTTGATTGGGATACTCCCAACGATCGTTCCTATGTACGAATACACGCTGCGCACCGATCTCCTCACCGCTGGCTTCGAGGACTCGATCGTGTTCGACTCGGTAGCGGTCATCTCATCGTCGGATGGCGACTACACCGTTCGGACTGTCGGTGGCGCAACGTACGTCGCCCCCAACGTGGTGGTGGCCACGCCGACCCATATCTCTGCGGTGCTTCTTGGCTTCACGTCGGTCAAGAGACCCGTATCAGCCCACATCTTTCTCATCGATGGCGAGCTCCTCCAGCCATGGGCAGATGCCACCTTCACCCTCTTTCCCAATGGCGAAGATTCCCTTGCGATCGCACGGCAACCCGACGGTCTCACGGTGTTCGGATCGAAGATCGGTGAACCCGATTTCTCGCAGTACTTCGACAGCTGGACCGTCCGCGAACACCACCACTGGGATCCCGCGTTTCACCTCCTTGGCGATGTCCTGCTCGAATGTGAACAAGGGCACGGTCTCTATCTCGTTGGTGACCACAACGTTTCCAACCTCGAGGACTCGTATATCTACGGCATGTACGCAGCAAGCCGGATCCTCGCTGAATAGCCCAGCACACGGAGCACCCGCGAACCGTCCCACCCTCGGCCCTACGCTTGGAGCGTGTCCGACGATCGCACCAACTCGAAAGCAGCTCCAACCGTCGTGGTGGCGCGTCGTGTGTTGCCTGGTTGTGAGGACCGGTTCCGTGATTGGGACCACCGGATCCGCATCGCTGCCTCATCACACGCCGGGTTCGTCGCTTCGGAGGTTCAGGCACCAAATGCTTCGCACCCTGGCGAGTGGGTGACGGTGTACTCGTTCGCCACCGTTGAAGAACTCGATCAATGGCTGGGTTCCGAGGAGCGTTCAGCGTTGATGGCTGAGGTCGATGTCATGCTCGACGGAGCGGCAAGAGAGCAGCGGGTTGCCGGCATGCGCATGGCGTCAGAACCTGTGACGCTTGTGTTGTCCCAGCGCATCGATCCGCACAACAGGGAGAGGTTCGTGGAGCTCCACGATGATGCCGTCCGTCGTCTGCAAGGCTTCGACGGATTCCTCGGCTCACAACTACTTCCTCCCGTCGAGGGTGTCCAGGATGAGTTCGTGATCGTTGCGTCGTTCGCATCCCGTCCGGATCTCGACCGATGGCTGGAGTCAGATACAAGGCGGGCATGGCTCGAAGAGATCGAACAGCTCATCGAAGGTGACCGAACGCTGAACGTCGTTGGCGGCTTTGGAGGCTGGTTCCCTGGTTCGTCGCGTGGAACAGAAGGCCCGAAGCGCTGGAAGCAGGCGGTTGCTGTGTTCATCGCTCTCTTCCCAACGGTGCTGATCATCACATTCGTCAGAGGTGCGATCGCTCCCGACATGAACGTTGTGGTGGCCGTGTTCGTTGGGAACGTGCTCGGCATCCTCGCACTCACCTACGTACTGATGCCCCGCCTGACCCGCCTCCTCGCCAACTGGCTCACCCGCTAACAGGATTCTGGCGCCGATAACGGCAACATTGTGTCAGTTTTCAACGCCAAAAGCCTGGAGGACGACGTCGCGGAGCGGGTGAGGGGAATCGAACCCCCGTATTCAGCTTGGGAAGCTGATGTTCTGCCATTGAACTACACCCGCGCGACGCAGA
>JAMBLJ010000268.1 GCA_023336815.1 Actinomycetes bacterium
CACAGCGAACGTGACATCACTGCTCGAGTCCTCGCAGGGACCGATCGTTGCCGTCACCGACTACATGCGGGCGGTTCCAGACCAGATCGCACCGTTCGTTCCTCGATCCTTCACAACTCTTGGCACGGATGGCTACGGGAGGAGCGACACACGAAAAGCGCTTCGCTCCTTCTTCGAGGTGGACGCTGATCACCTCGTCATCGCGGTCCTCTCCGCCCTGGCACGTGAAGGCACCATGGACACCGGCACCGTCACCGAAGCTATCGAGCGTTACGGTATCGATCCGAACTCCGCGCCGTCCTGGCTGCGATAGAGGAGGACTCCGAGAGCCATCGTCCGAGCATTTCGGGTCATCGGCACACCGATAGCGAACGGCATCGGGAGCACATCCATCGATCATGCGTTGGCCAACACCAATTTGATAACTCCTTAGTACGAAGCTATGCTTCTCTGGTTGAGCGGACGTGCCACTACTCCATGGAGGTAATCATGAGACGTCTATCGGCCGTACTAACTGTTGCGCTGCTACTGGTGATGATCGTCGCTCCGGCTGCCGTGGCAGATGCACCTGACAAATGTGCCACGATTCAGGGCGGGACGATCACCGACACTGCTGGGACCCCAATAGTTACGGGTTACGATGAGTTTGGCTACAACTACCAGGCGCACATGTTCAATGGCACCTACGACAGTTCAGACAGGAACATCGATGGCACCTACTGGGGACAGACTGGCGACTACGTCGATGATGCCCTCGCCATGAAATGGTCCGATGCATGGCTCGCCAATGTGGATTGCAACGATGACGGAAAACTTGACCGCGGACTCGTTGACGGAACCGTCAGCGGGATCAGCATGGGCTGGCTTACGAACCACCTGAACGGCGACTATATCGATGGCGATGGCGTCGAGCAGCACTACACCGACTTCGTGAAGATCGTGTGGGTCGGCGCCGGAGGCAGCCTGTGGGGTCAGTACGAATTGATCCAGGAGGTCTACAACGACCCTGCAGCCGGAGAGACCGGACTGTTCGTCAAGATCGGGATTCCCGGCCTTGGGCTGAATGAGCACTGGACGACCGACTAGCCAACAGAATCATGTATCGACTGAGGGACGGTTGCGTCTTGCGACCGTCCCTCAGCAACGTCTGACCGGGAGTGTCGGATAGCCGCGTACCACACAAGAGTCCTGGGGCCGTTCGCGTGGTCGCTGCCTCATGATCCGGAATCTACGGACACCATGTTCAGTGTTCCTCGCACCGGGAACCAAGGTCGTTACGTCGTCATAACCACACTCGATGATTCGAGGACAAGCCCATCGATCACCTCTGCTGCTTGATCGAATCGATGGATCCAGACATAGCCGTGGGAAGCTGTTGACTCGGGATCGAGCCAGTTAACGAGGTGATGGCCAAGTTCGTGGGCGAGGGTCATCAGCGTCGTCGTTCGCCCGAGCCGGATGGCACCGTTCTCCCTCAACCTGCGCCTGCCTCTCATCTCGTATCGGGTCACGAAGTCGTGTTCACCCCTGGCGATCCACATCGACC
>JAMBLJ010000269.1 GCA_023336815.1 Actinomycetes bacterium
ACGCCTCCCGGCTAATGCCACATCCATCGTCCCCGTGCGGCGTTCCGCGGCGCGACGCGTCAAATACGGCATAGACCAGGCATACTTTCTTGCGTCGGCCGTCGGAGCGATCGTTGATCTCCCGGTTATCGACGCTGTCGCTCCGCCTCTGTGGTGGCCACGGCGTGCGGGGGCAACGGTGCAGAAAAGAACCGCAGTCGATTTTCGTCGTCGCCGTGATGTCGGCGACGGCGTTGTTCTCGTTGATGATGTGCTCACGACGGGCATGACGATCCTGTCCGCGGCGCGAGCCGTACAGCCGGTGAGATTCTCTGTACTCGTAGCTACCGCAGCAGGTACAATGAAGACAGGAACCAATGAGGTCCCGAAACCTGGGAGGTGACGTGGCGACCAACCGTCGAGTGACCGAAGAGCGGTCCCCCAGCGCGTTGCCACGTCAATCCAGGAACCCTGTCACATCGCATGCTCGCTTCGGCGCGCGTCTGTGTGACGTCATCAACAGAGAGGAGCTCGGGTGACCGTTCGTATCCATGGCAGAAATATGGCTGTACCTCAACCGATCAAGGAGATCGCCGAGGATCAGGTGCGTCATGCGGCACGGATATTCGATGATGGCGGAAGTGTGGATATCGAGTTCACAGAGCATCAGAACCCGCGGCTGGCCGATGAGCGGTATCGAGTCGAGATCACTTCTCAGGCTGCCGGTCACATCGTGCGGATCGAAGCGGAGGCTCCGGAAGCCCGTTCCGCCCTCGATCTTGCAACGGATAAGTACGAACGCCAGCTACGCAGGCTCAAAGAACGATTGATCCAACGCAACCGTGTCGGAAACAAAGGTCTTAACCAGACGAATGGACCTCCCGATGAAGAAGAAGACCGTGGCGCTGGAATCGTCCGAACCAAGAGGTTCGAGATGAAACCGATGACCGCCGAGGAAGCTGCTTTGCAGATGGAGATGCTCGGACATGAGTTCTTCTTCTTCCTCGACGCTGATTCGGACCAGCATTGTGTTGTGTACAACCGGCGTGACGGCAACGTAGGACTGATCGAACCGGAGTGAGCCGGAGCAGAGATGAAGAGATTGCTTGTTGTCGACGATGTACCGCTGTTTCGTGCGGGTTTAACGGCTGCCCTCAATGGAGCCGGGTACTCAGTAGTGGGGGAGGCCCCTGATGGGGAAACCGCCATCGGTATCGCAGAGACGGAACAACCAGATATCGTATTGCTCGATTTGCTGATGCCCGGAATGTCCGGCATCGATGTACTCGAGAAGATCTCTGCCGTCGCTCCGAATGCCGCAGTGGTCCTCTTGACGGGCTCCGAATCCGATGAAGACATGGTCGCTGCAATCCGCGGCGGCGCCCGTGGCTACATCCTCAAGGATATGCCCTTTGAGGAGTTGGTCAACGCGATCGACAAGATCGCAGACGGCGGAGCCGCGATCTCCCCAGGCATGGCTGGCAAACTTTTCGATGTCACGAGGCAATTGCTCAGGCACCAGGAGCTCGTCGGTGCGCGCAAGCCCACTCTGACCGGTCGCGAGATCGAAGTCCTGAGCCTTGTCGCCGAAGGTAAAACGAGTAGACAGATTGGCGACCTTCTGTACATCTCCGAGAACACGGTTAAGAACCACATTCGCAACGTTCTCGACAAGCTCGGGATGCATTCTCGCAACGAGGCTGTGCTGTACGCCGTGCGAGAGAATCTGATCTCGTTGCGTTGAGCGCAGAGGTGTTCGGGAATAGCCCCGAGACCCGTAACATTCAATAACCATGTCGATTTTCAACAAAATGCTCCGCGTCGGAGAAGGCAAGCGCCTGAGAGACCTCGAGAGCATCGCAGAAGCAGTTAACGAACTCGAACCGGAGATCGAATCTCTCTCCGATGACGATCTCAGGGCAAGAACACAGTGGTTCCGCGACCGCCTCGCGGATGGAGAAACACTCGACGATATCGAAGTCGAAGCGTACGCAACGGTACGAGAAGCCGCGAAACGTGTACTCGGTCAGCGCCACTACGACGTTCAGATCGTCGGTGCAGCGACCCTCCACAGAGGGATGATCGCCGAGATGAAGACCGGAGAGGGCAAGACCCTCGTCAGCACGATGCCTGCCTACCTCAACGCTCTCGGTGGCGGGGGCGTGCACCTCGTGACAGTGAACGACTACCTCGCCAGTCGCGATGCCGAGTGGATGGGGAGCTTGCATCGGTTTCTTGGTCTGGAAGTGGGTCTCATCCAGGCCTGGATGACTCCGGAGGAACGTCGTCCTGAGTACGCAGCCGACATCACTCATGGAACCAACAACGAATTCGGTTTCGATTACCTGCGTGACAACATGACGATGAATCCCGAGCACATGGTCCAACGAGGCCACGCATTTGCCGTTGTCGACGAGGTCGATTCGATTCTTATCGACGAAGCTCGAACGCCTCTCATCATCTCTGGTCGTGTTGGAGAGACGGGTAAGTGGTACACCGAGTTCGCCCGCATCGCTTCCCGCCTGAGTGAGATCGATCACTACGAGGTCGATGAGAAGAAGCGGCAAGTTGTCACAACGGAAGAGGGAGTTACGCGCGTCGAGGGGATGCTCGATGTTGAGAACCTCTACGATTTTGCGAACGTCGACTTCATTCATCACCTCGATGTCGCACTGAAAGCGAAGACGCTGTATCAGCGAGATGTCGACTACCTGGTGCGAAACGGACAGGTGATGATCGTCGATGAGTTCACGGGTCGCGTCCTTGAGGGCAGGCGATACTCTGAAGGCCTCCATCAGGCGATCGAGGCCAAGGAATCGGTCGCGATCAAGGAAGAGAACCAGACGCTCGCAACGATCACCCTGCAGAACTACTTCCGGATGTATGAGAAGTTGTCTGGCATGACCGGTACGGCCATCACGGAAGAGGGGGAGTTCGTCGAGATCTACGGTCTGCAGGTCATCGTCATACCAACGAACCGTCCGCTTGCGCGGCTGGATCAGGCTGATCTCGTGTACATGGACGAACAACACAAGTTCGCAGCGGTCGCCGACGATATCGAGATCCGTCACAAGAACGAACAGCCGATTCTGGTGGGAACGGTTTCGATCGAGAAGTCGGAACTTCTCGCTGCAACCCTCAAGCGAAGAGGGATCAAGTTCGAGGTCCTCAACGCCAAGCAGCATGAACGTGAAGCTCACATCATCGCTCAGGCCGGAAAGCCAGGGTCGATCACGGTTGCTACCAACATGGCTGGCCGTGGCGTCGATATCGCTCTCGGCGGAAACGCGGAGGAGTTGGCGAAGGACGAGTTGAGGAAGAGCGATCTCACGCCAGACGATCCGGAATATACAACGCTGCTTGAGCAGGCCATTTCCCGCCATCAGGAGGAAACGGCCCAGGACAAGCAGCGGGTACTCGATGCCGGTGGTCTCTACGTGCTTGGCACGGAGCGTCATGAGTCGCGACGCATCGACAATCAGCTCCGCGGACGATCGGGACGCCAGGGCGATCCGGGTGAGAGCCGTTTCTACCTCTCGCTCGAGGACGACCTCATGCGACGTTTCGCCAACGAACGTGTTGCTTCCATCATGAGCAGGCTCAAGATTCCGCCGGATGTCCCTATCGAAGCGAAGATGGTGAGCAAGTCGATCGAACGCGCTCAGACTCAGGTCGAGGATCAGAACTTCGAGATTCGGAAGAACGTCCTGAAGTATGACGAGGTCATGAACACCCAGCGCACGATCGTGTACAAGTGGCGCAATCAGATCCTCCAGGGTGAGCAGACAGACGAGCTTCTGGCAGAGTGGCGTGACGAGGTTGTCGAGGGAATCGTCATGGATGTTCTCGAGGGTGTCGATCAGCTTGCGTGGGATTGGGACGAGCTGATCAATCGGATCAACGAGATCTTCCCGACGACTCTCAGCCGCGACTCATTCGACGATCCAAAGAACATCAGTGTTCATGAGGTTGCAGATGTGTTCGTGGATGACGCCACAGCTTCGTACAAACAACGCGAAGAGGCGCTTACCGAGCCGGTGATCCGGTCGTTAGAGCGGACCGTCGTGCTCTCCGTAATCGACAACAAGTGGCGTGAGCATCTCGCTGAGATGGACTATCTCCGGTCAGGAATCGGATTGCGAGCAATGGGTCAACGAGACCCGCTTGTTGAGTATCAACGCGAAGGGTTCCTGTACTTCGAGGGTCTCGTCGAGTCGACAAAGACCGACTCGATTCGATACATGTTCCATGTCGAGGTTGCTCACCGCCACGAAACTCCGGCTGCCGCGGTTTCGACATCAAGCGCCAAGGGCGACGGAAGTACCACACGTCAGGTTCAGCGAACTGGCGACAAAGTCGGCAGGAACGATGCGTGTCCGTGCGGGTCCGGTAAGAAGTACAAACGATGTCATGGAGCTCCAGGAGCCGAGCCGCTTCCCGCCTGACGAACCTGTTTTAGCACCGATCACCGGCTCGCTACCCTGAGGTGTCATGGAACCCGTAGAACTTCGCGCCATCGTTTCGGATCTTCGTACGCGTCATGCTGATGCAACGAGTTTCCTCGATATCGAGGGAAAACAGACCGAGCTGGTCTCGCTACACGAGCAGGCGTCTGCCCCTGGACTCTGGGATGACCAGGAAAGAGCTCGAAGTGTGACGAGCAGGCTCTCCCGCCACGAGGCGACGATCAAGCACGTGCACGACCTCGGGTCAGCGATCGACGACGTCGATATCCTTCTGGAGATGGCTGTCGACGAAGGTGATCAGGACTCACTCGCCGAAGTGGAGTCCGAGCTCGGTTCGATCACGGCAGATCTGGCACTTCTCGAGCGTGAGTCGCTCTTCTTCGGCGACTACGACGACCGGCCAGCGATCCTGTCTATCTACGCAGGTGCCGGCGGGGTCGATGCCCAGGACTGGGCTGAGATGCTGCTCCGTATGTACACGCGCTATCTCGAGCGGTCATCGATGAGTTTCGGTGTCGATGAATATCAAGAAGGTGAGGAAGCGGGTATCAAGTCCGTGACGATCACCATTACCGGGGACAATGCGTACGGAACGTTCGAATCTGAGCGCGGAACACACCGGTTGGTCCGGATCAGCCCGTTCGACTCGAACGCCCGACGCCACACCGCGTTCGCTGGCGTCGATGTGATACCTGAAGTAGACGTCGAGCAGATCGAGATCGAGCCGGAAGATCTTCGCATCGATACATATCGGGCTTCCGGTGCCGGTGGCCAGCACATCAACAAGACGGATTCTGCCGTGAGGATCACACACCTCCCAACGGGTATCGTCGTTTCGTGTCAGGCCGAGCGCTCACAGATGCAGAACAAGGCGAGGGCGATGCAGTTGCTTGCGGCCCGGCTTGCAGAGAAGGCGAGACAGGATCAGCTAGCCGAAGTTGCCGCGATCCGTGGTGACCAGCACGAGGCGGGGTGGGGACGTCAGATCCGGAGTTATGTGCTCCAGCCCTATCAGATGGTCAAGGACCTGCGAACGGACTACGAGGTTGGCAACATCAATGGCGTTCTCGATGGCGATATCGACGGCTTCATCGACTCCTACCTCCACTGGCGCAGAGGCGAACTCTACGAAGCGTGAGACCAGACAGCAGATGACAGACATCAGAACTCAGACGTCTGCTATCTGAGATCTGATGTCTGTCATCTTCTTCTCCCGATTGCCCTGGGTTTAGGAGTTCCAGGGGTAACCTTCGTGTTCGGCTGAGTATGGGCCCCGAAACAGCCACTTCTTGAGCATTTATGATCAAACTCGAAAACGTCACAAAGGTGTATCCCGGCGGCACAGTCGCCGTGAAGGATGTCGACATCGAGGTCGCCAAAGGTGAGTTCGTTTTCCTCGTTGGCGCCTCCGGTTCAGGGAAATCGACGCTGATCCGCCTGATAATGCGTGAGGAGGCCCCCACCAATGGTGATGTCTGGGTAGCAGGTAAACATGCGTCGCATCTCCAGAGCTGGAAGGTCCCTCACCTTCGCCGTTCGATCGGGACCGTGTTCCAGGACTACAAGCTGCTTCCGACCAAGACTGTGTACGAGAACGTCGCGTTTGCGATGGAAGTAACAGGAAAGCACCGTTCTGTCATCAGAAACCAGGTCCCCCAGGTGCTCAAGCTGGTTGGGTTGTCTACGAAGTCCGACAGTTTGCCGCGACAGTTGTCGGGTGGAGAGCAGCAGCGTGTCGCCGTTGCAAGAGCTTTCGTGAATCGTCCTTTGATCCTGCTTGCCGATGAGCCAACGGGAAACCTTGATCCGGCGACATCAGTAGGCATCATGCGAATCCTCGATCGCATCAACCGCACGGGGACCACAGTGGTGATGGCGACCCACGACCACGCGATCGTCGATGCGATGCGACGCAGGGTTGTCCAACTTGATCGGGGACGTGTCTCACGAGATGAGTCGCGCGGGATTTACGAAACGATCCCCGCCCTCGACTCGGAACCGGTGCCAGATGCTGATCGCGAAGAAGCGTCGAGTGTTGAACTCGGGATCGACCGAACCGAGTCCGCTTCCGATGTCGATCTCCCCGAACCCGACGACACAGTTGTGCCCACGGGTCACGAAGTGGAAACGACTGAGGCCGAAGATGCAGATGCGTTGGACGACGACTCCGCCACGACGCAAGACGAAGCGGCCACGATGGACGACGACTCCCTGACGACGGAGGACGATTCCACGACGGAGGATGGTGGTGACCGATGACAACGATCGCCTACGCACTCAAGGAAGCCTTCAACAACTTCGGTCGCAACGCACTGATCGTCCTTGGTGCGATTCTTGCGGTGTTCATCTCCCTGACTCTGACATTCGGAACGCTCGTTTTCGGCGAGGTTGTTCGTGTCAACACCCTTCAGTGGGCCGAGGACGTTCGTGTCATCGCCTTTCTCCAGGACGACATGGATGCAACCGGTACCGCTGAACTCCAGTCCGACGTCGAGAGCTGGGATCAGGTCGAGAACGTGCTCTATGTGTCGAAGCAGGATGCGTACGAAGAGGGCCTTGTCCTTTTCGCCTCCGATGACGCGATGCTCAGAGTCCTCGAGGAGAGCCCGGATCTGCTCCCTGCATCGTTGCGGGTCCAACCCGCAGATCCTGAGGACTACGACGTCATCGTGACGAGACTCGAGTCCACACCGGGTGTGTTGCAAGTGGAGTCCGCGGATGCGGCGATCGATGCGATGATCGCTCTGCGTGATGGCCTCCAGATCATGTTCTGGTTGCTTGCGGTCGCGCTCGGTGTTGCGGCAGTGGCGTTAATAGCCAACACCATCCACATGGCGATCTATGCTCGTCGCGAGGAAATCGAGATAATGAAACTTGTCGGTGCGAGTAACTGGTTCGTGAGAACGCCTTTCCTGATCGAAGGGGCATTGGAAGGTCTTATTGGCGGTGCGTTAGCCGTCACGTTCATCGTCGTTGCACAGCAGCTGGCTGTGGACAGACTCGAACAGCTCCCTGACTGGATCAACCTCGCTATCCAGAATGATTTTCTCCTCAGGCAGGGCGCGCTGGTCCTGCTGTTCGGAGTACTCGCTGGCCTGGTCGGCAGTTCTTTGAGCCTCGCAGTCCATCGCACCTTGCGCTCATGACACACCGTTTCAGTTTCCTCTCCCTCGTTGTCCTCCTGATCGTCGCGTTGGTGATACCCGCTGCCGCTGGCGGCGAACTCGACACGGATCTCAGCAATGTCAGAAAACGAATCACATCGCTGCAACGCCAGATCGAAGATGCTGGCGCTCAGCGTTCTGAGATCGCGCGCGACGTTGTTGCTGTAGGAGATCGCCTCGAAAAAGCTGAGATCGCATACACGACGGCGAGAGCAAAGTCGGAGCGGTTGACGAACGTCCTTGTCGAGCGCCAAGCTGCCCTGGCCAAGGTGAGGGCAGAGTTGGCTGTGAGATACACCCAGCTCGCGGAGACCCGGATGAGTCGCGATTCCGCCCAAGCAGAGGCAGAGGGATCGGCAATGCAGGCCTACATGAGCGGTGGGATCGCCCAACCGGACATCGCGTTCTCTGCCTCGGCGATCGTGGAGGTTTCTGTCGGTGTCGGGTACCTCGACGTACTCACTGGCTTCAGCTCATCCGCCGCCGAGCGATATGAAGCTGTTGTCGTCGCCGAGGAGCGGGCCCAGGAAGACATCCGCAATCTCGAGGTTGAGATCGTGCGAGAAGTCGATGATCTCCAGACCACGAAGTCCGAGGTCGACGTCGCGGCCACCGAGTTCGAGGAGTCTGGTGCGGTGCTGGTAACCGAGTTGGCAGGTCACCAGACTCTTCTCAACAAGGTCGACGCGGCAGTAGCCGAGTTCGAGGGTGAGATCTCTGCACTTGCCAGCGAAGAGTCCTCCATAAAGAGGAAGATCGCAGCAGAGGCAGCTGCCGCCAGAGCAGCGGCCCAACCAGAACCGAAACCGTCGACGAAAGCAAAGCCGGAAACCCCAGCGAGGACCGCTGGCAAACTCGTCCGTCCGGTACCGGGCGCAGTGTCGTCGGGTTTCGGGCAACGCACCCATCCGATCACAGGGAAAGTTCGCATGCACAACGGTGTGGACATGCACGGTGGCTTTGGCCAGCCGATTCTCGCCGCTGAAGATGGCAAGGTCATCCTGGCCGGTGTCAAGGGAGGCTATGGCAATGCTGTGATGATCGACCACGGTGGCGGAATGGTGACGCTGTACGCCCACCAACAGAAGCTCGGTGTCCGAAGTGGTCAGTGGGTCAAAGCCGGGCAGGTTATTGGGTGGGTGGGATCGTCGGGTCAATCGACCGGACCACATCTCCATTTTGAGGTGCGGATCAACGGCGATCCACGGGATCCGCAAAAATACATGTAGGGATCTTCGCCGTCGTCTCGATGTAGCCTCCCCCTCATGGCAGGTCACAAGGCAGTAGCTACTAACCGTAAAGCGCGGTTCAACTACGAGATCCTGGACACGTTCGAGGCCGGAATGGTGCTTCGCGGGTCCGAGGTCAAGTCGCTGCGCGCAGGGTCAGTTCAGCTCAAGGATTCCTACGCAACTATCCGCAATGGTGAGGTGTGGCTCGAGAACGTTCATATCGCGCCGTACTCGTTCGCCGAAAGCGGGGGGCATGAGCCGGAACGCCCACGAAAGCTGCTTCTTCATAGGCGAGAGATCGACCGGCTGTTCGGGAAGATTCGCGAGGAGGGACTGACACTCGTCCCGCTCACGATCTACTTCGTGAGTGGCAGGGCCAAGGTCGAGCTCGGGCTTGCCAGAGGTAAACGTCCACACGACAAGCGGCGGTCGATCGTCGAGCGACAACAGAAGCGTGAGATGGCGCGGGCTCAGTCGCACCGTCGAGTGTGATGCTGAACGTCGCTTGATCGGCTGACCTGTTCCTCGCCTGACTACCCCGACGCACAGGGTTCCGGAAGTCGGAGCTGAGTCGATACGCAATTGACTAGTAACAAAGTCTACAATCTGGCGCTGCCCCGTACCCAACAACCCAACACCCTGGGGGGATCATGAAATTGTTCAAGGAGAACTTCCTTGCGTTCGGCCTGATGCTCGTCACGCTTGCGTTTGGATTCGCCGTCCTGTACTTCGCCGCAACTGCGGGCGGAGGAGCGGAGGAGTCATCCGGAGGCGGAGAGGCAAGCGCTGGCACTGGAGACGAGGCTGCGGGCGCTGAGAATGCTCCGACAACCCTGAGCGCCACGCTGTCCGAATTTGCGATCACGGGAAATCTCTCAGCTGAACCTGGTGAGATCGTGATTGATGTCCAGAACGATGGTGCGATCGCCCACAACCTTTCGGTCCTCGGTGAGGACAAGACCTCAGATCTCAATGGTGGCGAGGCTGAGGTACTCAGCCTTGGCAACCTTGCGGCGGGTACCTACACCGTGGTCTGTGACATACCGGGTCACAGGGAGTCGGGGATGGAAACCGAACTCATCGTTGGCGAGGGATTGGCTGCGGGCGACGACTCAGGCAGCGAGCCTGACTACGCCGCAATCGATGCCGCTTTCACAGCTTCGATACTCGAGTTCCCTGCTGAGACCGAAGGCAAGGGAAACCAGGTACTTGAACCGGAGATCCTTGCCGATGGCACGAAGTACTTCGAGCTGACAACAGAGATCACCAAATGGGAGACGGAGCCAGGGCGAGTCGTCGATGCCTGGACGTACAACGGTACGGTGCCCGGTCCCGCGATCAAGATCCAGGTAGGGGACAAGATTCGGGTGAAGGTGATCAACAAGTTGCCCATGGGTACCGATATCCACTGGCACGGGATACGCACACCGAACTCGGAGGACGGCGTTGCGCCGATCACACAGGCATTGATCGAGTCTGGCACGGAGTATGAATACAACTTCGTTGCGGAGAAGGAAGCCATTGGCATGTTCCACGCTCACCATGCCGGCCAGATCCAGGTTCCCAACGGACTCCTCGGCACGTTCCAGATCGGTGAGATCCCTATCCCTCGTGGTCAGACGATTTCCGGAGTCACCATTCCTGAGGACATCGAGATCGCTCAAGAGATTCCAATGGTGCTCAACGATGCTGGCGAGATCGGCTATTCGCTCAACGGCAAGGGGTTCCCTGGCACCGAGCCCTATGTCGTTCAGGCAGGCGACTGGGTTGTTGCGAACTACTACAACGAGGGTCTCCAGATCCATCCGATGCATCTGCACCAGTTCGCTCAGCTGATCATCGCCAAGGACGGGATTCCCCTCGACCAGCCGTACTGGGCCGACACCGTCAATGTCGCACCAGGTGAGCGGTACACCGTCCTCATCAACCCCGACACCGAAGGTACCTGGGTATGGCATTGCCACATCCTGTCCCATGTCGAGCGGGAGGATGGCGTCTTCGGCATGCTGACCGCAATGGTTGTACAAGCGAGCTAATGAACACGATCACGGCGTGAGCTGCGGGGCCTCCATTGTGGTGGAGTCCCGCAGCGCGTCATGTTCAAACGACGGTTAGCCGTCCGAGCCCGTGTTTGGCCAACACGGCCGCTATGCCGTCCAACGATGCCCTGGTTGCATCCGGGATGTGAGCAGCCTCGGTTCGCACTCCGTGGCTTCGATATCCGATGATCTTCACCTTCGGGTCTACACCGAGATCCGCTAGCCACAGAGCCGTCCGTTCTATTGCGCCAGCATCATCGTTGTACCCTGGCACGATGAGGAGTCGGATCTCTTCGAGCTTGTCTCGTTCTGCAAGAAAGCGGATCGAGGCGAGCACTCTTGTGTTGTCGCGAGCTGTCAGGTTCACGTGGGTAGCGGGGTCGATGGCTTTGAGGTCGACCATTGCACCATCCATCACGTCGAGGAGCGACTCCCACACCTGATCGTCTGCCGAACCGTTGGTGTCAACGAGCGTGGATAGGTGCGCGAGGTCGTCGTCTCCCTTCATGGCCAGGAAGAGTTCTCTGACGAACTCGGCCTGCATCGTTGCTTCGCCCCCAGATATCGTCACGCCGGTAAGGAATGGTGC
>JAMBLJ010000270.1 GCA_023336815.1 Actinomycetes bacterium
AGCTCGGACTACGTTTACGTGCTGTACATGAATGCCGACGACCGGGTCGAGCGGATGGTGAAGATCTGGAACGCCGCGTGGGCGATGAACCAGCTGGGCTGGGTGTAGGGCCGGAACTGCCTCCGACTACTCGGCGGATCGGCCTCCTGTCTCAGCTCCTCCACGAACCCGGCGTCCACCCAGTACATCGCCGGGTTTCCACTCTCGGGTAGTTGATGGAAGTCGAGCAACCAGTCACGCGTGAGCTGGGCGGGGGCGTCCCCGGGGTACGGCTGACGGGTGGACATGAAGAAAAAGTACTTCCCATCGGGCGACACGTAGGGTGCCCACTCCTGCCCGCGTTCCTGGTTGACGGTCGGCCCCAGGTTCAGCGGATCTGACCACATGTCGTCCTCGTCGCGGAACACGATGTAATAGTCGGCGCCTCCGTGAGAGTCGGTGCGGCCGAACACGCCCAGGATCACGTAGCTCTCGTCGGGGGCGACGAACGAGTTGAACTGGTTCGCGGAGTTGACGTGCTCGGGGAGGCGCTCGGGCTCGGCGTAGCCGCTCTCGTTCGAACGGGACCGGTAGATGTAGTTGCGACCCGTCTCCGGGTCCTCGCGCGTGAAGTAAATCGTTCCGTCAGACGTGGTCGAAGGGAAGTACTCGTCGGCATCGGAATTGACCGGCGGGCCCAGGTTGACGGGCTCGCTCCAGCCACCGTTCACCCGCTCCATGACCCAGATGTCGGCCCTGTCCCATTTCCCGAGCTCGGCTTTCGAGATCGGGCTGCCGTCCAGGGTCCGTTTCGAGACGAAGAAGAACCGGCTTCCATCGGGTGAAATGTGGGGCTCGATGTCCCCCACCCACGGATCGGCTGAGAATTCCGCCACCTCGGGCATCGTCCACCCACCGTCCACTAGCCGCGAGCCGAGAATCGTCACCAGGGGGCCGGCGCTGACCGAGAAGTAGATCTCGTCGCCCTCCGGCGTCATCGCCAGATCCCGCGTGTGCATCCCGGTCGAGACGATCCCCGGAGCGAACAGCTCGGGTTCGGTGCCGGGCGGGGTCTGGCCCAGGTAGGGGCCTGTCAGGGCGGGGGTCGTCTCCGCGGACTGGTCGTTATCGGACGTATTGGCGCATCCGCCGCAGACAAAAAGCAGGACGATGAGCAACGAGGACGGGCGCATCACGAGCCTCTCCGGGAGGGCAGGGGTCTGGAGCTTCTCTGAGTAGAACAACCGGGGCGGGAAAAACATTGAACGGTGCCGGTGTCACGCACTATGAAGCCCGTACTACCAACTCCACCTTTCTGCCGAGCAGGTGAAGCAAGGCCACCATCTGGGCAATCGACTTGCGTTGGCAAGTGGGGTCGAGAAGTCGGTAGAACTGGCTCGGTGACGTTTCGAGCCTTCGAATCAACTCCCGCCTGCTGAGCTTGCTTTCCTCGAGGGCCCTGAGTGCCTCAACGGTGAGATTGTGCAGTAGCAGTTCACTCATGATGCGCGGGTCCTGGTTGTACTCGAGAACTGCATCGACGTGAACCGAGTCTTCATCCCCGGACTCGAGCACGCAGGTAAACGCCTCGCAACCGGCCTCCGGGTCGGGGTATACGTCGCGTATCGGGTTGTCCTTCGAGGGCTCGATGTCGAGCTTCGCGTACGGAAAGGAGTAAGTGCCCTCTGGCGTACCGACCTCGAAGACCCGTTTCCGGTTGTTGGATGTGACTTCGAGGATCTTCATAGCAGACCCTCCTTCTCAAGTTCGAGCAGGAGCTTCCGAATGCGGGCATTCGCTTCGCCCCGTATCGCGACATGGTCCTCGAGATTCCACTTCACGATGAGCTCACGGTCTCGGTATACGTGCACGTGCCGTGGAGGGTGATCTCCCTTCCAGGTGAAGAAGCGGTAACCTCCACGTCGAATCTTTCCCACTAAATAGTACCACACATAGTAACAGATTACAAGGCGATGTCCGTCTGTGGGTGTAGTTCTGCAGCTATAGTGGGGAATACGCTCAACGGGCAGACAACGAAACCG
>JAMBLJ010000271.1 GCA_023336815.1 Actinomycetes bacterium
CGACACGAAATGCCTGCGGGTCGCCTGGATGCCGCTTGTGAGACAGAGCGGGAACGCTGGCGCGTTCCTTGGGAGTTGCTGCGAAACTCCGTGACCCAGCGTTGCGGGAGCTCCCATCCCCCGGCTCGTTTATGCGCTCCTTGCCTGGGTTGGCGGCTACAGCGCGTATTCCCAGATGCTTGAGGGGTCGATATCGCAACCTGCGCGTCGTGCCGCCTGGATGAGCCAGTCGAGGGGGGCGAGCCAGATGCTCATCGACTCGGCTCCGCGGTGGTTTGCGGTGTCGATCAGCGCTCGTATCGCGTCGTATGCCTCGTCAGGGCGGGTTTCGAACATGGCGATCTGAAACGATGGCTCGATCGACGATGTGATCGCCCACGAGCTACCGATCTCCCACAGATGTGATCGCTCTGCCGCCGATCGGACGTCAGGTGGTCGCAACGTGCGGAATCGCCATCCCACGCCAAAGAGACCTCGCACAGCCCGTCCCGACTCCGAGGATTCCCATGCGGCCATGACGAGGGGAACATCGGGTGTTCGTGCCGGCTTAGCCTTGAGTGTCGAAGGGCCATGGCTCACGCCGTTGCCTTTCGGGTTGGCGGTCGCTTCACCCACCGAGCGGACCGCTCGCACGATGCGGACGGTGCGTCGGAATCCGACCTTTTCGACGTGTCGGACGGATGCATCGTTGTCGTCCTCGATGAGGAGTCTGACCACTTGCACCCCTACGGATCGTGCCCAATCGATCAGCGCCTCAGCTAGGGCTCCGGCGATCTCCTTGCCTCGATGGTCCGGATGAACTCTGACACCGTGCGCCCACGCTTCCGTCGGTGTGAGGAGGACGGTTCGCGCGAGCCCGACGGGCTCTCCGTTCTCGATGGCAACCATCGCGACACCGTCTCGATCGTCTATCCACTCTTCGATCGCGTCGGGGATGTAGTCACCCCAGTCGAACGTGTCCGTAGTGAACGCGACGATTCCCGGAATGTCGTCGTGTTGTGCTCGTCTGATTTCCACGGTTGCAATCGTAGAGTCGTACGGTTATCTCGTCACCAACGTGCGAGGGCTCGTGCCTCTTCGACAATTCCCTCCACGTCTGGCATCAGTTGATTCTCGAGCGATGCAGCGAACGGGAAAGCGGGAACATCAGGAGCGGTGTATCGACGAACAGGAGCATCAAGCCACTCGAACGACTTCTCCGCGATCTGCGCGGCAACCTCGGCTCCGTACCCCATGAAACGATTGTCCTCGTGAACGATCAGGACCTTGGACGTGCGCTCGACGGCTGCCTGGATCGATGGCCAGTCAAGTGGTTGCAGTGACCTCAGATCGAGGACTGTGACGTCGATGCCTTCCGTTAGGAGTCGATCCGCAGCCTGAACGGCGAAATGGGCCATCGTCCCGTAGGCGATGATCGTGAGATCGTCACCAACACTGCGTAGGGCGGCCTTGCCGATCGGAACACGGTGGTCAGGGGCCGGTATAGGCCCTTTCGACAATCGGTAGAGTTTCTTCGGTTCGAGGAATATCACAGGATCGGGGTCTTCGATGGCGGACCGCAACAGACCCGCTGCATCGGCAGGTGTGGACGGAACGACCACCTTGAGTCCTGGAACATGTGTGTAGTAGGCCTCGATCGATTGTGAGTGGTACAGCGCACCATGGATCCCGCCACCGTACGGCGTCCGGATCGTCATCGGTAGCGTCCAGCGTCCATTGCTGCGGTAGTGCGCACGTGCGAGCTCGGAAACGATCTGGTTGAAACCGGGATGGATGTAGTCGGCGAACTGGATCTCAGCAACCGGCCTGGAGCCAGCGGCCGCCATCCCGATTCCTAGTGCCACGACGAGGGACTCGGCGAGTGGTGTGTTGAACGACCTGGGCTCGCCGAAGGCATCCGATAAACCGACGGTTGCTTTGAATACACCTCCGGTTGGATCGGCGACATCTTCGCCGAACACGATCACGTCGTCCATGTCTGCCATCACGTTATGGAGCGTTTGGTTCACAGCCCCGACGAGGTTGCCTACCTCACCTTCCGGCTCAGGTTCGACGGCTGTCACAGGCTCGGTTGGGACGATCGGTTTCGAGACGACGTGACTTACAGCATCGGTCGGATCAGCAGCGCTCTCGGTGATCTTGACGGCAGACTCGATCTCGGCGAGCACCTCATCCTCGATCTGGCGTTCCATCACCGCGGTAAGGATCCGTTGCTCGACGAGGTACTGTCGGAAGTTGGGGATCGGGTCCTTCCGGCGCCAGATCTCCACCTCCTCCCTGGTCCGATACAGCTTGTCGTCGTCATCCGACGTGTGTGCGTAGTACCGATAGGTCTTGGCCTCGATGAGGGTCGGACCCTCTCCAGAACGTGCCCGAGCCACGGCTGTGGTCATCGCTCCGTAGACTTCGAGTACGTTGTTGCCATCGACGACCACGCCGTTCATGCCATACCCAACTGCTCTGTCGGCGACCTGACCCGCTACCTCGGAAGCTGCAGGTACTGAGATCGCGTACAGGTTGTTCTGGATGAGGAACACCATCGGCAGCTTGTGGATGCCTGCGAAATTCATGGCCTCGTGCCAGTCGCCCTCCGAAGTGGAGCCTTCCCCTCCATCGACGACGACAACAGCACTGGACCCACGTCGCTGCAGGTCGTATGCGATCCCGCAGGCTTGCGGGTACTGCGAAGCGATGACCGAGCTTTGGGTGAATACGTTGAGCTCCGGCTCCGACCAGTGGTTCGGGAGTTGCCGACCCGCGCTTGACGTGTCCATCTCCTTCGAAAACACGCCAGCGAAGACTTTCTCAGTTGAGATCCCGATGGTTATCGCGAACGCGAGATCGCGATAGTAGGGCATGGACCAGTCCCTGATCGGATCGATCGCCGCAGCGGCGCCGACCTGGGTTGCTTCGTGACCCGACACGGAAACGACGAATGGCACGCGGCCCTGTCGATTGAGCGCCCACATCCGCTCATCGATCCGTCGCGCCAGCAGCATGTTGCGATAGAGGCTCAGCAGGTCATCGTTCGATAAACCAAGGGCGCTGTGGTCGATCACGCTGTCAAGTCCGAGCGTCATGGTTGCCTCCGATCGTTCGTGCGGCCGCAATCCGATCTTCTGCGACATGGTCCGCAGCGACATGTGTTCCGATACCCAGTCGCTCAGCCGTCGTCATGATCTCGATCAGGTTGTCGTAGATTCGGTCGATCATCTGTGCGGCTTTGGCTGTGGTGTATCCACCGTCTTCGGCTGCGATATTGATGATGCCACCCGCGTTCACAACGTAATCAGGTGCATACAGGATCCCGATGCTTCGTAGTTGATCACCGGCGCCGACATCAGCGAGCTGGTTGTTCGCCGATCCGGCAACAGCGGTACATGACAGTTCCGGAATCGATCGATCGTTGAGATCGCCCCCTAGTGCACAAGGAGCGAAGATGTCGCAGTGTGTTCGATGGATCTCATCGACGTCAACGACCTTGGCTCCGTATCGTGTCGCTGCGAGGTCTGTCGCGCGTTCGCTTACGTCTGCCACAACGAGTTCGGCGCCGAGCCCGGTGAGTCTTTCCGCAAGTGACATCCCGACTTTGCCTACACCCTTGATTGCGATTTTTCGGCCTCGAAGATCCGGATCACCCCACAGCATGTTCGCAACCGCTCTCTGAGCGGCGATAACACCACGTGCGGTCGCCGGTGAGGGGTCGCCGGAGCCACCGTGGTCTCTTCTCAGTCCGCTGACATGGTGCGTCTGTGTGGCTACGACCTCCATGTTGGCAACCGTTGTACCGACGTCCTCGGCGGTGATGTATTGCCCGGCGAGTCCATCGACGAACCGTCCGTACGCTTTGAAGAGATCGTCAGTGGCATCTGTTGTTGGATCACCGATGATGACCGCCTTGCCTCCACCCTGTGCGAGACCCGCGCAAGCAGCCTTGTACGTCATGCTCTTGGCGAGGCGGAGGACGTCCGTGAGTGCGTCCTCTTCGGTGGTATACGGAAAGAACCGCGTACCCCCAAGTGACGGACCGAGGACGGTGCTGTGGATCGCCACGATCGAACGGAGGCCCGTTGCATGATCGACGCCGAAGTGAACGGACTGGTACTCCGGCGTGCCGATGGTGTCGAATACTCCCAAAGTGACTCTCCCGTCGAACGGAGCTCATCGCGGTTCTGGCGTACCAATTGGTGTCTACATGTTAGTGAATGACAAGCCGTGTGTTCCGTTTGGCATGTGGCGTAGGCTCTATGGACCATGATCGGAACCGCCTACCTTCGTGCATACATCCCCGCGTCGCAGTTGGGTCCACTCCCTCCGCACCGCGAGCTCGACCGAATGAGACTGATCACCCAGAATGACCGGTTCGTTTGGGACGAGCCGCTGACAGATGACGCCTTCTATGCGATGTGGGAAGGCAAACAGTACGCCTGTCCGCGCAACGTTCAGGTGCGTATGATCGAGGGCATCCTTGCCTTTGCGAACACGTATCCCATGATGCCGCTGCTGAGCGAGGACGAACGTGGCGAGTACAATCGGGAGCTGAGCAGGTTGCGGAGCGAGTCGGCATATGCCAGGGGTCATATCCTCTCGTCGGCCTGGCATGTACCGCTGCGGTGGTTCTCAGCCTTTCGGGCATCTGATAGAGAGCTGTACGACGGGGTACGCGGAAAGTCGATTCGGTATCGCACGTCGGCCGGCGATGCTATCGATCGCGTGCACTGGGCCAAGAACGTTCTGGATGGTGCCGGATTCGCGGAGCAAGTTGTTGAGCGGGTCAGCGATCTCGAGCGATGGATCGCCGAGTTCTCTGCTGACACGATGATCGAACTCGACTACGCAGCGGTGGCTCGTACGTTTCCGGACGCTGAACTCGTCTTCGATGAAAGCGCTGACGAGGTCCGAACGAGTCTTCTTGCACTCGAATCAGGAGACTTCGGCGGGTCCCGCGACGCGTATGAGAAGGTGGCCAGACGTTGGGCATCTGCACAGTCCTCGATCTATTCGAACTGAGCAAGGATCAGAGGACTGGCTGATGTCGACTTCCAAGCTCATCCTCTTCGGTATCGCATGGGTGCTTGCGGCGCTCACGATCGGCGTTGTGACCGCCATTGTGGCGACCGAACTCCTCTCGGTGCTTGGGATAGTCGAGTCAGGGCAACCCAGCTACGACATCTCCCTGAACACGATCACGATTGTTGTGTTCCTCGCACTTCTTGCTGTACCGGTTGTGTTTCGAAAGCGCTTCGCTGATGTCGAGGCCCACGATGACACCTGAGGGAACGAAGGCACAGGACACAAAGCTCCCGAAGCCGACGATCGACGGAGTGACCTGGCGTGCTCCGGAGAAATCGGACGCGTCGGCCATCGTCGTCCTTCAGGATGCGTGTTGCGATGTGGACAGAACCTCCCGAATCACCGACTCCGAGGTTCTCGACCGATGGACCGACCCTTCCCTTCAGACGAATATCGATGCGCTCGTCGGCATCGCGAGCGACGGCCGGATCGTGGCTTCCATCTGGTCGTACATGCCGGGCGGCGCAGAATCCGAGCAACGCCTGTTTGGTGATGAGAACCAGATTCACCCAGCTTTCCGAACGAACGAAATGAGTGACTTCGTTCTCGAATGGTGGGAGGCACGTGGGCGACAGCGTCTTGCTGAGGACTCGATCTCCCTTCCCGCCCGTTTCTATGCCCACAGGTTCGACCACCAGGAGAAAGACATCGCGTTTCTCGTGTCTCGTGGCTACGAGATTGTTCGCTACTACCACGAGCTAGGACGCGATCTGTCTCAACCGATCGAAGAGCTCGATCTCTCTGCGGAACTCGACGTTAGACCGCTCCTCGAGTATCAAGCCGAAGGTCTCGTTGTTCACAACCAATCTTTCAGAGATCACTGGGGAAGCCAGCCGATAACGCATGAACGATGGGAACACTTCTTTACCGATTCTCTCATCCCCGCAGCATCGTTGGTTGTTCTCGATGGCGATGAGCCGGTTGCCTACGTGTTGTGTGAAAAGTACCCGCAGGATTTCGTCGATCGCGGGTGGAGCCACGGATGGGTGTCCGGTGTCGGCACCGTTCGGTCACATCGATGTATGGGTATCGCCACCGCTCTGATAGCGCAGGCGATGAAGGTGATGGTCGAAGACGGAATGGAGTATGCACTGCTGGGCGTTGACTCTGAGAATCCAACGGGCGCATACGGGGTGTACGAGAACCTTGGTTTCGTGGAATTGCGGCGTGAACTCGCGCTGACGAAGACTGCATAGGAGCACACAGTGGGCGAACTATCGATCGAGCGGGACGAGGTATTTCGAATCCGTACGCTCCGCGTGCCGGGTTTGCTTGCGCGAGCGCTTGCCGCTGCCGGTGAATACGGTGCGAACATCGGTGAGATCGAGACCGTGTACATCGGTGCTGACCACAACATCCGCGAGGTAGCCATCATCGCTCCGGATGAAGAAGCGATCGTCAAGATCGGTCGAGCGATGGATGCAATTGAGGGAGTACATGTGCTTCCGGGCTCTGTCGACAAAGTGTTTGACCAGCACCTTGGCGGCAAGATCGGCATCGTGTCGCGAGCCACCGTGAGGACGCTTCAGGATATTCGCGAGGTGTACACCCCTGGTGTAGCCAGAGTCGTTCAGGCCATCGCGGCTGATGAAAGCGTTGCCGATCGATACACGTGGCGAGGCAGGACCGTTGCCATCGTGACGAACGGAACGCGGGTGCTCGGCCTGGGCAACGTCGGTCCGGCTGCGGCTCTGCCCGTCATGGAGGGGAAGGCACTGTTCTATGCGCAACTCGTCGATGTCAACGCCGTGCCGCTCGTCCTCGACGCTGACGACCCGGCTGACGTCATCGATACCGTCGAGCGTCTTGCCCCAGGGTTCGGTGCCATTCATCTCGAGGACATCGCTACTCCAGGGGTGTACGAGGTCGAACGCCAACTTCAGAAACGTCTGCAGATCCCGGTCTTCCATGATGACCAACACGGAACTGCGGTTGTTGTCGTTGCGGCGATCCTCTCTGCTGCGAGGAGGACGGGACGGGAGATCGCCGATCTTTCGTTTGGGCAGTTGGGGCTTGGCGCTGCGGGGAGCGCGATCGCCGGGCTCGCATCGGGGTTCGGCTTCAAAGAGATGAGTGGGTTCGATCCCAATCCGCTCGGCATCGAACGGCTCTTGGAGGTCGCCGAACCGGGAATCGACGTTCTCACAGGAACGTCGGAGTCCTTTCTCGATGAGGTCATCGAACGTTCGGATGTGCTTGTGATGACGACGGGACAGGCAGGTCTCCTGGATCCGAGCCGAGTTCGGGATGGTCAGATCATCATGGCACTGACCAATCCGGTGGCGGAGATCTCAACTCAGGAGGCGATCGAGGCTGGTGCAGCGGTCGCAGCCGATGGCAGCATCGTCAACAACGTGTTGGCTTATCCAGGCCTCATGCGCGGTGCACTCGAATCGAAAGCGACAGCCATCACCGCATCGATGAAACGTGCTGCAGCTTTCTCGATCGCCGATTCGGCGCCCGATGGGCAACTCCTACCGGATCCGCTTGATATCCGTGTGCACGACGCGGTGGCGCGTGCCGTATCAGAGGCTGCGGAAACGCCGTGAGCCGTAGATCAATCGGAACGGCTGGCGAGAAGTACCGCTAGAAGCCAAGCCAGTAGGCGATCTCGTCTGCGTACGCGATGTGCTCTGTGCATTCCGCCCGCGGAGCCGAGATCAAGAAATCTCCGTATGCGACCTGCTCTGTGGTGGTGAGGTCATCGAGATCGGTCTGTGTGATCGCGAGAGAGGCGGATCCTGGCGTGGCGTTTGCATTGCTCAAGAGATCGAGAGTCCGACACATTGCGGTGACCCGCTCCGCTTCAACGTCGATCGTCGTTGTAGTGGTGTCAACAGATTCGTCCGTGTTCGATGAACACGCTGCCGCAAGGAGAGCGATCGCAAGAACGAGGACGATGCTGGATCTCATGAGATGTCGTGATGCCATGGCACAACGGTAGATGTCGAGGGGGAGAACCGACACTCATGTACGTGCTCAGATGGTGTCGTCGTGATTCTTTGACTGGATATCGATCCAGATCAGCAGCATGAGGATCGCGGTGAGCACGGTTACCCAACTCAATGGAGTCCCCGCAGCGAAGAGCATGGCCGAGACAAGCACCGCAGCGATGCTGCGAGCCGCCTTCGTGAACGCACGGTGGGGCACGGGTCTGTCGTAGCGTTCGCCATCCTCGACGTAGCCAGGCGACGTCTCGTCCAGATATGCCTCGTCCTCGTCGTGGTTGTCCATTGGTGGCATTCAAGCACTCGGCGGGACCATCGAACGCGCGACGCCACGCGCCAGACGCGTTCCGCACAAGCCGGGAGGGACCGACGGTGATAAAATGGAGAGCCGTGGCAGCGGGGGTCGTATCACAACGCCAGCTATCGAGATCCGGAACCTGAAAAAGGTCTACAAGGGTTTGCGTGGTCGGCCGACCGTCGCCGTCGAGTCCCTCGATCTCGATGTGCCCAGGGGTGGGGTATTCGGGTTTCTGGGTCCGAATGGTGCAGGTAAGACGACGACTATCAGGTGCCTTCTCGGCCTCGTGATGCCGACTGAGGGTTCGGTGCGCCTCCTCGATCAGGACATTCCTGGCGGGCTGTCCGATGTGATGAGCAATGTCGGGGCCCTTGTGGAATCGCCGAAGTTCTTCCCTGGATTCTCCGGTCGACTGAACCTCGAACTCCTCGCGTCGAGCGGCCAGTTAGACACGAGCGACGTGACCCGTGCCCTCGACGAGGTCGGACTCACTGATCGGGCGAATGACAAGTTCGGTACGTACTCCCTCGGGATGAAGCAGCGTCTTGCTGTCGCGGGTGCGATCCTCAAGAGCCCTGAACTGCTCGTTCTCGACGAGCCAGCGAACGGACTTGATCCCGCTGGCATCAAGGACATGCGGGAGCTCATCCGTCGGTACGGCGACTCTGGTGGCACGGTCCTGGTGTCGAGCCACCAACTCAGCGAGATCCAGCTGATGTGCGATGCCGTTGCGATCATCAGCCGCGGCAAACTCATCACCGCGGGTCCTGTGTCGGAGGTCATGGCGAACCACGAAGGGAGCCTCGTCGTGGTTATCGACGACCCTATCGACGCCATCGGAACCCTGGCAGCGGCTGGTTTCGTAGCGCGGCTGGGCGGGGACCCGGACACGATCGTCGTGGATGTGAACGAATTCGAAGCAGCGAACGTGACGCGGACCCTTGCTTTGGACGGGAGATACCTCCGTGGCTTGACCGTCCATGCGGCAAGCCTCGAATCGGTCTTCCTTGAACTCACCTCGGAAGAGGAGGATCCTGCGTGATCCGACTCCTCCGCTTAGAGCTTCGTCGTATGTGGCATCGTCGTTTGCCGTGGGTTCTCCTCCTTGGAATCACGGTGGCCATGATCATCGGCGGTGGCGTCACATTCGTATCCCACGACGCCACGGCCCCGACGCCAGGCGACGTATCCGCGGAGATCGAAGCACAGGTCGCGGATTGTAGGAGGTTCACCACTGAGGAATGGAACGCCTGGGATCAGGGAGAACTTGGCGACACCGACCCCGAGTACGAACGCTACCTCGGCTCGTTCGACTCGGCAGATGCAATGGCAGACGATCAATGCAACCCCCGCTATTTCGATGACGAGTTCCTCAATGACCCAAGGTTCTGTTTGATCTCGCTCTATGAGCCTGGGGTCGAATTCCGCGAGGGGTGCCCGGACCTCGAAGGGGCCAACGTCTACGAGCGCCCGAGTGGGGCGATCATGGTTGATGGCACGGAGTACCGTGCCCTTCGATCGAACACGTCGGGTACGGTGTCCAACGTTTCCCTGTTCCTGTTCGTTGTGGCGTCGGTGATCGGAGCTTCGTTCATCGGTGCGGAGTACAAGGCAGGCACCATCGAAACGACGCTCCTGTGGGAGCCGAGACGGGGCAGGGTCCTTGGTGCCAAGGTCGGTGCGGCGGCGATCACCGCGCTGATCATCCACATGGCAGCGCTGGTATTGCTCGTCGCGGCAATGGTGCCATCAGCTGTGTGGCAGGGGAGCACCGCCGGTGTCGATTCGGCCTTCTGGTTCGGTCTCGGTGGTGTGGTCCTGCGTGGCGGCGTTGTTGCGGCGGCCCTTGCCGTGATGGCGTTCTCCGTTTCCGTCGTGACCCGGAATACGGTTGGGGGTGTGGTCGTGATGCTTGGCTACGGTGCGGTGAGTCCCACCATCAGTTTCCTACTCCTCCGATCGTTCCGACCCTTCGAACTCACCGAGAACCTGACTGCTTTCGCAGTCGGCGGTGAAGTCGGTCGCTTCGTCGGAAGCGGCTTCGATGTCACGTCGGTGTACTCGCACGGTGTCACCGGTGCAGCCGTTCGCATCGCGGCGTACGTTGTGATCGCAGTTGCCATTGCGCTGGTTGTGTTCCGTCGCCGCGATATCGATTGACGAAACGGTTGTTCCTCCCCGCTTATCCGGGAACCTCGATCACCGTTTCACTGCCCTCGTCACGGGTGACGATGCGGTCCCAGCGTGCGAAGATCACCGTTGCAACACCAAGCGCGGCGCCAGCGGTCACATACATCGGGCCCCATCCGGCCGTATCGATGATGGCGCCCATGATCGGACCTCCGATGAGGGTTCCAACATCGAACAGGGCCGTGTAGAACGACATTGCGGAACCGCGATCAGCATCTGGTGCGCGATCGACCATGAGTGCGGTGAGTATCGGGAAGACGAAGCCGTGTCCCGCACCGGCAAGACCCCCAGCTATCGCGACTCCGACCCAGGAGCTAGCGCCGGCGAGGACGAAAAATCCCGCGATGAGAACGACGAGGGAGGGATAGAGGACGCGTTTCCGCCCGACTCGGTCCGGGAGCCATCCAAAGAAGATGCGCTCGAGAATCGCAACAGCGACATACGTGGAGAAGAACAGTCCCACACTCCCGACGCCGGTGTCGTCGACGTAGCGTCTGATGAAGACGAAGTAGGCAGTCAGGGCCGTCGAGAACGATCCGATCATCCACCAGATTGGCAAGAGGTTTCGGTCAGCGACGATACGCCAGAATCCGCGAGGCCTTTCTCCGGGTTTGAGTTCGGGACGTCGTTCAGGGAGAGGAAGTGAGAGCAGCAGTGTGATGATCGCGAATCCCGCAGCGGTCAGGAACAGCTCGCGGAAGCCGCTGATCGACAATACGAAGTCACCGAGAACCCCAGCAACTCCTATGGGAAGCAAACCGGAGACACCGAAGAGGGCGATGCCCTCGGTTCGGCGACTGGCAGGAACGACATCCGCCCCGTATGTGAAGAATGAGGCGAACAGCATCGCCTCGGCAACACCGTGGCCGATCCTCACGAAGTACACCCACGGTCCGAGCGTGGAGACGGTGAGGTAGAGCAGAACGAAGATGATGTTCAGAACGTTGCCTGCCAGGATCACCGGAACCCGTCCGTAGCGGTCCATGACGGTTCCGAGCAAGGGCCGAATGGAAATGGACGCAACTGCGGTGGCCCCGTAAATCAATCCGATCTGTGTGTCGCTTGCGCCGAGTTCGGCCAGGTATCCAGAGAAGTGGAGGAACAAGGCATACGCCATCCCACTCGTGAAGTTGGCGATCGAAACGAGCAGGAACGGCCGGGTGAAGAGTCGCTCCGTCATAAACCCAGCCTATCGGTGGTCCAGTCGGCCAGGTTCTCGCACGCCGCGGTGTGACTGTCTCAGGCGACCTTTTCTGACTCGAGGCTGCGGTACCGATCGAGGGTCGCGCTCACCGCCTCGTCGAGGGGCGTTGTGTCGAACGGTCCGAACACACCCTGGAACTTGGAATCATCGACGACGAAGTCATTCGTCCACTGGCTCATCAGTTCGAGGCTCTCTCGTGACAGTCTGTGGAACGGTGCTGCCATTGTCAGCATTCGTTTCGAGAGTGCGCCTGTCTTGACCGGCTCGTCAAGAGCCGCGTTCACCGCAGCAAGAAACTCGCCGCCTGTTGGTGCGTGGCCGTGGGGGAGTATCCAGGTCTCTCCATCAGCCTCGTCGGATCGCCCGAGCATCACATACGCCCGGGCAATGTCAGGGAGGTAGGCCACGGAGTGCTGCTTGTCGAGCCGACCCATCCACCTCATCGCCTTGCCGTTCGCTGCGCGATCGATCGTGAGCGCCGTGATGGCGCTGTTGTCCGCACCGGGACCGAAGTAGTCCGACGCACGTCCGATCGTGACCCTGACCTTCTCTGTGTCGTGAGCGTCACGGAGCATCCGGGTGATTTCGATTCGCACTCTCCCCTTGGTTGTTTCACTGGTCTCGGGCGAGCTCTCTGACATCTTGTGTGTTGACGGTGGATACATGTAGAGGTTGTCGACCATGACCAATCGAGCTCCGGAGCGTGCGGTGGCATCGATGACCGTGTTAAGCATTCCTGGAAACTCCTCGCTCCAGCGGTGGTACGCCGGCTGGGCGGCCATGTAGACGATATCGACGCCCGATACCGCTTCGTTCGCCTCCGAGGCTTCGGAGATGTCCGCTCCGATGCGCTCGACGCCTCCGGGTACTTGTGCGTTGCCTGATCGGTTGACAGCGCGCACGGTCTCGCCCTGTGCCACAAGGGCGCGAACGATGGCGTTGCCGGCTCCACCGCTTGCTCCCAATACACAATGTTGTTTGTTCGCCATGATTGAATCCTCCAGTTGTGAACAGTGTTCGCTGTTATGACGGCATGGTATGCGAGCACTGTTCACAATGTCAATGGTGTTTGCAAAAATGTTCCTTTCCGGCCAGACTGGCGACATGACAACGCGCAGGGAACGGCTACGTGCCGCCACGTACGAGGAGATAAAGACCGCGGCCCTCGCCCAGATCACGGCGGTCGGGGGATCGTCCCTGTCGCTGCGCGGTGTTGCGCGGGAGATCGGCATGAGCCCCGCCGGTCTCTACCGCTACTACGACGGTCGGGACGAACTATTGACCGACCTCATCACCGACGCCTACAACGATCTTGCTACGACTGTCGAATCAGCGATGGACGCTGGCGGCGACTCGATGCATGACCGGTTCGCAGAAGGGATGCGTGCCTATCGACGATGGGGGCTGGAGTTCCCGAATCGGTTCTTGCTCATCTTCGGAACACCGATTCCAGGGTATGAGGCGCCCGAGGCTGGGTCGACCGTCGAAGGGAACCGCCGCATGGGCGAGGCATTCTTTGCGGTCGGTGCTGAAGCCTGGCGCCGTGGTCAACTGTCAGTGCCAACGTCGGCTCGAACTGCCACGAAGGGCGAGCGAGACCTTGCATTCGAGATCGATCCGCAGATGCCGCCCCAACTCGTTCCCGTGATGCTTGGTACCTGGGCACACTTCCACGGACTCGTGACCCTTGAGGTGCTTGGCCAGTTCCAGTGGCTCTACGGTGACCGGAGCGATGTTCTATTCGAAAGCGAGATCGAGCGTCTGCTCGCGGGCATCGGCCTGATGATATGACGACGGAGCGACATGCCCGAAGTCAGGCCTCCCTCTCACGATGCAGGCTGGCTGCGGTTGATTTCGCAATCACACGGTGAGACACTCAGAACATGGCCCGACGTAGGTTCCTCTCGCTCCTGGCTGGGGTTGCTGGCGCACTCGGAGGTCTGGCGATCGGTGCCGTCATAGCGGTCAACATTGTCATCTTCTCGGGTATCGAGCCTGGCTACGAGGCGACGATTCCGGAGGTGTTCTCGCAGAACGTGGCCGTGGGCATCGTGACGGTTGCCGTTCTCGCCGCGGGCCCGATCGTGGGCGTGGCGGTTGCACTACGCCTGAGAGGCCGCTGACAGCGTCGCGATGACTGTCATCAATGTTGCGAAGGGGGGCCTGGTGGAGATACCGTCGAACTCCTTGGCCGAGCATGGGTGCCGAGTACACCGAGTTGTCAGGCGGCGCATGGGCGGCAGGACTGGCTGGGCCGACTGCTCCGAGTGTCGATCCGGAAGCAGACCAGATGCAGTCAGGGCTTGAAGCCCTCCATGGTAGAGAGGGTTCTGAGGCGGTGGTCAGGGGCGGGATCGAACCGCCGACCCCCGGCTTTTCAGACCGGTATGGCGCTTCAGCCATGCTCGACACATCGGTCGATAACCCATGCACACGGGGCTGTCGCACAGATGGTCTCCGGGCAAGGGGTTTCAGCTTGTTCTGGGTGGGGACGCACCGATTCTGGTTTCGGGTTCCGCAAACCACACGAACCCCGAATAGGACTCTCCCGGTGTGACCTGAATGACCTGGTCATATCCGGCAGGGGTAGTTCGGTTCGAACCCTCACCCGACGTCAACTGCGCGGCATACGATCCGGTTCGCACCGTCGCTATACCGAATGGATTTGTCATTGCGAACAATGTGTCGCCCGGGAATCCGTCACCCTCAAAGATGCCCCAACCCCCGGTACTCCCGGACTCGAAACCGGGATTGGCCAGAAGATTGGCATCGCCTGCGAGCACTGCCTGCCAGCCTGCCGTCCTCGTGTCACTGGCCAGGTCCGTGTAGGTCGCGACGAGGGTCACGGTGTCACAGCCACTGTCCACTGGGACCCACACGCCGCCCGTGCTGGTGATGCTGTTACCGACAAGCAAGATTCGAGTAGTGGAGATCGCCGCCTCAGGTGATACCGATGACGTGGTGGATCCCTGGGGCTGAGTCGTGGACGGAATGTTAGGCGCTGAGGTCGATGTCGTGGCTCCGCCAGCATCGGCACCACCGGAGCATGCTCCCAACACAAGCGCAGCAACAAGGACTGCGAGTCCAATCACCCGGCCCATGGCATCCTCTCCTGCATGTTCCATAACCCTACCTGAAGAAGGTGATCCCTAAGGGGTGCATATCCGGC
>JAMBLJ010000272.1 GCA_023336815.1 Actinomycetes bacterium
GAAAGCGATTTCCCGCTCTCGCAGCAGGAGTCTCAGGATTGGGATTACGGGCACGGTTCGGCTCGAAAGACGATCAAGGGGACGGGCACAGTCGGGGGAGGCGGTCACAAAGTGGTCATTCGAACGGTCAACGGCAACATTTATCTGAAGCAGGGACGGTGACCTCGACAAATCACTTCCACTAATCAGATGACCTGACAGGGCGGGCGCTTTCAGCGCTCGCCCCTTTTTTCTGGTTCGGTTGTCGTCCATGCGCCGACACCTTTTTAGGGAGGCCCTGCCTACTTGACACACTCTTTCTATTGGGCACCGATTTGGGACCGTGCGCTGTCAGAGGGTGATTTTTCAAATTCAATGCAACCATTTTGGTGAAACATGAATCTCATGGTTATGTACCGAGACGACACCAACAGTGATCGAATCGATTGGCCGCGGCAATTGAAAGGCGCCCTCTTGTTCTTGGTGCGGAGGCGACGGGACTCGGTATTCCAGGATGTTCGTTTTGCAATTCGGGGACTCCTGAGGCAGCCGGGCTTTTCGTCCGCGGTGATTGCCTTGCTGGCGGTCGCGATCGGCGCGAACGTCGCGATGTTCAGCGCCTTTCATCAGGCATTGATACGACCGCTACCCTATGCTGAGCCTGAACGCCTTGTCATGGGCTACGCAACCTTCAACGACATAGTCAACCCAGACATGTCCGTCTACGACATATTGGACTATCGCGAACAGAATGATGTGTTCGAATCCGTAGGCGCAATTCTCACCCACTCAACCGACGTGACGATAACGGGTGGTGACGAGCCTGAGCAAGTCAGCTCCGTGTTTGTGTCGTGGGACCTCTTCCCTATTCTCGGTATTCCGACGGTCACAGGGAGGCATTTCACGAGCGCGGAAGGGGAACTGGGAGGCCCCAACGTGGCTATGATCAGCGGCGGCTACTGGCTGCGACGGTTCGGGGGATCGCCGGACGTCATCGGGAGCACAGTTATCGTTGACGGCGAGGCCCAAACGATCATCGGAGTCATGCCTCCCGATTTCAGTTTTCTGTACGACGCTGAGATCTGGGTCCCGATGCGGCGTGATGGCCCGAGAGCGGCATCGAGAGGGTGGCACAACTGGTTGATGGTTGGACGACTCAAGCCCGGCGTGTCGATCGAACGAGCCCAGGTCGATGTGAATGTCATCTCCGCGCAATTGGCCAGTGACTATCCAGACACAAACCGCGACAAGGCGCTTTTGCTGACAGAACTCCAGGTTGCCATTGCGGAGGATTATCAAACCGCCGTGGTTCTCCTCATGGCCGCGGTCGGTCTCGTACTCCTGATCGCGTGTGGCAACGTTGCCAGCCTGTTGCTGGCGCGAGGTGCGGCACGCCGCACGGAGTTGCGTGTTCGTGCGGCGTTAGGAGCCACCTCGTCCCGGATGGCCCGCCAACTGCTTACCGAATCAGCGGTGACCGCGACCTTGGCAGGCGTTCTGGGAACGGTGCTTGCGATTTTGTTTCAGAGGTTGATCCTCCACCTCGTTCCGGGCGATGTACAAAGCAACGGAGACCTGGGGGTGTCATGGTCGATGTTGGCGTTTGCCCTCGTTGTGTCCGTTGCGACGGGTTTGATCTTCGGAATCCTGCCTGCTGTCCAGGCGGCTCGCCAAAACCTCGTGAACAACGTCAGATCAGGCGCCCTCACGATCGATGCTCGAGGCCAGCGCTTCCACAATTTCCTTGTCGTCGCGCAAGTAGCGGTATCCGTTATCTTGTTGATCGGATCGGGCCTCCTGCTGAGGAGCCTCGTAACCCTTCGCGCCGTGAATCCTGGATTCGACACACAGAATCTGCTCACTACAGAGATTCGTCTCGCCTCGGATAAATACCCCGACGAGGCGTTGCGAATCGATTTCTTCTCCACTCTCATCGAAGAGTTGCGGGCGATCCCGGGCGTTACGGATGTGGCGGTGATCAATCAGTTGCCGATCAGAGATCCGGGTAACAACATCGCCGTCTACGCGACCCACAGACCACCACCAAATCCAAACGACCGCATCTCGGCATTCAGACGAACCATTTTCCCGGGGTATTTCGATGCCATGGGGATTCCGTTGCTTCGCGGCCGCGGGATCGGTGTTTTCGACAGAGCTCAAGCGGCGCCGGTCCTGGTGATCAACGAGACAATGGCTCGGACGATCTTTCCTGGTGAGGATCCGCTGGGCCAGTTGGTGAGTATCGGGGGAGGGGACGTCGCCTACGAGGTTATTGGAATAGTTGGTGATGTGCGAGTAGAAGGAATTCGTTACAGACCGCGGCTCGCGATGTACAGATCGTACTTCCAGCAGCCTTCCCTGAGAATGCGCATCGCCATTCGCACCGCGATCGAACCGACCTCGTTGGCCAAAGGGGTGCGGAACGCAGTGTGGAACCAAGATCGTGACATTCCGGTAGTCGAACTCTCGAGCATGGACGAGATCATCGCGCGCAGAGTATCCAGTGACAGGGTTGTCGCCCTCTCGGTGACCCTGTTTGGCTCAGTAGCAATGTTCCTCGCGGCGCTCGGCCTGTATGGCGTGCTGGCATACTCCGTCAGCCGCCGAAATTTCGAAATTGGCGTGCGCATTGCGCTCGGCGCGGCACCGAGAGACGTCTTCGTGCTGGTTTTGAAACGAGGTCTGATTCTCGTTGTAGCCGGCATCGCTCTGGGACTCGTGGGGGCCTTCTGGGCCTCGCGTCTTTTGCAGCAGATATTGTTCGACATAGCGCCGACAGACGCGGCCACGTTCGTCACGGTGAGCTTGGTATTTGCAGTTGTCGGGCTGATCGCATGTTTGATTCCGGCGCGAAAGGCGCTCAGGGTAAACCCGGTGAATGCTCTCGCGGTTCAATAGCTTTCAGGGTGCCACCGTTGCGGCCCCTTTCACAATGCAACAATGCGAGGAGTGACACCCATGCACCCATGAACGGCGCCTATCCTTCGCGTTCGCCCGTCCCCGGAACAGCGATCTTCCGTTTCTCAGGATCTGGATGCTCGCGGTAGAGAATTGCCATCCGCCCCACTGTGCCCACGCATGCGCAGTTGACGCGCGCCTCGATGAGGGGCACGAACTGCTCCCGATCGTCCCGTTCGGCAGCGATTTTCACCTTGATCAACTCGTGGGCCTCGAGGGCGGTGTCGATGGCGCGAACCACGCTTTCGCTCAGCCCCTCTTTTCCTATCTGCACCAGCGGTTTGTAGCCGTGGGCAACGCCCCGCAGGTACTTCCTCTGTGAACCCTTGAGTTCGCCCATGGTTCCTCCCCTTACGAACCTGCAGGGTAGCATTTACTTGGGTGCCACCCATCCATCACAACGCGACAGCGCGGAAGGCGGCACCCATGTGGCCTACTCTGCCTGAAGCGTGAGGACCGGATCGGCCCGAGTGGCGCGCCAAGCGGGCACCAGACAAGCCATCAGGGCAATCAACCCAAAACCCAGGGCGGTAACGAAGAACGTGATCGGATCGGTTGAACCCACGCCGAACAGGAGTCGCTGGATGAGATTGGTCGCCCAGTAAGAGGCGGCTAACCCGACGACCAACCCAATACCCACGAGTGCCATTCCACGCGTGAGAACCAAATTCGCCACCTGCCGGGCGTTTGCTCCCAAAACCATCCTTACACCGATCTCGTGATAGTGCTGAACCACGTAGTAGGAGAGCACGCCATACAGACCAACCAATGCCAGGAGCAGCGCGATGACGGAAAGAAGACCCAGCGATGAAGTAATGACTCGATAGTCGGACAGCGCATTATCGATGATCGACACCATCGTTGCCGGTTCGGCTAAAGGTATGTTCGGGTCCTTCGCCCTGAGGATCTCCCTTATGGGCCCGACGAGCGTCGCCGGATCACCCTGCGCCCGGACCGCCAAGTGCATCGCATTCTCCGCGATCTGGTAGTACGACATGTACATGGCGTGGAAGGGATCGTTCGTAAGACTCCTCAAACGAGCATTTCCCACGACCCCCACCACCTCGTGAGCTGTCAGCTCTCCCATGTCTACGAGGAGCCTCTCTCCGAGGGGATTTCGGCCGGGGAAAAACAGCTCCGCCAGCGACTCGCTGATGATCATTACCCGAGGAGACCCGTCAGAATCTGTCTTGGAGATGTCGCGGCCCGCCAGAAGTGGGATTCCCATGGTCTCGAGGTAGCCGGGGACCACATACCGAAAATCGGCTGACCGATTCATGCTCGATTGCACGTCCTCTGGTCCTTGGTCCTCTGCATATAGGTAGATGTTGCCGCCCCCTTGACTGATGGGAAGCCGGTTGACCAGCCCGACGGAAGCCACGCCAGGCAGGGCCCCGACTTTTTCGACGAGGGAGTCGAAGAAGACGATCCGCATCTCGGGGTTCGGGTAGTCACTGTCTGGAAGACGTACACCGGCCGTGAGGACATTCACTGGATCGAAGCCGAGATTGACGTGCATCTGAAGGGCCAGGCTTTGGATCAACAACCCCGCCCCGATCAACAACATGACGGAGATCGCAACCTGCAAGACGACGAGCCCGTTGCGGAGCATGGAACTGCCGCGGACCCACGTAGCACGGGTACCAGTCTTGAGCTGTTGCGAGAGGTTGATGATGGTGCCCTGCAACGCCGGTACCACACCGAAGAGGATTCCCGTGGCGATCGAAATCCCTGCCGCGAAGAAAAGTACGGGTGCGTGGATCGCCGGCCGGGTAATCCCGAGCTGACCCACGGGAAGGAGACGGATCAGAAGTCCTTGGAACACGAAGGCGAGCACGACGCCTGCAAGGCCAGCCATCATGGCCATGAGCGTACTTTCGGTGAGCAGCTGGCGCACCAGTCGCCACCGGGACGCTCCCATGGCCGAACGAATGGCGATCTCGGTGAGACGGCCCTGTCCCCGTGCCAGAAGGAGTCCTGCCACGTTGCCACACGCGAGAAGCAGCACCAAGGAAACGGCCGCCATGAGCAGCAGCAGGCTCGGGCGCACGTTCTCGACCAGCGCTTCGTGCAGGTCGGTTACGGCAAGCGCCTTCCGGTCGTTGGTATCGGGATGAAGTTCCTGCAAGCGATGGGAGATGGCATCCACTTCGGCCTGGGCCTGCCGGACAGTAATGCCCGGATTGAGCCGTCCGACGAGAAGGAGGTTGTGCCACCTGCGGGCGGTTGCCCCAGGTCCGTCGCGGTAGGTCAGCCGCCAGATATCGGCATCACTAAGGAAGTGAAAACCGGCGGGCAGGACACCAACCACGGTATTTGGGGAACCGTCCACGATGAGCCCACTGCCCACCGCGTCCGATGCTCCCCCGAGCCTTCGCTGCCAGTAGGCGTGGCTCACCATGATGACGTTGGGCCCACCTTCCACCCCCTCGTCAGCCATGAAAAGACGGCCGGCGGCCGGTTTCACCCGTAGAGTGTGGAAAAGATCCCAGGTGGCGTAGGCAGAATCGACTAACTCCGGTTCTGCTCCTCCGAGGATCGTGACGCGACCTCCAAACATGAAGGCTGACAAGGACTCGAATGAATGGCTCTGATCCCGATAGTCGTAGTAGTCGTAACCGGAGACCCACGGATTGACATTGCCACCGAACGTGGCCCGGCCCATTATTAGCCGGCCGGGTTCGTCGAAGGGGAGGCTACTCAGAAGCGCCGCATAGATGGTCCCAAACGTGGCCGTGGTAGCTCCGATTCCCACTGCCAGGGTCAAGATCACGACAGCGGCGAAACCGGGTCGACTCGCCATCATCCGAATGGCAAAAACCGCATCTGCGCGAGTGTTTCGGACCATGAAGGTGCCTCCCAGGGACTCTCGGTCCCGCATGATGATGAGAAATCAGCCCGGCGGTCGCATCTCGCCAACCGAGACGACGCCCGCAATAGCCATCAATCCAAGCCTGCCATCAGCAAGTTAGACGAGAGTTTCTTGTGAAAGGTTGCACGCAACACGTACGCTCCGAGAAGGACATCTCAACTGGAGGTTTCCTAACCCGCACTTCTCACCGGGTGTCTACTGCGGACGGCGAATCGCCGCGTCCCGCAGTGCTTGTCTCAAATCGCGCTCCTCGACGTAGCGCGACTACGACTGCGTCGCCCGATTCGCGACAAACCCAGCGGATACTTGCGCTTCGCCGCCCTCGCTA
>JAMBLJ010000273.1 GCA_023336815.1 Actinomycetes bacterium
GTATTCGACTTCGACGGAACACTGTGCGATTCAGCTGATGTCAAGACCGACGCCTTCTACGACCTCTACCTCGAAGAGCAGGGTCCTAAGTTCGCGGACAAGGTGCTGTCATACCACCTCAAGAACGCTGGTGTGTCTCGGTACGACAAGATCCGTTACGTGGAGAGCGAACTCATCGGAACACCACCGAGCGAGCAGAGGGTCGACGATGTCGCCGACCGATTCTCCAGCCTCGTTGAGGATGCCGTCGTGGCTGCACCGTTATTCGATGGCGTCATTGAGTTCCTCACGTCACTGCATGGCGATTTCCCTGTCGCGATCGCATCAGCGACGCCGACAGCCGAACTCCGCCGAATCACGGACAGGAAGGGCATCAGCCGATTCTTCAGCGAGATCGAGGGGAGTCCCCGCTCCAAGGATGCGATCCTGGCAGGGCTTGCCAGCCAGTACGGGGTAGCGCCAGACGAAACCGTCATGGTGGGTGATCAACCATCAGATGCTCGCGGAGGCCAAGCTGCAGGGGCCAGCATCTTGCTCATTGCTCCAGATGAGGACTGGACCGTTCCATTCGATCGCGTTGACACCTTCAAGGATGCAGCTGTGTGGCTAAACCAGCGATGTGTCCGCACATAGGTATGTCTGGCTGGGCGATCCCCACATCACCTCGGTGTGATCACACAGGTACTGACCATTACGAGACCCGACGGTTACCTGGCATCACCTATGTCGTACACGATCACGTGCTGCCTTCTGCCGGCGCCTGCGTTTCCGACCTCCACGAATACACCCGATGTCTCGTCTAGGTACTCCTCGAGGAGGACGCCAGCGGGTTGCCTCTTCCCCTGTGACACCATCATCAGATACCTGTCACCATCCGGACGTCCGATCGCATCGAGTCCGACGCTGAGACGATCGAACGGGAACACCACACACTTCGCGTACCAGCCGACCTGCGGCGTGTAGCTGGTGATCACTGAGCACGTGTAGTCATCAGATGCATCATCGATGACGATCGCTGCAGATTGAATTGCGGAGAACGCGTTGCGGTTGAACTCGAACTTCTTTGCAACAACCGCAGACGACGTGGACAGGCCGACGAGGAGGACTGCCACACCGAGGACGACGGTTGTCACCCGACTCCAGTGCTTCGTCAGATAGCCGATACCCACACCGGTGCCGATCCACACCCACGGGATGGCAGGAGCGAGGTAACGGACCTCTCCGTGAAGGACAAACGCCAGGGCACCAGTGGTCAGGACTCCCGCACCGACGACAACGAACAAGGCCAGGCGGCTGATCTCGCGCTGAGCAGCACCGAGAACGGCAGAGAGCAGACCAATTCCCAGAACGAATGCCACAGTCGCGGTACCGACGATTTTGCCCCGAAGACTCCAGTAATCAACGAAGCCCGCCGTCCATGGGAGGTCGTTGGACTCCTGCAGGAAGACGAACGACCTGAACGCCGCGATCGGTTCCACGTTGGCTGTCCACTGCGCCCAGGCAGTAGCACCGGGCACAAGGAGAATCACTGCGGGAATCACGCTCGCCGCGACTCCTGCGCCGACCACGCGCTGCCATTCAGCTATGGCATACCTAAAACGCCATATGGTGACGGCGGTCAGCCCCACACCGATTGGGATTGGGGCACCGAATCGGATGAGCGTAGCCGTTCCCGTGAGGATCCCGAGAGCCAGCATGATGGGCACCGTCAACCGCTCACGAGCAAGCGCCCAGGCGTACAGAGCAACAGCGAACAGGCCTACCGCCGCTCCAGGGACATCAGGCCATACTTGAACGCTCGCACCGAGAATCGCAGGGCTCATGGCTATTCCGGCTGCAGCGATGAGACCCGCCCTCCTCCCGAACATCGTACGGCCCAGCCACCACGTCGAGACCACAAGCAGGACCCCGAATCCGGTGATCACAAGCCGCAGGTACGGTTCCGTCGCACGGATCGCTGCGACCGGCGTGAGAGCCAGCGGCAACCCTGGCGCCCTGAACGGGAACCAGTACCATCCGGACACGTCGCCCGTCAGAAAGTCTCTCGCTCTGAGTGAGTACACAGCCTCATCGTGGCCGAAAGGCGATCCCGATTGAATGATGACCAGAGCCTGAACGCTGAACAGCACCACGATGCCAAGGAGGGTAAGAGCTTCGATCCATCGGGTGGTCGTGAACCAGGGGGAAACGCCAGGCTCGTCGGTGAGGTCCTGATCGGTCATCGGAGCGAAGCGATTGGGTCCACGCCCATGAGACGACGGCAGTCCGCCCACGCCAGCTCACACGCCATCGAACGACGAGAACCTTTTCCTTGGATATCCACGCATGAACCTCTCACGTCACGACCGAATCTCCAAGAGACGATCGGTCGAAATGAGTCTACTTTCACCGACTTAGCAAACACGAACGGTCGATGGAACGGAGAGGACTCAGCTCGTTCCCATTTCGACAGATGCGAGAACAGTGTTGAGTTCCAGGAGGACGTCTGCGCGTTCCCTATGTGAGCCTATGACCACGTACAGGCAGTAGCCACGTCCGGAAGCTTGGAAGAACTGTTGTGCGGCTGTACCGCCCTGAAGTCCGCGGACGGCAGCGTCCTCTGAGAAATCCTCCAGGGCCAACGGGAGCTGCATCCCCTTGTGACCGAACAGTCCCTGGTCTGCTGCGAGCGGCCCGAAGTCGATCACCGCAACGAACACGTCCGCGGGACCCAGATCTGTGTACAGCTCGTCGCCGTATTCAGCAAGTTCTTGGGGCAACTGGAAGTTCGCCATGTGTAACACGGCGGGTTCGATGACCCCGTCGTCGCCACTGAGTAGCATCGCGGACTCGGGGCGGATGTTCACCTCCCACGCGGCAGGAACATCAACAGCGAATCCCGAACCCTGGACCAGTGTCATAGCACTACCACCAGGGCGATCATGCTCGCGAGCACCGCTGACTGCGCCGTGAGCGTCACAACTCGAGCCTGTCCGGAGAAACGTGCCATGCCGAGATGGTACGTCCGCAACGACTCTGAATCGTGAATGCGTGAGGTCGTCAACACGGGCAGACCTCTGAAGAGCCCGAACACGAACCCGATCAACGCCCCCAACGCCGGAGAAGCGGAGAGGA
>JAMBLJ010000274.1 GCA_023336815.1 Actinomycetes bacterium
ACGCGGGCAGCGATCGACGACACGGTTTCATGTACATCGCTGAGTGCCGTTGCATCCTCGAGGTAGCCAGCCAGCTGGCTGGCATGATCGATCTCAACTTCCTCCCATCGTTTCCCTGTCCACGCCGGATACATCCCGGTTTCCGTGAGCCTGTGGTCGATGCTGATGGCGACATCATTGCGATGCGCAATGGGGACCGCGGTATGCAAGGCGCGCTCGAGGGGGGATGAAATGACGGCATCGATGCGTGCGTTTGCGAGATGGTTCCCTGTGGCGTGTGCTTGAAGCACACCGTTGCAAGACAGATCGAATCCGGGAAGATTCGCATAGACGACATGGTTCGGATTGTCGACTTCTCCATGTCGGATGAGGTACAGCACGATCATGGCGCAACGGTAGGGCATCACCGGTTCAACGGTTTGACTTCATCGCGACATTCCTTCGTAGCGGGTACTGACGGGAGTTGTATACTGTGGCAAGGAAGTCACCCCGTCCAACTTACGGGATAGGAAATGTCTCTGAACGAGCACGAGCAGAAGATTCTCGATGAGATCGAGCGACAGCTATACGAGGAGGATCCCAAACTCGCGCAAAAGGTCGCAAAGGCTGTCCGCACGGGTCGGGATCGTTGGAAGATGCGTCTGGCTGCGGTCGTGTTCGTGTTGGGTGCCGTTGTGATGTTCGCCTCCTTCACGCAGACATGGATCGTCGCTGGAGTCGGATTCCTGATCATGGTCGGTTCTGCGGGATGGATGGCGCACGCTGTTGGGTCACATCGCGAGGCGCGGGGAGCGACCGGAGTCCTTGATTCCTTCATGGAACGGCTTGGGCGCAGGTGGCAACAGGGTGACTAGGATGGCCCACCGCCCCACCTGAAGCGAGGGTCCAGGTGATCAGGGCAAACAAGAACGTGGACAGCCTCATGACGTCCGCAAGCAGAGCGCAAGGGAGAAGGGTCTTGGAGGGTTTCACCGCCGCACAGGCGTGCGAGTTGACTGCGTGTACGCAGCACCAACTTCGGTATTGGGACAAGGTTGGTCTTGTGAAGCCATCCATCCAGACAACAGACGGACGTCCGGGTCGTCGCCGCATCTACAGTTTCCGGGATCTTGTCGGTCTCAGGGTCGTCAAGAGCCTTCTCGACAACGGCCTATCGATTCAGCGTGTCCGCCGAGCCTGGGACTATCTCAGACGAACTGGCGACATGGATGAACAGTTGTCAACCATCAAGCTCGTTACCGATGGGCAAACGATCTTCGCTGTGGCACATAACGATGCAGAACTTCTCGATGCACTCCGACAAGGTCAGCTTGCGTTCTTCGTCAAGATCGATGAGATCGCCCAGGACGTCGAAGATGATGTGACCAAGTTCGAACTCGATAGGGAGAGTTTCCGTTCGATGCTTGCAACCGTCGAAGACGACGTCCGATCCGAAGGAACTGGCTGACGTCCGTCAGCTCGGCCGCTTTCCGTTCCTGCGTCCTCTGAACCTCTGCCATCGACCGATCAGTCGCGTCGGACGGTATGCGGCCCTCAGCCGTTCGACCTTCGAATAGTGCTCGTTCATGTGAAGCGTTGCACGTTCGTGTTCGACGGCGGCTCGATCGATGACGGCGGTTGAACTTGCGTGGTCTCCGTACAAGGCGTCACCGTACGTGCGCGCGAGAGGCACGAAGGCTCGATCGACGGACCGGGCCGCCTCGAGAGGTGTTGTGGCAGGGTCAACAGGGTCACCGAGGTCGGCAAGACGCTCAGTGATGTCATCCCATGCCGCGGTTACATCGCCGTCGGCGATGAGCTTGCGTCGTCTTCGTGACCTGAGCCACTTCGTGATCGGTCCGACCGTTGCGATGAGGACGATGATCGTTGCGATGAAAGCGAACCGTCCGACCCAGTCAGGGAGGGTGAAACCGGTTGCCAGATCGTTGTCGAGTCCACCGCCAGCAGGTGCGCGCCCTTCGGTTCGTTCGATCGGATCGAATCGAGCCGTCGGCCCACCAGAACCGCTATCCGAGATGTCGAGTTCGGGTTCCGGGATCTCTTCAACGTAGTCAGCGGGGGAGAAGTCGAGGTACTCCGACAATGTCGAGTTGACGGTGTCAGCGGCGTATCCACGTCGTGGCGTCGGGTCGAACATCATCCAACCGAACCTGGGGATCCATATCTCAACCCAGCTATGTGCGTTGCGGTCCATGATCAATACCTGGGTCTCGTTGCCGTTGATCTTCTCACCAGGGGCGAACCCCAAGACAACACGAGCCGGGATCCCAAGCGATCGAGCCATGAGCGCCATCGACGTCGCGAACTGTTCGCAGTATCCGTTACGGACGTACGGATTGTCCTCATCGGTTAGCCAATCGTTGACAGACGCCGTGGTGAACTCGCCTGGCACGCTGTCGTTGTACACGAATTCGCCGGAGAACCGGAAGTACTGTTCGAGGGCGATCGCCTTTTCATAGTTCGTCTCGAGATTGGCCGTTTTCTCCGCGGCGAGGGCGATCACGCCAGCGCCGAGATCGTCGGGATACTCCGTCCAAAATTCCTCGTCGTCCAGCACCAACGACTCAAGGTCGATCGTCGCTTCGGGGATGAACTGGTTGTCGTCCGCAGCGGCCTGGAACAGGGGACTCAGCGTTCCATCTTCCGTCCGGGCAAGGGCGGCGAGAGTAGCCCCGTCGTAGCGAGCGATCTCGGCCTGGATCGTGTACTCCATGCCCTCATAGGTCACGTCACCAGGAAGGAACAACGATCCATCGAGCCGTCGGACCCTGAGAGATTTCTGATCCGCTTCGTTTGCCATTGCAACGAAGCTCGAGGTTGTTGGTGCTGGTAGCCACGGTTGTGAGAGGTTCTCGATTCTGATGGACGCCGTGACCGCGGTCGTCTCACCGCGATACACCTGGGATTCCTCGATCCATGGCTCCTCGTCCGAGGGGAAAGCCTTGACCCTGTCCGTCTGCCAGCGTCCATCCCTGTACACGTCCAGCGTGACGGTGCGAAAGCGCACCTGATCGGGTTCGATCCCGTCGATCTCAGCTACGAACAGCGGGTTGTTCGTCTGCTTGATGAGGGAAGCCTTGATATCGGTGTAGGGGTTGTACGACACTGATCCGGAGTACTCGTCGGAGTATCCAGACGGTGTTCGCCAGGTGACGAGACCGTCGGTAGGGACAGAGTTGCCGAGGAACACGACAGCACCGATTGCAACTGCCATCGTTGCGATGACAAGCCCCGTAACCGCAGGTGACGGTCTACTCGAGGGAGGAGACGTTGCGTTGACGCGTTGGAGTCGCCCCGACCCTCGATCTCGTTCGTCGACACGTACGGCGAGGAGACCGAAAGCAACGACGGAAAGGAATATGGCCATGTGCACGACGCCGATTGCCTTGCGATCGATGATAACGAACTGAAGAGCGACGATCATCGGGGTGATGAGAGCAACGAACGGCCGATCGTTCAGAAGACCAGCCACGAGAAGGAACCCGAGCGTCCAGAACAGCACAGCAAGTAGGAGTACCAGACCTGGAACCGGTCGGACTGGTTCCACGCCATACCTGATCACCTCGAGAGCACGTTCCATCTCGAACACCAGCGCTTGCCATGTCGCCGATGTTGGGAAGATCGTCCAGAGCGTCTTCGGTGCTATCAGCAGACCGGCGGTGATGATGAATGCCGCGATGTTCCCTACCGCAACGAGAAGCGCAGTCGCCCGAAATGCGAGCAGGGACCATGTGATCCCCGCCCCAAGAACGGCAGCGATCAGGATCGCAAGTTGCCACGGCGTGCCAACGACCGAGCTGCGCAGGATGAACGAGAGCTCCCAGAAAGCGAGCCCGATCGCTGCTATCCCTGCTAACCAGCTGAAGCGGTAGACCATCCATGCTCCATTGCGTTGCGCCACGGCTCTGCCCATTCGCCGGCGGCTGTTGTTCGGACCACTCGTGCACCGGCTCGGGCGAAGCCGATCAGACTGTCATTGTCGTCGTCTGACACAGAGAGTACGACTGTTCTGTAGAAATCTTGACTAAGAAGATGAAATGCCGCGAGGTCGGTTGCATCGGGTGCGCCTGTCACCATCACGAGTACACCCCCCGCCATCCCGCTCCGTCGCAGCCGGGAAACAAGATGGCCAAGATCGACGCCACGGTCAGGGCGGATAACAGCGAGTTCTTCCATCGCGATTCTGTAGGTCTCTCCGGATCCAACGACCGTACCGTTCCCTGACCCCGCCCACATCGTCGGGGTGTACCCGGATCGGAACAGATGGTGCAGTGTCGACGCTGCACCTCGAACCGCTTGCTCGAAGCTCTCGGCCGATATATGTGGCTCGACCCGTGGGTCGAGAACGACGAATGCCCGCGACTGCCATGGCATCTCGAGTTGCTTGATCATCAGCGTGTCGCGGCGCGCTGACGATGGCCAGTGAACCTTTCGCAGATCGTCCCCTTGCTGGTATTCGCGAAGGGTGAAGAAGTCCTCCCCACCGGTATGCCAGAACGCAGCTCTCGAAGTAGCGATCGTTTGATCCTGGCCACGCCCCGTCGGGACACCCGTGAGCTCCTCGATCCGTGGATATACAACCAGACGGTCCGTACTCCCGAAGGTCGAAGTCGCTTCCGTGAAGCCGAGCGGGTCGCCGATGCGGACGTTCGATGGTCCCACGGTGTACACACCCCGCGGTCGACACAGAACCTCGTACCTTCCCGCCATTGCATCTCCATCGGCTACGCGGTCCGCCACGAAGGTCGCAGACCCCAGGCCATGCACACGATCCTCAACGGAGACGCGGTACACCTTCCGCTTCGACTCGAGAGACAGATCCACAAGGGCGCGCTCCCCATCGTGAAGCTGTTCCGGGTTGATCCGCCTCCGCAGGATCAGCCTTGGTCCGGCGAGACGCACATACGCTGATCCTCCCAGAACAGCAGCGAACAGGAACACTGCGAGAGCAAGGAGCAGATCCTCACCGAATCCCGCCCACAAAACCGCCAGAGCGGCAGCTGCACCTATCGCGGCCCAGCCTCTTGTGGTCGGCATCAGCCAGCGGCCCTTGTCCCCGGAACTGGAACGGTTGCGGTGATGTGGTCGACCACCTCTACGGTGGTGATCCCGCGCATCTGGGCCTCGGGTTTCACGATCAACCTGTGGTTGAGAACCGGTGTCAGCACGGCTTTGACGTCGTCTGGGCTTGCGTAGTCGCGTCCATCCGCTGCAGCTATCGAGCGTGCCGCTCGCTGGAGGAACAACGTGGCTCGTGGAGAGGCACCAAGCAAGATATCGGGATGGTTGCGAGTTGTCTCGGCAATATCGATCAGATATCCCTTGAGAACGTCCGCAACATGGACTTCTCGTGCGATCGACGCCATACGGACGACATCTTCTGCGTGGATCACGGGTTTAAGATCCTCCAGGCTCGATCCGGAACCGTGTCGGTCGAGCATCTCGAGTTCTTTCGCACGATCCGGGTAGCCCATCGTGACCCGCATCATGAACCTATCGAGTTGCGCCTCAGGGAGCGGATACGTTCCCTCGTGCTCGATTGGGTTCTGTGTTGCTATCACGATGAATGGTGGCTCGAGGATGTGGGTCTGCGCATCCACAGTGACCTGTCGCTCCTCCATGGCCTCGAGAAGGGCAGCCTGAGTTTTTGGACTCGCCCTGTTGATCTCGTCTCCGAGAACAACATGAGCGAATATCGGACCCGGTCGGAACGTGAAGGTGCCACGTTCGCGGTCCCACACCGATACACCTGTCACATCGGAGGGAAGGAGATCTGGGGTGAACTGGATCCGTTGGAACGTGCAATCGATGGACCGTGCAAGTGCCTTGGCGAGCAGCGTCTTGCCCACACCGGGTACGTCCTCGATGAGTACATGGCCTTCCGCGATCAGGCCGACCACAACGAGTTCGATCGTCGATCTCTTGCCCTGGATCACGCGTTCGATGTTGTCCGTGACCTTGCGGAAACGGTCATCGAACCACGCGAGATCGTCTGGCGATAGGGACACGTTGCCTCCTCCTATGTCCTTATAGAGCACCCAGACGATACCCGCTCACTGGAGCGAAGACATACGAGGTGTCCCAGGGACGCTACGTTGCGTGTTGTGTTGAACAAAAGTATCGCCTTTGCGATCGCCGTCCGCCCATGGTTGTGGCTGTCTGGTGTTGGTGCAGCGCTCGCGTTTTCGCCGGAGGGTTGGTGGAGACGCCCACCGTTTCTCCCGATTCCTGACCGCAATGTCATCGTGTGGCGAGTGACTACTGCTTATGGACACGCCGAAATGGTCCTTGTTCCGCGAGACGTCGTTTCGTATCTTGAGTGGAGGCGAAAGAACTGCCCATGAGGGCACGGAGGTGGAGACGTGAATTCGCGCTCTCTTGAGGAAGATCTCCTCGACATTCCAGGTGTCGAGGGTGCAGAAGTCGACGGGTCGGGGTCATCCCCGGCAGGTCTACGAATACGGATTGCTGAAGGCGCAGACCAGCGCGCCGTAGGTGGTGAGATCCGACGTGTGCTTACCAAACACGGTCTAGGCACCGATACACGACTACCAGGCGAGGATACACCGGCTGAGGCTCGTTCGGAAAACGACAGCGACTTACCCCTTGTCCAACCGAACGTTGCGTCTGTCCCTGAGCAGGAACCCGAAGAGACCAAATCAGACCAGACCGCGTCGTCCGTCGCCGTACTCGCACCAGCAGACAAGACTGATGTGTCTTCGCCAGAACACGACAGCGACACGAACAAGGTCATCGACCTCACAGATGCCCTTACCGACAAGGAAGACATCGACACCGTGGAGCACTCAGAAGACAGCGAACCTGGTATCACAGACACACACGAGGATGCCGTAGATGATGCTCGCGAGCCGTCACCTCCTGCCGTCGAAGCCTCACCGGTTCCGGGGTCGTGGACGTCCTCCCCCCCAGTGACCACACCGAGCGCAGCGGTCATTGCGTCTGAAGAAGAGAACGCTGAGCCTGACCGATCCGACGAGATCGTGCCGCCGGCGGACCAGCAGCCGCTCGTTGCCGTGGTGGCCCGCATCGACCATGTCGCTGTCGCTGAAGGTCGCGATGGCATCGTCGTGACTGTATCCGCAACCGACGGAAGAACCGAGTCTCAACCGGCATCGAGCACTGAGGGGGGTGTCGAGACAGCCGTTGTTATGGCCGCCGCACGACTTGCCCAGCCTGGAATCCCCGACCCACTGATCATTGAGATAGAGGATCGCAGGGTCGAGGGTGTTGACATCGTGATGATCGTCCTCGATGCCGACGGCACCGTTGCCGCCGGATCCGCGATCGTTGGAGCTGGCCGTTCTTTCGCCCTCGGCCGCGCTACCTGGGCCGCCCTGTCGTTGTAGCAGACAGCAGACAGCAGACAGCAGACAGCAGACAGCAGACAGC
>JAMBLJ010000275.1 GCA_023336815.1 Actinomycetes bacterium
TCCTAATGCCTGGCACTGATTCGGCGAGCTTCTCCACCAGGATGATGTAGCCGCCGAGGCTCGTGCTGCCGAGGATCATGAGCTGGGATTGGACCGACTTGCCGAGAACGGCCGGGCAGAGGGCGACGAGAGATAGGAACCAGGGCCGTGACTATCGTGTTGCGCTCAAGGGCCATAATGAGTTGTCACGATAATCACGGGCCTGGCACTTGATCGCGATGTTGTACCAGAATGGGTAGGGGCTCAGCCCCGGACCCGGACGTATTTTCGCCCAGAGCGTGCGACGCAGACGCCATCTTTTATGACAAATGCCTCGACCCAGTGAGTTCCGGCGTAGGCCGTGCTCTCCCATCGCACTCCCGGCCCACCGTTCTCACTTAGGGTCCGCGCGGATTTAACTTCACATTCTCGAGGGCAGCTATACCATCAGTGGTTTGCCTGACGGAGAGAGCAAGTTCTAACAAAACGCATATGGCTGTTATCTTTTGAGTCGGCAAATGGCGTCTTTGTTTGTGATATAATTCCCCCATCAATCGATCGCAAAGGGGGATTTCTACCAATGAAGATCACCGACGCTCGAGATCAGGAAGCACGTAAGTTGTTGAATACCAATTCGATAGCGACGATCGACGAGCTCAAGAAGGCAATCGGCACGAAAGGGACGATGACAGTTTTCAGGTCGCTGTCGAGACTCGGCTACGTTTCCAGCTACTCGCATCGTGGAAGCTATTACACATTGCCCGATGTCCCGGTCTTCGACGAGCGAGGCTTGTGGTCGTGCCGTGGGGTGAAGTTCAGCCGGTACGGAAACCTACTCGAAACGGTGACATCTTTGGTCGTGCAGTCTGAGGCTGGGTTCACTCCCTCTTCCCTTGAGGCTGTCCTTCAGGTCGAGGTCAAGCACGCGCTGTTACAGCTCGTCCGCCGTGGAACAATCGCGCGTTCCAAGGCAGGGAGGAGCTTTGTCTATCTGGCCGCAGAGACGGGGCAACGGCGTCGCCAAGAGCTGATGCGTGACGACCGAGACGTGCCTCACGACGTGGGTGCGGGGCTCGAACCAGAGGCGCTTTCCGATGAGTTGAGGGCAGGGATCATTTTGTTCTTCAGTCTTCTCGACGAGAAACAAAGGCGGCTCTTCGCTGGTCTGGAAGCAGCCAAGATGGGATACGGAGGCGACCGGAAGGCTGCTGATCTTCTGGGGCTTGATTCACACACCGTGGCGACAGGACGCCAAGAACTCATCGGTGGCCGTGTGGACCGTGGGCGAGTTCGACGAGCAGGTGGCGGCGACAAGCTTGCGGAAAAAAAAGCCCGCAGCTGATCGATGAGATCCGCTCGATACTGGAGGCCGATACGGCTGGTGACCCCATGTCGAACAAGAGATGGACACATGAAACCGCCAGGAAGGTCGCCGAATGTCTCGCAGAAAGAGCTGGGATCCGGGTGTCGGCAACGGTTGTACGTCGGCTGCTCGGAGACATGGGCTACTCGCTCAAGAGCAACAGGAAATGCCTCACGGCGGGCAACAGCCCTGATCGAGATACGCAGTTCGCCATCATCAAAAGACAACAGCAGGAGTTCATGGACGCTGGTGACCCCGTCATCAGCGTTGACACGAAGAAGAAGGAGCTGATCGGTATGTTCAAGAACCCTGGGCGAACATGGCGTCTCATAGCCAAGGCCGTCAGGGACCATGACTTCCGATCTGAGGCTCTCGGAATCGCGGCCCCTTACGGGATCTTCGACATCGCCAGGGTCTTTGGGGTCGTTGTCGTCGGTCAATCGGCGGACACTCCGCAGTTCGCAGTCAACAGTATTGCCCACTGGTGGCTTATGCACGGTCAGAACGACTATCCGACGAGCAAACGGCTACTCGTTCTGGCCGACAGTGGTGGAAGCAATGGAGCCAGACCCCGAGCCTGGAAGTGGTTTCTCCAGGAGAAACTCGCTGACGAGATTGGACTCACAATCACGGTAGCCCACTATCCGACAGGAACGAGCAAGTGGAACCCAATCGAGCACCGCATGTTCAGCGAGATCAGTAAGAACTGGGCCGGGGAACCCCTCGTGAGCTTCGACACAGTTGTCAATTTCGTCCGCAACACCCGAACCACGACCGGACTTCGCGTCGAAGCGTACCGTGACCGCCGGGTCTACGAAAAAGGTATCAGAATCACGAACCCCGAGATGAGACAGCTCGCGTTGAGCCCTGCCGATACCCTCGGAAGGTGGAACTACAGCATCTCACCCAGACCGGGGAGCTTCTGCTCGGCGCCTCACTAAAAAACCAAAGCGGCAGGATCACAACCAATGGCGGATGAGCAGCCGTCTCCGGCGGACGGGTAGTCGGATGTTCAATAA
>JAMBLJ010000276.1 GCA_023336815.1 Actinomycetes bacterium
CAGGGTACCTATTACCAGCTCGAGTCATTCCCGCTGGCTCCACCTCCGCTTGGCAAGATACCGATCCTGGTTGGCGGCACCGGATCCCACAAAACACCACGGTTGGCGGGTCAGTTCGCCGACGAGTTCAACATCTACCCAGGTCCGGATCTCACGGATCGGCTGAGACGATTCCGGGACGCGGCGCTCGCGGCTGGCAGAGATCCCGAGGCTATTCGCATTTCGTCAAGTGGACAGGTGATCGCGGAGGCAACATCGGCGGAATTCGAAGATCGCATGAACGAGATCGCGGCGGAAGAGGGACTCAGTCGGGAGGAACTCGATGCCCACTTCGAAAAACGACAAACGCCACGGGGTACGTACGAACAGGTGAACGAGACGCTTGCAACGTTCGCAAACCTCGGCATCGATCGCTTCTACTTCCAGGGCGTCTTCACACAGACAGATACGGGAAGATTGCTCGATGGGCTCGGTGTTACATGACCATGGAGCGAACAACGATCGACGCAGGTGGAAAGGTCAGCATCCTCGACTATGGGGGTTCCGGCGCGCTCATCGTGTGTGTTCATGGCCTTGAAGGGTCGGCCTACAACTGGGATCTCATCGCACCAGATCTTGCAGAGACCCATCGCGTGGTAGCACCGGATCTTTCGGGGTTCGGATACACGGAGCCGCTCGACGGCGACACAACTGTCGAGCGCAACGCCCGGCTCGTTGCTGATGTCATCGATCACTACGGAGGTCAGGCCCGGCTGATCGGGAACTCGATGGGTGGACTGATCTCGATCCTGACGGCCGAGTTGTACCCGGACAAGGTCACCGGTCTCGTCCTCATCGACCCGGCCGCACCCGTGTTCTCCTGGTTATCGATCGACCCCCGTGCAGCAGCCCGCCTCTCGGTCCCGCTGATCCCCTTTTTCGGGAAACGTCTGATCGAAGCGTATCGCTCCTCGGTCACTCCGGACGAGGGTGTTCACGAGGCACTGGAGTTCGTAACAGCCGACGCTTCACGACTCGATGAGTCGGTATGGGAACACGCAATCGAGATCGCTGAACTCCGGCGCACCCAGCCGTGGTCGACGGACTCACTCGTCTCGGCGATGAACTCGATCGCTCCCTATGTCATACGCAATAGGCGGTTCGCGAAGCTCATTCACAAGGTGACCCAGCCGACACTTCTTGTCCACGGGATGCGAGACGCACTCGTTCATGTGAGCGCAGCAAGCTGGATATCACAGCAACGCCCTGACTGGACTGTCGCCTTCTTCGAAGGCCTTGGGCATGTACCAATGCTCGAGGACCCTCATCGACTACTCGCCGTCCTCAACTCGTGGGAGACGGCGACATTTAGCTCTCAGCAGACAGCTGAAAACAGATAGCAGATAGCAGATAGCAGACAGCAGACGAGAGACGAGAGACGACAGCCATCAGCCATCAGCTGGGAGATTCTCGAGGGTCTGGTGGCAATTCCCAAGGAACGCACAAGCGTTCCCGCTCTGTCTCTCGAAGCCCAACCAACGTTGGCCGAACGACTCAGGCCCCCATCCCCCTGAATCACGACTACGTCGCTCTGCCGGGACCAGTTCCCCTTTCAAGGGGGACAAGCGAGGAGCGCAGCGACGAGCTCGGGGGATGG
>JAMBLJ010000277.1 GCA_023336815.1 Actinomycetes bacterium
ACTTCGACATCATCGAGCGGTTCCAGGAAGTTGTCTACGACGGCGACCGACTCGACAGGCTCTCAGAGTTCATCGACGGCATCGCACCGTCAGAGGAAGAACCAACGCTGAACTTCATCCACTCCCTGCTCCCACACGTCCCGTGGAACTATCTACCGAGCGGTCAGACCTACCCGAAGCCTGGCCGCGCTCCAGGCACCGTGAGCCCGGGATGGGGTGACGACGTATGGCTTGTCGACCAGTCCTACCAACAGCACCTTCTCCAGGTGCAGTTCGTCGACACCTATCTGGGGGAGGTCATCGACACGCTCAAGGCAGAGGGCATCTACGACGAGGCACTCATCGTCGTGCTTGCGGACCATGGGGTCACAGTGCGACCCGACACCTACCACCGCAGGTACGCAACGGAAGAGACCATCGGAGATATCGCTGCCATTCCGCTGTTCATCAAGTACCCGGACCAGTTCGGTGCCGGCATTGTCGACGACTACCGGGTGGAGACGATCGATGTGCTGCCAACAATTGCTGACGTGCTCGACGTCGATGTCCCGTGGTCGGTTGATGGAACGTCCCTGTTCTCAGGGGAACGTCCGGTTCGTACCCAGAGCCAGATCAACGGAGCCAAGGGGGTGATCACGTTCGGCGTCGACGGATCCGAAGCAAGAGCTATCGCTGCACGTAAGATCGCCCACTTCGGCCCCGACGGCCCCTACGCGCTCGCTCCGCCTGGACAAGCGGATCTTCTGGGAGTTGCGATCGCAGACATCGACATCGAACCAGGTTCAGATACCCGAGCAACGATCAGGAGCCTCGATAGCTACGCAGATGTTGACATCGACGGACCTTCCATCCCTGCGTGGCTCCGCGGCGTCGTAACCCCGGGACCGTCAGACACCGGAGACATGATCATCGCAGTTGCGGTCAATGGTCAGATCGTCGCCGTCACACGAACCTACGTCAACGAGGACGGCGGCACCGAATACGGTGCGCTGATTCCCCCACCCGCACTACAGAACGGCGACAACGGTATCCAACTCATCTTGGTCCGCGGGGAGGGCCCGGACAGGACGTTCACACACCTCACCGGCTGACTCCAGCTAACTGATCACGCCAGTGATGTGCGTCACGGTTGACCCGCCCACCCAGATGTTCGAACGATCCCTGGTGATGTAAATTCGTCCTGCCCGACCGATCGCCGTTCCTTGAGCTGCAACGTAGGAGTCGGGTGCGCGGCCAGATCCGATCAGCCACTGTGCTAGCGATGCGTTGAGACTCCCCGTGACAGGGTCCTCAACGAGTTGAAGCTTGTCATCGGAGAAGAACGCCCGGACCTCGAAGTCGACATCACTGCCATGTGGATGTGGCGCGATCACACCGATGTCGAGTTGGCCAGATCTGCCGTATCGGCCGATGTCGGGCTTGAGGGCAAGAACCGATTCGTGATTCTCGAGCAGAATGCCCACCCACCCAGGGCCATTGTCCACCCACTCGGCATCAACGATCGTCGTGGGTTCGATGCCGAGAACCGCAGCGATGCCCCCCAGAACTCCTTCGTCCACCGGTCCGCCGCGGATCAGAGGTGGCGCGGCAAATGACAGACGATCCTGCGCCCTCAGAGGGACCAACCCGATGCCGCACTCCTGTATGACGGTGCCGTCTGAAGGCTGTCCGCCTGTACTCAGCCATGCATGGCACGTTCCGAGCGTCGGGTGGCCTGCGAACGGCAATTCTCCCCTGAGGGTGAATATCCGCACGCGATAGTCAGCCTCATCGGTCGTGGGTGGGAGCAGGAAGGTTGTCTCAGACAGGTTGAGCCAGCGGGTGATCTCCATCATCTCGTTCGTGCTCAAGCCTTCGGCATCGTGTACAACAGCCACCGGGTTGCCTGTGAAGGCACCCGACCCGAACACGTCGATCATCTGAAACGGATATCGCATGCCTGACACCCTACAACCCGTCAGTAACCGCGATGCCGAGAGCATGGCGGTTACTGCCTGCTATCTCCCCGACTCTGCCGGATCGGTCGCACGAACCACACACGAAAAAGATCCCCAGCAGTATGAGTGCCGGGGATCTTCCTACGAGGCCTACTTCCTGGGGTTACCCCAAGGAGCGTTAGTGGGATTGCACTCGAGAGCTAATCGCCATCAAGGGTCCAGGAGCCCATCTCCCAGATCCTTCCCAAACATGCGCTTGCCAATCGTCAGGTGGACACCATCTCCTTGTCCTCTCTGTCGCTCGTCACATCGGCTCCCACCGTTGGACTCCCCTCGATCGAAACGTTCGGGATCCACTCGAGCCAGGAAGGGAGATACCAGTTACGTTCTCCGAGCAACTTCATCGAAGCTGGCACGAGGACCGTGCGCACGATGGTTGCATCGAGCAGGACAGCAACTGCGAGGCCGAACCCCATCTGTTGGAACGTCGGCAGGCGCCCGGCTGAGAACCCTGCGAAGACCGCCACCATGATGATGGCAGCACCGGTGATCAGCGCACCCGTTGTGCGCAATCCGTAGGCCACGGATTCGGCGTTGTCCCTGGTGATGTCGAACCGTTCCTTGATCCTCGACAGAAGGAACACGTGGTAGTCCATGGACAGGCCGAAGAGGACCGAGAAGAGGAACAGAGGGATCCAATCCTCGATCACCTCGACCTGGCTGAATCCGAGGAATGACGCGATGCCCTTGACCCACTCGGGGCCGACATCAGCCTGGAAGAAGGCTACGACCAGACCATATGCGGCACCCACACTGAGCAGGTTCATCACGATGGCCTTGGCGGGGATAACGATCGAGCGGAACGCGATGGTCAGAAGCACGAAGCTCAGACCGAGCACCACAGCGAAGACGATCGGGGTGTAGGTATCCGTCTGGCTGAGGAAGTCGACGGTGGTTGCCGTCTCGCCTCCGACGAGGACTTCGACTCCGGGTTCGATGGCGTCCGGGACGATGTCGGTCCGCAGGTCACCGACAGCGTCGAGCGAGGCAACCGAGTTCACGTCACCCGGTAGCACGACGGACATGATCGCAAGCTCCGACGTTGACGCCGGATCGATCGTCGAAGGGCCGAATCGGCCATCGAGTGCAATACCAACCTCGAGTGCGATTACCGTGGCTTGTGTGTCTGGACCCTGGATGACGATCTCAATGGGCGATGCCAGTCCACCGCTGAACTCGGACTCGAGGATCTCGAAAGCCTGTTTGGACTCGATTTCATCCGGGAGGGTCGAAACACCGGCGAATCCCGTATCGATCCACAGGAAACTCGTCGCGAACACGATCAAGATTCCCGCGGATGCCACAAGGGAGACAACCGGGTGTCCCATAACCACGCTGGTGACCCTGTCCCAGAACGTGTTCGCGCTATTGAGGGAGCCCCGTCTGGGAACCCGAAGCCAGTTGATCTTGTCACCGAGGAGCGACAGAACGGCTGGCAGGAGTGTCATCGAGGCCGCAACGGCAACCATGACGACGAGGATCGCCCCTGTGCCAAGTGAGCGAAAGATCGTATTGGGCAGCAGGAGCATCCCCACTAGAGCGAACACGACTGTCAATCCTGAGAAGAAGACGGCACGGCTCGCCGTACCTCCCGAACGTACGATGGCGTCGAACTTGTCAAGGCCTGCTGCACGCTCTTCGCGATACCGTGAGAC
>JAMBLJ010000278.1 GCA_023336815.1 Actinomycetes bacterium
CGCAATACGCAATACGCAATACGCAATACGCAATACGTATGACGTATCTCCCTCTTCGCTAGCGCATCGGCACTGTATCGAGGAGTTCTTCGGCGTATGCGAGGTAGTCGAAGCCGGTGACACCTCCATGCGTCTGGATCAGGGACCACACGACGTTCCAACACAACACAACGCAGATAGATGCATCCAGGTCGAGTCGCCGCGGCGTATCGACCGATCCAAAGTAGGACTCGAGCAGCAGATCCTTCCCTCGTCGATCGAGCACGTACGCCACAGAGGCGATGTCGTACATCATGTCCCCCATCCCGGCGTATTCCCAGTCGATGAGCCACAACGATCCGTCGTCGAGGAAGTTCAGGTGATAGGGATCGTTGTGACACAACACGAACCTGTCGGGATCGTTGCGTATGGGATCATGTTCGATACTGGCGACACGTTCAAGCAGCGATGCGAGACGCGACGGCCGGTCGGTGCCCCTTTCGTCCAGAACGCCGAGCCATCTCCAGATGTCGGCATAGGGGTCGAAACTCCCATCGATCGATTCAAGCCCGTGGACCTGTTTGAGTCGCGCCGCAAGACGCGGGATCATGGCATCGGATACGAACTGACTGATCGTCAACGGCGTCGCATCCTCAAGGTATCGGGTCACGATGTGACCCTCGGGTTGCACGAACACGATGAGCTCTGGCGAGATGCCAGCGGAAACGGCTCGGCGCATCGCAGCCTCCTCGGTTGTTCGGTCGTTGACGAGGATGTCTCCGTTGTCACCCACTATGCGCACCACGAACCGCTCTCCACGGGCTTCAACGAGGTAGTTCGCGTTCGTCAGTCCTCCCTCGAGTGTTCGTACGACGAGGTCCTGGACCCCTGAGAGGGCCGGAACGCGAGCGACGACGGAACTGAATACAGGTTCGTCAGTTGGGAGGACCACAGCCATTGATACTACCTGTGGGGCTCGATGGGTGCCCCCGGGAGGCACCAGGGCGCTAGCCCGCAGATCGAACACTCTCGACCTTTACACAAGCTTTATACGCGACGTCTCGATGCTTGACGTCGGGATGGTTCACTTCAATGAGTCAATAAGAGATCTATCAAAGGAGTTTCAACATGATGTGGACGTTCGGAGGTCTGGGAATGATCTGGATGCTGCTCTTCTGGGTTGGCGTGGTGGTTCTCATCGTGTGGGCCGTACGGAGTGTTGGAGACAACAAGGTGGATCGCGACACGTCGAATCGTGCCCTTGAGATCCTCGAAGAGCGGTACGCACGCGGCGAGATCGACACAGACGAGTTCAACCGGCGACGTGCAGAACTCGGGAGGAACTGATGAAGAACAGGACACTTCTCGCCGTCGGAATCGGAGCGATCGTGCTGGCCTTCGTTGGACCCGCGGTCGCCGGTGCAGTCGACGGGCAGGGAGCCTACGCGTACGGTCCGTTCGGGCAGATGAGACCTGGCTACATGCGAGACATCGGACCTGGCCATATGGGTGGGTTCGGATCAGGCATGATGGGGTTCGGTGGCGACTACGGGTCAGCCCAACAGACTCCTTCCATTCAAGGAGCTGAAGAGGTCACCGTCACGCTCGATGACTTCTCCATCTCGCCAGAGGAGGTCGTGATCTCCGAAGGTCAAGAAACCAACATCACAGTCGTGAACAACGGTGCAGCGCCGCACGACTTTACGGTCCCCGATCTCGACATCCGGATCGTGGTTGGTCCTGGTGAAACAGCGACGGTCGGAGTCGCCGCCCAGCCTGCGGGAACGTACGACACGCTGTGCACGGTCCCAGGCCATGCACCGGCCGGGATGGTCGGCAGCTTCGTCGTCCAGAGCCAGGCGTGACGATCACCTTCACGTTCAATAGGTCACACCCCATCCCTGCAGATACCCGTCCCCGCTGGTACAGCTGCGGGGACGGGGTGGTCAATCGACCTACCATCTCATCATGACCTCCCACCGGATCCTCATCGTGGACGACGAACCCGAGTTGCGCTCGATGCTTCGCCAGTACCTCACTCGGGAGGGATTCGACGTTGCCGAGGCCGTCACAGGGCGCGAAGCGCTCGACGCTGCAAAGCGATTCGAACCAGACCTCCTGCTGCTCGACGTGGGTCTTCCGGACATCGATGGGTTCGAGGTCCTGCGCACCCTGCGGAGTACCTCGGACACCCCCGTCATCATGCTGACGGCCCGTGACGACGAGATCGACCGGGTTGTCGGGTTGAGTGTCGGCGCCGACGACTACGTGGTCAAGCCGTTCAGCCCGCGAGAGCTCGTGGCAAGGATCCAGGCTGTTCTACGAAGGGGCGCCGGTGGGCCACGAAGCACCGACGAGACGCTGAGATTCACCGATCTCACCATCGACCCGATCGCGCGTGAGGTGACATGTGACGACGAGACGGTTGAATTGAGTGCCCTTGAATTCGATCTCCTGATCGCGCTTGCCCAGGGCCCGAACCGTGTCTTCACCAGGGATCAGCTGCTCGAGCGAGTGTGGGGCTGGGACTACTTCGGCGTCGATCGTGTGGTCGACGTGCATGTCGGCAATATTCGCAAGATGCTCGGGGATGATCCATCTGAACCCCGCTTCATCGCCACTGTTCGGGGTGTTGGCTACAAGTTCGTGGGTGATCCAGAGTGACGAAACGCACCGACAGCCTGCGCGTTCGTATGGTCCTGTCTCACGTCGCCGTCGTATTCGTGGGTGTGATCACGGTCCTCATCGCGACGAGCCTTCTCGCACCAACCTTCATCAACGACCACATCAGGGTCATGGAAGAATTGACAGACTCTGAAGCAGGTGCGGCGGCTGTTGAGGATTTCGAGAACGGTGTGCTCACCGGGTTCGGTCAGGCACTGTTCATCGGTACGATCATGAGCACGATCGTCGCGCTACTCGTTGGGTTTCTCGCCTCGAACCGCTTGCTTCGCCCCATCGATGGGATCAGGACCGCCACACGACGTCTTGCAAGCGGTGCGTACAACGAGCGGATCGACCCACCACCCGAGGCCGAGCTCGCTGCCCTCGCCCAGGACGTCAACGCTCTTGCACAAACACTCGAAGACACCGAGCAGCGCCGTCTTCGCCTCATATCAGAGGTAGCCCATGAACTACGAACTCCACTCGCGACCATCAAGGGATACATGGAAGGACTGGTCGACGGTGTGTTTCCTGCGACGGATGAGGTGTTCATCGCGACCGGCAAGGAGGCCGCCCGGCTGGAACGTCTTGCAACGGACCTCAGCGAACTCTCACGGGTTGAGGAGAGGGCACTCGATCTCCGCTTCGAAGCGCTCGACCTCGGCGAGGTCGTTCGTGGGGTCGCTGACCGCCTTCAGCCTCAATTCGTGGACAAGGGTGTGGCGCTCGCTGTCGCTGAGCTGCCACCGCTGAGGGCGCTCGCGGACAGGGATCGTATGGCCCAGGTCTTCACCAATGTCGTTGGAAACGCTCTGTCATACACACCACAGGGCGGTTCCGTCCACATATCGGGAGACGCCACGTCCGATGGGGTATCCGTGAGCGTTGCAGACACAGGGCGCGGTCTCGATCGCCAGCAACTCGAGACCGTCTTCGATCGTTTCTACCGTGCTGATCGGTCCGCTCCAGGCGGTGCGGGAATCGGACTGACCATCGCAAAAAGCCTCGTACAGACACAGCGCGGAACGATCGCGGTTTCTTCAGGAGGTCCAGGCAACGGCGCAACGTTCACGATCACACTTCCTGCTACCACGGCTTGATCGGTGATTCCTTTTCCCACCGATCAAGCCGCCAGGCAACGGATGGAGTGGGTGGAAATTACCACCACCCACTCCATCTGATCACATGTCGATGAGTTCGGCGACCTGAACACTTCCACCGTCTTCGAGTGCGGGACTCCCCTTTGCTTTGGATACGGCTTCCTCGATCGAGTTTGCTGACACGATCGAGTAGCCACCGAGGGCGCTCGTTCCTCCGCCGTCGGCGACGGAGCCGTCAGATGCGACCGTCATCGCCCGACCGACCGGTGCCCCGCCGTCGAGGACGGAGTCGCCGAGCTCCTGGAACCAGGCCCCCCACTTTGCCATGCTCGCTTCCATCTCAGCGTCAGACTCCGCCATTCCTCCGCCACCGTGATATCCGAATAGGTACTTCGCCATTGTCGACCTCCACTGGTCTGCGTCGTGCCGGATTCTCCGACCTGTTGCACCCTCGACGAACGATCCTCACGGATTTCGACACCACATATCAGAAACCTCTTCGTGTGGTCAAAAAGAATTCCTGTCGAAATGTGTGAGATTCCCACAGGACGAGTGTCTCACCTTCGAACACGAGGAAACACGACACAAGGAGACCCTCATGATCCGCAGAACCATCACCACCATGACCCTCGCAGCGATGACCACGATCGTGATCGCAACGGCAGCTCCAGCACTTGGTCGAGGTTCCTGGATTCGTCACGGGTATGGGTCCCGGCGTCCTGCTGCCCCCACGTCTCCCTGACAGCGTGATCGATGCGATCACCGAAACACCAGGACTGGATCTTCCCTCGATCGAGCTGCCACTGCCAGGCGACACACCCGAGGCTGGAGTACCAGACGAGGCACCAGCCGTGACGGCACCCGCAACCGTACCGGCTCCCGTATCCGACACGCCAGCACCGGCTTCGTCATCCGATCACGGTGACCACGAGGCATCCGCCCCGGTGGCAGAGAGCACCACAGCTGACACACCTCAGCCTGCACCCCGGAGTGAAGCGGTCGAGTCGGCGGGATCACAGGATCAGACGGACACGGACGCCTCTGACGAGGTGCGTGCCGACGAAACAGTTGACAACGATGTGCCACAGGATGATGAGGTCACCGAATCGCTGATCGACATCACAACCGACGTCGAGACAGGTACGGGTATGGACCCGATCATGGCCGCACTCCTCGGAATGCTCGGAGCACTTGGTCTCATGGCCATCGTCACCGCAGCGTTCAGGGCAGGAAGGAAGAACAGCTGAGCAACAGAACACGGAGAACCGAAAAGGGGCGGCGCTCAAGCGTCGCCCCTTTTCGATGTGGTGAACGCCGTGGAGGTCCGAACTCGATGACTTGTATCGTTCGGACATCGATGTCGCTGGCGACACCGACCAGCCACACCTCGATACCGGAAGATCACAGTCATCTCATGAAGCGCCCCATCGTCAACACCGAACGTACGGTGTTCTCCGGTTGGCGGATCCTTGCTCTTGCCTCCATCACCGCAGCACTCACAGGTCCTGGCCAAACGATCGGCGTCAGCGTGTTCGTCGACCACTTCATCGAGGACCTCGGCATCAGCCGATCCCAGGTCTCCCTGGCATATCTGGTCGGTACGCTCGTGGCGGCGCTCGGTCTTCCGATCGTCGGTCGACAGATCGACAAGGTCGGAGTTCGACGCTCAATGACAGCCATCGGTCTCGCGTTTGGCGTGGCTCTGGTAGCCATGGCTGGTGTTCAGGGGATCGTGGCGCTGACGATCGGATTCTTCGCGATTCGCCTCACGGGTCAGGGATCGCTATCGCTCGTGAGCACGGTGTCGGTGACCCACTGGTTCGAACGTCGGAGAGGCACGGCTCTGGGGATCTACGCCACGGCGTCGGCGATCCTCATGGCACTCGTTCCCGTCGGTCTGAACCTCGTCATCGAGGCGTACAGCTGGCGCGTGGCCTGGCTTGCCTCAGCCGTTGTCATCTGGATTGTCGTGATTCCGATCGCATGGTTCGGGTTGATCGACAAGCCGAGCGATGTTGGCCAGTTCCCCGACGGCATCGAACCCGACGAGTCTGACGATGTCTCGAACGTCCCCCACCCTTCGGCGACCCGCGGTGAAGCGGTACGGTCGGGTCGGTTCTGGGTTCTCGTTTCAGCATCAGCCACCGTGGGGATGTTGTCCACGGCCCTCAACTTCCATCAGATCTCGATGCTGTCCGAGGCCGGGCTCACAGCGACCGAAGCTGCGGTGATGTTCCTCCCCCAGGTCATCGGTGCAGCCGTTTCGGGTTTGTTCTTCGGCTTCCTCGCGGACAGGATGACGGGACGATCGCTCATCCCCATCGTCATGTCGCTCCTTGCACTCAGCCTGTTGCTCACGCTGACCCTTTCCCCAGGTGTCACGGTTATCGCGTATGCGATCACCCTCGGCGCCGCAGGTGGTGCGTCGCGAACGGTCGGCGCAACACTGCTGGCCAGATGGTTCGGAGTGGCTCACATCGGTGCGATCCAGGGAACCGCATCTCTGATCTCCGTGGCATCAACCGCGATCGGACCGGTACTCCTTGCTGTCACGAGGAACATGACCGGCGGGTACGGAACCGCGGCCGCCTGGCTCGCGATCCTTCCCATCACGCTTGGCCTCGTCGCCACAACGCTGCGCCCCCATGCCATCGAGAACCGGAAGAAGTCCTAGGGCTTCGCAACGAAGGCAATGGACTCGTCGATGAGGGATGACCACTCGTCGAGATCTGTCGATGGAAGCGCTACCCACTCCCGGAATACTTTCCCTGCGGGTGCAAAGGAACGCCCGGCACCCGAATCGATGAGTTCGGCGACGCGGATTTTAGGAAGCTTGACGACAAGATCCCCCGATGACCGCTCCACAGTCGCCACGAAACCGCCACCGGATGTTGCCCGCAGACAGTGATGACCCATCATCGTGCCCTCTTCGACCTTGCCCGTTGCGATGAACGCAACCGCGATATCCCAGAAGTCTTCATGGTCGGCGTTGCGTTCCATCGTATTCCGCCCTGTAGGGTCGTCGGATCCTAGCGGAGAAACTCATACCCCTCGGACGACGTAGCCGAGCGCGAGGAGTTCAAGAGTCACTGCCGAACCTGTCCTGCTTGCCGTGACTGTCACGAGAATCGTTGGTAACACGGTCGAGTTCGACATCAAGCAACAGCCTCGCGGGAACCTGGTGCGACAACCTCGGTCACCACACCCGAAGCGACGTCATATACATATCCCGATACGAGGAAACCGTTGGGAACACCAGGGGCCTGACGAATCATCTCGACGTCAGAGGCCACGCTGAGTGCTGGATCGGTAATCGCCATCGTCTCAACCACATGGAGATCCAGCCCAAGGCGTTCGGCCAGCGCATGTTGGACCTCGGGACTAGCAAGACGCGACATCCCGCAGTCCGTGTGGTGGACGATGACCAACTCTGGCTGCATCTTCGTCAGACCAGGGGCGTTCGCAGCGAGGAAACCCAGAACACCAAGATCGCGCAGCACATCCGGAGTAACACGACCGCCTGCGTTTCGCATCACGCCGGCATCCCCGGGATCAAGATCGAAGATATGGGTGGGATCGACCCGTGCGTCGAGACATGCAAGAACGATGGTCGCAAGTTTCGGCATGATGGCGAGATCCTGCCAGGCGAACGTTTTGGCGAACCTGCGGTTCCGATCGATCAATTGGTCTGTGTCTGTCATCTTGGCCTCCGGTAGAGTAGGTGTATACTAAACTAAAGTATCTTCTTGACAAAAGCAACTACTTTGTTTGAAGTATCATCACACGTACGGAAGGGAGCCACGTATGAGCACCAATCGCCGCTACAACTTGCTGTGCCCGATCGCACGTGGTCTCGACCACGTCGGTGATCGCTGGACCTTGTTGTTGTTGCGCGATCTCCACGCTGGCCCGGCACGGTTCACCGACCTCCAGAAGGGGCTCCCAAGGCTCGCCTCGAACCTCCTCACCGACAGGCTCCGCCAGATGGAAGCGGATGGGTTGATCCGTCGTCGTCCGGCTGAGTTCGGTGTCGTCGTGTACGAGCTCACCGACCTTGGCGAATCTACGGGAGCACTTCTGTTCAACCTCGCTCAACTCGGTACGCACTTCCCTCCAGACGAGGATGTCGAATCGCCTGGCAGTCTTCGGGCAATCGCCGTGACCCTGAAGGAAGCGCTCCGAGCCGTGGTCGAAGAATCGACGACTATCACAGCTGGCCTCCTCGTCGACGGCGAGGCGTTCACGATCGAGATCTTGGATGGCGAGGTGAGCGTTCGTCACGCGCAGCCTGTCGATGCCGATGTCACCATCGCCACCGAGTACGGACCCATCATTGCCGTGGGTGACGGTGACTTGGACCTTGAAACCTTCACGAAGAATCACGTGAAGGTGGTGAGTGGAGATCCGACGAAGCTGGCGGAACTGTTCGAACTGCTAACGCGTGCGTTCTCGTTGATCACGGTAAACGAGGCTTGACGTTCAACCCTCGGTGAAGAGAACGGGATCGAGGCGCGTTCGGTCGACTTGCACCTTGATGACATCGGCGCGAAAGTAGTGACCTGCCGGGTCGAAGTTCTGACGCTCACCACGAACAACGGAAGCGTCGATGTCGGCTACCACGAGACGTTCCTCACCTGCAACGGGTGCAACGATCCAGGAACCATCCGGTGCGGCGATCGCTGACCCACCGTCGTATCCGAGGTCGCCAGCCGCAAGCGCCTGGTCGCGAAGGGGAAAGGTGTCGGGGATATCGCTTGGTCGCAGGAGGGTCCCTGCGGAAAGCACATAACAGCGGCCCTCGAGCGCAACGAACCGGGTGATATCGATCGTGTTACGCACGGCACCTGGCCAGCTGGCGATGTGAAGAGTGGTCCCCTGGGCGTAGAGCGTGTGGCGCACTGATGGCACCCAGTTCTCCCAGCAGTTGAGACCCGATACGGTGAAATCGCCGAGCGTGTGGGTCCGCAGACCGTTCCCATCGCCGATTCCCCAGGCCATACGTTC
>JAMBLJ010000279.1 GCA_023336815.1 Actinomycetes bacterium
CCGGTGGCGGCTGGGGAGGGCTCTTGCGATAAGTCGAGCCGGTGCGCAGTGCTTCTGTCTCCCAGCGTTGTGATGCATCCATAGAGAGGAGCCTACCGCTCTCCGCCTTCCGCCATCCGCAAGAAATCGGAGTCGTGAACGATGGGGCAGGGGGTTCTTGACGGAATGCGGAAGGCGGAACGCGGTCAGCGGATCCCTATAAGAGCCAGGATCTGGGTTACGGCTGTGTCGAGGTCGACTGTTGTCGTGTCGATGGTGAGGTCTGGATGTTCCGGGGCTTCGTACGGGGCGCTGATGCCTGTGAAGTCGGCGATCTCGCCAGCACGGGCCATGGCGTAGAAGCCTTTGGTGTCACGCTCCTCGCACACCTCGAGCGGTGTTGCGATGTGCACCTCGTAGAACGCGATGTCTGCGTTGCAGTGCTGGTACTTGACGGCGAGTCGTCCATCGGTATATGGGCTGATCAGCGGCGCGAACACGACGATACCGGCATCTGCCATCAGGCGTGCAACCTCTCCGACCCGCCGCACGTTCTCGGCACGGTCCGTGGCGCTGAAGCCGAGATCTGTATTGAGGCCATGGCGGATGTTGTCCCCGTCGAGTGTGTACGCCAGCCGCCCGGCCTCGACGACAGCCACTTCACATCGGTGAGCGATCGTCGATTTCCCGCTCCCCGAAAGGCCTGTCAGCCAGACCGTGCAGCCTTCACCGTTCGTTACCCCAGTGCGTACTGAGCGTGGAACCTCGCCCTGGTGCCACCGTACGTTGTCTGTCACGATGCTGCTCCGCCGATGATCCCTGCACCAACGGTGTTGTTCGTCGCTTCATCGATGAGGATGAACGAGCCGGTCTGGCGGTTCTTGCGGTACTCATCGAAGAAGAGCGGTTCAGTGGTACGGATCGTCACTCGGCCGATCTCGTTCAGCCTGAGCTCCGTTGCGTCGTCGATTCGGTGCAGGGTCGATACGTCGAAGCGGTACTGGAGGTCCTTGATCAGCGCACGGGCAGACTTCGTGGTGTGCTTGATCGCGAACTTGGCACCCTTGCGAAGCTTCACCGAATCAGATAGCCAGGTCACGATCGCGTCGATGTCCTGGCCGATCTCTGGTTGGTTGTGCGGCCGACAGATCATGTTGCCACGCGAGACGTCGATGTCGTCCTCGAGACGTATCACGATAGACAGGCCAGCGGGCGCCTCGTCGATGGGTCCATCGAAGGTGTCGATCGCTGCGATCGTTGATTCGAATCCCGAAGGGAGAACTACGACCTCGTCGCCGGGCCGGAGTACGCCTGATGCGACCTGGCCTGCGTACCCGCGATAGTCGGCGTGCTCTCTCGTGTGGGGTCGAATGACGTACTGCACAGGGAACCTGGCATCTATGAGATTTCTGTCGGATGCGACATGGATTTCCTCGAGGGTCTTGAGCAACGGTGACCCCTGGTACCACGGCATGTTGTCAGACTCGTTGACGACATTGTCGCCTTCGAGGGCAGACATGGGGATGAACCGTAGGTCTGCGATGTCAAGGCGGGCAGCGAAGTCCCTGAACTCGTCTGTGATCTCGTTGTACCGCTCCTCGGAGTAGTCGACAAGGTCCATCTTGTTCACACACAACACGAGATGAGGAACGCGAAGGAGCGAGGCGATGAAAGCATGTCTCCGTGTCTGCTCGAGGATCCCGGCACGCGCATCGACAAGGACGAGAGCTATGTCGGCGGTGGACGCACCGGTGACCATGTTGCGCGTGTACTCGATATGGCCCGGGGTGTCCGCAAGGATGAACTTCCTGCGGGGTGTTGCGAAGTAGCGATACGCAACATCGATCGTGATGCCCTGCTCACGCTCTGCCCTCAGACCGTCGGTGAGGAGTGCAAGGTCGACGTAATCTGAACCTCGTCGCCTGGATGCCTCCTCGATCGCTTCGAGTTGGTCCTGGAAGATCTGTTTGGTGTCGAAGAGTATGCGCCCGATGAGCGTGCTCTTCCCGTCGTCGACAGAACCTGTGGTTGCGAGGCGAACGAGTTCGACATGAGCCATTAGAAGTACCCCTCCTTCTTGCGGTCCTCCATGGCTGCTTCAGACGTACGGTCGTCTGCCCTGCTCGCACCTCGCTCGGTGATTCGGGTGGTCGATACCTCGTCGATGATCTCCGCGACGGTTGTTGCAGCGGAGGCGAACGCTCCGGTGCATGACATGTCGCCAACGGTGCGGAACCGCACGGTTCCCTCGAATACCTCTTCGTCATCTCTGCGCATGATGTACGGACTGTCTGCCATCAGAAGACCGTCTCGTTCGAAGACGTTGCGCTTGTGGGAGAAGTACACCAACGGTAGTTCCAGGTTCTCGCGTCCGATGTACTGCCACACATCGACCTCGGTCCAGTTGGAGATCGGAAACGACCGGATATGTTCGCCGCGAAGATGGCGGGCGTTGTACAGGTTCCATAGTTCAGGCCGCTGGTTCTTGGGGTCCCACTGGCTGAACTCGTCCCTGAAGGAGAACATTCGTTCCTTTGCACGGGCCTTCTCCTCGTCACGCCTGGCGCCACCGAACACCATGTCGAAACGGTGCGCCTCGATGGCAGCGAGCAGTGGTTCGATCTGGAGCGTGTTGCGTGATGCGTTTATGCCGGTTTGCTCCGTGACACGGCCCTCGTCGATCGCCTCCTGGACCGATGCGACGATCAGTTCCACGCCGAGTTCTTCGACGATCTTGTCCCGGAACTCAAGGACCTCAGGAAAGTTGTGCCCGGTATCGACGTGCATCACGGGGAACGGGAGCCTTGCTGGGTAGAAAGACTTGACCGCAAGGCGGAGAAGCAGCGCCGAATCCTTCCCCCCTGAAAAGAGGAGGACAGGGCGTTCTGACTCGGCAACTGCCTCACGGATAACGAAAATCGACTCTGCCTCAAGGGCATCGAGGTGGCTGATCTGGTAACTCACGGCTTTGAGCGTAGTCGTGGGTGTTCCATCCATGTTCTTCGCTCCACACGATTTGCTACCATGACACCACGAAGGAGGAAGTCCTGTGACCGCACGCGACCCAAATATCGAACAAGATGTACGCGACATGGTCCGCCGGATCGTCGATGGCATCTTCGGTGAGGATGCCGGTGCCCCCGTTGTCACTGACGTAGGTGATGACATTGACATCGTGCAGGACGTCCGTACGATCGCAATTGGCGGAGACCACGGCGGGTTCGCCTTGAAGGAACGCCTAGGCTTCAAACTCAAGGAAGAGGGCTTCACCGTCATCGACCGTGGCACAGACTCAACCGAAGCTGTCGACTACCCAGACATCGCTGCGTCAGTGGCCCGCACAGTGCGCTCGGGCGACGCGGATGTCGGCATCATCATCGATGGTGCAGGCATAGGGTCAGCCATGGCTGCCAACAAGATTCCCGGTATCCGTGCAGCCCTGTGTTACGA
>JAMBLJ010000280.1 GCA_023336815.1 Actinomycetes bacterium
ACCGCCTGATCCGACACCGCCGACCCAATCGCCTCAACCGACACCGCCTGATCCGACACCGCCGACCCAATCGCCTCAACCGATACCGCCTGATCCGACACCTCTTGCCTCATGGATTGAAGTCGGACTTGAGATCGCGCCAGATCGCGCTTCTGGTCGCCGGTCAATTCCATCAGAGCCTTCGCTGCAATGACTGCGAGACCTCCAACGATCGCGGCTAAGGCAGCGAACACCGGGCCGGCGGACAGCCATATCAGACCAGTACCGGCAAGGCTGAGCACGGTGAGTCCCGCCATTGCAACCTTGCGCCGGGCAGGGCTATCGAATGCTCTGGTCACCCTCACGCGCTGAACAGCTCTTCGAAGGGAACCCGATCGAACAGGTGAAGGTTTCCGCCGGGCGTGGCATTGACGATCCGCCTGCCATCGGCTTCGAACATCTGCTTGGCCAAGGCATAGCTAGCGAGCACACGTTCGAGCTTCGGATCCTTCCACACCTTCCCTTTTCCAAAATAGTCAGGATGAAAGTGGTTCGGGTCATCACCCATCGAAGTGATGTGCGTTCCCTTGACCTCGGACGATTCCGGAACCGTGTAGGAGAAGTCCATCCCGATCAGGATGACCTCTGTGAAACCCATGTAATATGCGAGTTGGAGGTTCATGATCGTGACGCTCTGCCCTGCATAGACCCGTTGAGCTGCGTCAGTAGAGAACCGGGGAACACAGAAACCGGGAGCCGAGGCGGCATAGAAACCCCTGTTCATCATGAAGAAGGTCGAATTCGGGCTCTCGCCGATCATCTCGCGGTAGATGGTTGGGAAGAACCTGTGTCCGGCCTCATACGTCTTGATGCGCTCCAAGTTGTCCCGCACGACCATCGTGTCCTCGACCACATAGTAGGTCAGCGGCTCAGGGAGTCTCTCATCAGCGTAGAAGATGCCATTGACACCGAACGTGGCCGTCCCCTTCAATAGTGATAGGTCGAGTTCGTTGAGGCTGGGACCGTTGCCTATGATGACGACGCGCTCCCCCGCGTGGATCCCCTTGAAGCGCTGCATGTCAGTTGCATCGAAGGGAAGAGCTGGGTATTCCTCGATGGTCCATGCCGAAGCCGAATCCATACCGGAACTCGCCGAGGTATCGCGCCCGCTGCGGGAGGGCGCAGGAATCGCCTCCAACAGCGAGCCGAGGTCTGCATGTCGACATGCAATGGCAAGATCCTCGACGGAGATCCTGGCAGCTTGTATCCGACTCGCGGGCGACTCGGAGATTCGCAGGATGTCCTCAAGCTCGGACGGAAGACTCGCCACTCGCGTACCCCTCGCAACGAAGGACAGCGCCATCTCCTCAAGAGCGGCGTCCCACGGGTACGACAGTACGACTAAACGCGCATCGACTGGTCCGAGAAGTGCCTCGTTGTACGAAAGAACCAGCAACTCGCCAACTGCTCCGCCAGCAACTACCTCGGCAACCCCCTGTTCACCAGCTACAAGCGACGAATCGACCAGGCCCACGTCAAGATTCGTATCCGCAACGGCTTCGACCATCTGGAGCAGTTCGTAGCTCGTTTGCGGCGCGAGTAGGACGTCGAACTGTCGGCGACGAACAGAATTGGAAAGGTCTTCGACACGCACGTGGTCCGACACGAGTTCGGTCATCCGACTTCCTACCGAGACCAACTCACCCTCTATCTGTTGGTACTCACGAAGGCTCAGCCCAAGGTACCGACGAAAGCCATCGATGATGGCTCTTTCGAAGTGTCCAGCCGCCGCAAGCACGGTCGGGTGAACGGGTTCTATGGACTCGAGCATCGATACCGACAGTGGTACATCTCCCGATAGCAGCGCCGTCGCAGCAGACTGGATCGATCTATAGGCCAGACGAGACGAGATTTCGTACTCGTACTTGGGCAGCGGCATCGGGCCAAATGCACTCTCAAAGAATACCCCGTCGTCGGCAGGTCGATGGGAGAGCTTCGTAAGCTTCGATGACTCCTCGAAGTGTTCAAGGGCATGCCTTCTCCTCATTGAGGATTGCTTCTGGCGGTAGACAGCCGTCACGCGACCGGATGGTACGAACCGATAACCATTCCGCATGACCCGGTACCAGAGATCCCAGTCCTCGGCTCCATACGGCATCGACTCGTTGGCCCCGCCGGCGGCGCGAATCAGTTCAGTTCGTACGAGTCCGGCATGCACATTGAACGGACAGCGGTCACCGTCGGTTACGAAACTCTTCGGCGCTCCCTTCCATGGGTCGCTGACCACATAGTCCGCGGGCGTCGCATCGGCAGGAGCCAGCGTCACCCCGCAATAGACCCCGGCGACGCTCTCATCGTACATGTGGGGAACGAGATGCAGCATCCTATCTGCGAGCGAGTCGGGCATCAGGAAGTCGTCACTGTCGAGGAACGTGATCAAGCCTCCTTTGGCCAGTCGTAGACCTGTGTTACGGGCAGCGCTGAGGCCCCCGTTGCGGGTATGCCGAGCCACACGAATGCGATCATCTCTCTGGGAATATCCCCATGCCACGGCAGCGCTGTCGTCGGTGGATGCGTCGTCGACAACGATGCACTCCCATGCATCGAACGTCTGGCTCAGAAGGGAGTCGAGGCAATCATGCAAGAACTCACTCTCGTTGTAGCAAGGAACAACGACGGTAACCTTTGGACTTGCCTCCGATGGAACCCGTCCGGTCTCGCCGGCACTTGGTGCAGGGTGCTCGCTAGCCGGGGCGATCTGCGCAATAAGTGCCCGCGCCGACGACAGTCGCAGTTCGCTTCGCTCTGGTTTCTTCATGGCAGCCTGGACTGTGGCCGACGCCTTCACCTGCCGATCCGCTCTGCAAGCCATGCGCGAAGCAATCCGCACCCGGTCAGCGAGCATGAGTACTGTGCCAAACCAGAGGACCAGCGACACAGCCGCGGAGAACCTGGACAGAGACCCATCGCTGAAGACCGCTGCGAGACCTGTCAGCGAGGCACCTAGGGCAACAAGGCCGGTTGGAGACGCTATCGCAGCCGGTATCCGCACCGCCCTTTGAGACAAGTAGCGGAGGTGATTTGCCATGTTCCAACTCCTAAACCATTCGTTACTGACCAGGAGCGATGAATTGGCGTCTCCGGTTACACGCACTACGCCGACGCCGTACCTTCTCACAGTATCGACGGCGACCTTAGGTCCAATTCACGAAGCACGCTATTGCCTGATCCCGACTCGCGAGAATAGCCATCATTGCTCCACTTTGACTGATAGAAGCGCAAAGAGGGCCGATTCGCATGGATGACCATCCACTCGAGTGGGACAAGGGCTGGAGCGAACGGAGACCTCCCGCGCTCGCCGACGTAAATGCGTGCACAGACGATGAACAGTGTCACGCCGGATGCTTGCCGCATCTGGTCGGATCAGGCGCCCGGCATCCCGCTCATCGCCAGCGCAAAAGCAAAGTCGTGTTCCTCGTCAATGTCGATCGCTTGCATGGAGTCCATCTTGAACATGGCAGGGTGCTCGCCGATACGGCGCTTGTGAACAGCGAAGGACTCCCTGGAGAAGATGTAGAAGTTGGAGTTCTCAAGGAACAGCGGGTCGAGTTCCTGGGTGGGGATGAGCTCGGTTGGATCGTGGTTGATAGCGTGCATGTCCCGGTCATAGAAACGGGCCTGGTATCGGGTGACAGCGAACACCGAGTCGTGGTTGGGATCCTCAAAGTACGACCGCACCGCAGCGTCAACGGTGGCAGACTGCACCAGCGGGTTGGTGGCGTGCGTCTGGATCACATGGTCGACGTCCGGGGCAAGGCGAAGGAAACTGTCGATGAGTAGGTTCACCGAGACATCATCGCCCTCGAGTTCCGGTTCCCGCCGCAGGACGGTGACGCCGGTGATCGACGAGGCGCTGACAGCGATCTCGTCGCTGTCCGTGTCGATGTAGATGCCCTCGACCGTCTCGGCTTTGAGCAACGTCTCGAGGATGACGTGGAACAGCGGGCGCCCATGGAAGTCGCGGAGGTTCTTCCCCGGCACCCGAGACGAATGGCCCTTGAGCGGGACGAACGCGGCTACAGACGGCATCATCGCACCGACTGGACACCGGATGCCAGATTCTCCATACGCTCCGAAAAGATGAGCATCTCGGATGCGAACCCGATGAATCGGTATCCTCGCTTGATCGCTGACCTCAGCTGGTTGATGTCTGGGTCCACGACGTGTATCCCTGCGAATGGCCCGGTCGGCCTGATGAACTCGGCGACCCGGTCGAGAGCGGCTTGTACGTCTGGGTGGTCGAACTGACCCGGCAGACCGAGCGAGCCTGATAGGTCGTACGGCCCGACGAAGAACCCTGCCACGCCATCAACATCGAGGATGCCGTCGAGTTCGTCGACAGCACCTATGTGCTCGATCTGTGGGATGAACACGACATCGTTTGCTGAACCCTCGAGATACTGCTTGAACGACCTGCCGTAGCCCTGTGCGCGGGCAAGACCAACACCTCTCTTCCCGCGGGGCGGATAGAAGCAGGCGGCAGCAAGACGCTCGGCGTCACTGGCTGACCGAACATCCGGGGCGATGATTCCCGACACCCCCATATCGAGAAGGCGTTTGATCTGATCGGTGTCATGACCCGAAATGCGGGCGAACATCGGCACACCCGCCAATGAGCCGATACGGATCATCTCGGCGGCCTGTGCCAGGGTCGTGGATGTGTGCTCAAGATCGATTGTGAGCCAATCGAAACCTGAGCGAGCCATGATCTCTGTGAGGTTGGGGTCGGCGAGCTGAAGCCACGAACCGATCGTTGTTCGAGTTGTCAGATCAGAAGGCATGGGTACCTTGGGCGATAGAGAAGATGAGAACCACAAGAGACATTAGTACCCTAGGAGCACAGCCACTCAACCTGTAGGAGCAAGACGATGGCCCGAACCCTGGCAATCACGACATCGGGATTCGACATGACGAATCC
>JAMBLJ010000281.1 GCA_023336815.1 Actinomycetes bacterium
GGCCGTAGCTCAGCTCGGTTAGAGCACCTGGTTGTGGTCCAGGAAGTCGCGGGTTCAAATCCCGTCGGCCACCCCAACGCCGCCGCTCCCTCACGACGAGGGGAGCACGCGGTTCGTAACGATGTCGAGGAGTGATCGTGCAGACCGAGGTCAAGGAATCAGGACGGTTCGAGCGGACGTTGACCGTTCGGCTCGAGAACGACGAGCTCGCAGCAGCCAAGAAGAAGGCCGCAGCGAAGATCTCGAAGAATATGAAGATCAAGGGCTTCCGGCCAGGTAAAGCGCCACTTCAGGTGGTCGAGCGAATGGCTGGTGCCGACTACGTGCGAACCGAAGCCATCGAGGAAGCCATCCAGGACATCGTGCCCGCAGCCATCGACGAGGCGGGCCTCGATCCGGTCACCACACCTACAGTTTCGGCGATCAGGGATGAGGAGGAGGACGGTCGCATCGAGATTGATGTGCTCGTGACCCTCTGGCCCGTGCTCGAGTCGCTTCCCGATTTCGACGACATCGAGATCGAGGTTGAGAGTCCTGCCGTTACGGAGGAGGAGATCAGCGAGCAGATCGATGCACTCCGCAACCAGTTCGCTGAGCTCGTTGACCACGATGGTGAGCTCTCCGATGGCGACTTCGCCTTGATCGACATCGCTGTCGAGATCGAGGGCGACGCCGTTGAGACGGCGGCTGCCAAGGACCTCATGTACGAGATCGGCACGAACTCCTTTATTCCCGGGCTCGACGAGATTCTCGCTGGTGCATCGGTCGGTGGTGAAGCGACAGGCACGGGTTCACTTCCCGAGGGCTACTCGGACAAGGGCGGCGAAGACGTCGACCTCACGGTGACGATCAAAGAAGGGAAGAAGAAGACCCTTCCTGACCTCACCGACGAGATGGTGTCGGATGCAACGGAGTTCGAAACCGCCGAAGAATTGCGTGAGGCGATCGAAACGAACATGCACGCATACAAGGTGCACAACCAGCGGTCCGTACTCCAGGACAAGATCGTGCAGTATCTCGTGAACGAGGTCGACCTCGAGGTGCCAGAGGCATTAATCAATGCCGAGGTCGAGGCGCGCGTTCGTAACCTGGCTCAGCGTCTCGACTCGGACAACATCGAACTGCAGCAGTATCTCCAGATCATGGGCCAGGACGAGGCAACGTTCCTCTCAGGGATGCGTGACCAGGCAGACCACGCACTGTCGACGAGGATCCTCCTCGACTCGCTTGCCGCAATGGAGAGTTACGAGGTGACTGACGAGGAGATCGTTGGGTACGTCAACGCCCTGTACGAGGGACAGATCGACGATGTGGATGCCGTTCTCGACTCCTGGAGGGCGAGTGGTCAAATTGAGTCGCTGACCGATGATATCCTCCGCGAAAGGGCGCTGTCCACGCTGGTCGATTCCGCAAAGCCGGTCGACTCAGATGGCAACCCCGTCGATCTGACACCTGTCGAGATCACAACGAACGAACAAGAAGCGGAAGAAGATCCAGCCGAACCGGTTGAGGAAGCTGCCGAGGCGTCGACCGAAGACGCCACCGACGAGTCGGAGGAAACGGAATGAGCTACCTGGTCCCAACAGTTGTTGAGCAGACTCCCCGCGGTGAGCGCGCTTTCGATATCTACAGTCGTTTGCTCAAGGACCGCATCATCTTTCTTGGTACACCCATCGACGATGGTGTCGCTAACATCATCATGGCGCAACTCCTCCACCTCGAGGGTGAGGACCCCGACAAGGACATCAGCCTCTACATCAACTCCCCAGGTGGCTCAACCTACGCTTTGATGGCAATCTACGACACGATGCAGTTCGTGAAACCAGCCGTTGCAACGTACTGCATGGGTCTCGCCGCATCGGCGGCAGCGGTGCTTCTCGCCGCAGGAGAAGAGGGCAAACGATTCGCATTGCAACATAGCCGCATCATGATCCATCAGCCCCACGTCTCGGGTGTTGGTGGCCAGGCGACGGATATCGAGATCCACGCACGAGAGATTCTCAAGACCCGTGAGGACATCAACATCATCCTCGCCAAGCACACAGGCAAGCCGCTCGAAGAGGTCGAGGTCGACACGGAGCGCGACTATTGGCTCGGACCCGAAGAGGGCATCGAGTACGGTGTAGTCGACTCGATTCTGACTGGTCGTCAGCTCGAGGCCGTTTCAACGTAGGAGCTGGGAACTTGGCCAAGTACGAAGGTTCTGAACTGCTGAAGTGCAGTTTCTGTGGGAAATCACAGAAGCAGGTGAAGAAGTTGATCGCCGGTCCAGGTGTGTACATCTGTGATGAGTGCATCGAGTTGTGCAACGAGATCATCGAAGAAGAGCTCTCCGATACCGAAGAGGTCAGCTTCACAGAACTTCCCAAGCCGCACGAGATCTACGGATTCCTCGACGAGTACGTCGTGGGTCAGGGTCAGGCAAAGAAGGTGCTCTCTGTTGCGGTCTACAACCACTACAAGCGCGTTCGTGCCGGTCAGAGGGCCAAGGAAGAAGATGTCGAACTCCAAAAGTCGAACATCCTCATGGTGGGTCCGACGGGGTCAGGCAAAACCCTCATGGCACAGACCCTCGCCAAGCTGCTCAACGTACCGTTTGCGATCGCCGATGCGACTGCGCTGACCGAAGCGGGGTACGTGGGTGAAGATGTCGAGAACATCCTGCTCAAGATCATCACTGCTGCTGACTTTGACACGAAGCGTGCCGAGCAGGGCATCATCTACATCGACGAGATCGACAAGATCGCTCGCAAGGCTGAGAATCCTTCGATCACCAGAGATGTGTCAGGGGAGGGCGTTCAGCAAGCTCTCTTGAAGATTCTCGAAGGTACCGTTGCCTCCGTTCCGCCACAAGGCGGACGTAAACATCCCCACCAGGAGCTCATCCAGGTCGATACGACCAACATGTTGTTCATCTGCGGGGGCGCGTTCGCCGGACTCGAAGAGGTTATCGAGAAGCGGATCGGTGGAAAATCGGTCGGCTTCGGTGCTGATGTGCAGTCAAAGCAAGAAACACGACCGTCCGATGTCATCGATCAGGTCATGCCCGAGGATCTCATTGGATACGGTCTCATACCCGAGTTCATCGGACGCCTACCGGTGATGACGACGGTGGCAGATCTCGACAAGGAATCGCTCGTGCGTGTCCTGACCGAACCGAAGAACGCCATCGTCAAGCAGTACGAGAAGTTCTTTGAGATGGACGGTGTCGAGCTCGTCTTCAGCGAAGATGCCCTCGATGCGATCGCCGAACAAGCGATGAAGCGAGGCACCGGCGCCCGTGGACTTCGGGCCATCATGGAAGAGGTTCTCCTCGACACGATGTACGAACTCCCCGCCCGCACCGACGTGGCGAGGGTCGTTATCGATGGCGAAGTCGTCCGTGAGAAAGTCAATCCGACCCTCGTCCCGATTCAGGACCTTGCCTCAACAGACCTTCCTGAGGAACGCTCCGCCTAGCAGCCAGCACCTGATGGTGTGAAGAGGAGGCGATGCCCGTGAGTCGAGCGTGGTCGAGGAACGCCAAGGTCGCTTTCATCGGATCACACGGCATCCGCAAGACGACCGCCGTTCATGCGTTTGCGAACACGATGCAACGAGCAGGACGATCCGTGGAGCATGGTCGGGAGGTTGTGAGAGACAACCCACTCGGCATCAACGAGGGCGCAACAGGTGAGGCGCAGCTGTGGGTTCTTGTGTCGCAGATCCGTCAGGAACTCCGATTCGCCACCAACGCCGAGGTCCTCGTCCTCGACAGGGGAGTCATGGATAACTTCGCCTACTACCTGCGAGCGTGCGGTGGCGAGGATCCGTTCGATGTTGCGCCGCTCGTAGCGAAGTGGTCCGCCACATACGACATGGTCGTGCGGCTCCAACCCGATGTGGCTCTTCGCGCTGATGGTGTTCGATCGACGTCCGACACGTTTCGTGATGAGATCGAGCACATTCTCGACACACGGTTGCCTGCGCTAGTACTCGAACGGCAACTTGTCGTTCTCAAGGCATCGGATATCGACGATAGGTTCGATTGGTGGCCACTTGCTGAGCGGCTGGCTGCCCTCGTGGAGGAGCCATTGTTCGCTGATGGTGTCCCGAAGAGAAAACCGAGACGCACCACAAGGACTCAGCCCGATACCCCGCAACTCGAGATGGATGTCTGAAGGCCGGCGGCCGAGTGTGGCGCTAGAGTCCTCGTCGTGACCCATCCACAGATCCCCCAAACAGCGAATGAGAGGGACACGCTCGTTGCCTTCCTCGACTACTACCGCGAGTTGATGCTCGACAAGGCGGGGGGTCTGAGCAAGGAACAGCTCGGTGTGCGTCTCGAACCGTCGACGATGACCTTGGCTGGCATGATCTATCACCTCGCGGTTGTGGAGCAGGGTTGGTTCTCGAATCATTTCCTCGGTTTGGACCTCACCGAGCCGTGGGCATCGGTCGATTGGGAGGCTGATCGCGATTGGGAATGGGATATCGCCCCGACGCTTGAACCAGAGGTGGTGCTTTCGGCGTACCGAACCGCGTTCGAGCGTTCGAACGAGATCATCGCAGCTGCCGACTCCCTGGATCAGCTTTCGGTCAAAGATGAACCCGGATCAGAGATGAGCCTTCGCTGGATTCTGGTGCACATGGTCGAGGAGACGGCACGCCACGCAGGTCATGCAGATCTAATCAGAGAGTCGATCGATGGTGAGGTCGGCGACTTCAGGAAGTCCTGAGTTCGTCGGCTGTTTCCGTCTGTGCAGCGAAGCCATCAAGTTCAGCGACCGATGGTTTGCCCGTCCACACCTGGACACCGCTGAGAATCTTCTTGTAGGTGATCTCCTGACCGGGCTTGACGACGGCCACGAGCGGAACGTCGTCTTTGACGACTTCCTGATATCGCTTCAGGATGACGCGGTGTTGCGGTCGATCGAGATCAAGCTGGAAGATGATCCCATGCGCGGCATCCACCAGGGGACAGTCACCTGCAACGATCGGACAGGCGTGTCCCCAGTCGGGTCCGTGACACACAAGAACGGGGTGGCCCATTCGTGCGAGGAGATCTTGCTCGATCAGAGCATCCACTGGAGTGACGTCAAGGATGACCCCTCGTGATTCCCTCAACGATCTACCTTTCGTCGCCGCTCCCATCATCTCACTTCGATCAGTTCGCGAACAGTGCCAGACGGCCCTGTCCTTCGACGGGTGTGCGGTCACGCGGGTTGCTTGACCAGGTGTCCGGCTTTCCACACATGTGTCGTGTGAGCCGGGTCTCCCCACGATGCGAGCTCGGTGAGCGGGTTGAAGTCGAGGGCTATGACGTCGGCGTCGTACCCCTCCCGGAGCTGCCCTGACCGAGGCGCCTGTGGCCCGAGTGTGGCCGGTCCATTCGCCGTTGCTGCTTCGATCGCAGCGAGCGGAGACATGCCGACCTCTACCAGGTGACGGATCTCGCGGCTGTTCGTCCCGTATAGGGAACCATGCACGAAGATGTCTGTCCCCATCGCGATCCGTACGCCGGCTTCGACGGCGAGTGCGAGTCCTGCATCCTGGATCTCGGCCAGCTCCGAGAGCTTGCGGTAGGCGAAGTCCGGCATCTCGTCAGGCATCGCCATCAACTGACGAGTCACCCACAATGTGGGAACGAGCACGATGTCTTTCTCGAGCATCATCTCGACCACCTCCTCGTCTGTTTCGTCACCGTGTTCGATGGTTCGCACACCACAACGTAGGGCAGCCATGATCCCGGCCTTTCCCTCAGCGTGGGCTGCTACGACCCGATCGGCGCGAGCCGCCTCTTGAACGATGGCCGTGATCTCAGCATCCGAGAACTGCTGATGGCTCCAGTGGTCGACCTCGGACATGACACCGCCGGACGTGCATATCTTGATCACCCTGGCGTTACGCCGTAGGTTCCGGCGCACGGCCTTGAGAACCTGAGGTACGCCGTCGGCAACGTTGTGCATGAACTCGCCCCGATCGCCGAGAGCGTTCAGCGCCTCGAGCGGGATCGCATGTCTGTCGGCATGCCCTGCCGTTGGCGACATGATGCCTCCCGCACCGTACAGATGCGGAGATCTGATCCTTTCGGCTTCGATCTCCTTGACCAGTTCGATGCCGGCTCCGCCGACTTCACGAACCGATGTCACCCCTGCATCAAGCGTACGGCTGAGTTCATCGACCGCTCTGGCTCCCATCGCCGCGGCGCTCGGGAACGATGTTCTGTCGGCGAGTTCGCTCGCTGTTGGAGTTCCGAAATGGGCGTGGCAGTCCCACATACCAGGCATCACCACCTTGACGGACTCATCGGCTCTTCCAACCGAGCCGGGAAGAGCCGATGTGGTGCCCGCGAACACGATCGTTGATCCATCAAGGAGAACCGTGCCGTTCTCTATGGGGTCGCCTCGTCCCGGGATGAGGAGTTCGGCGTCGATTCTCACAGTCACGACGGCCTCTTCACACTCGTTCCAGACTTCCAAATGTGTGTCACTCTGTTCGCATCTCCCCAGCCCGAGCTGTCGTCGAGCGGGTTGAAGTCGATCGCGATCACATCGGCGTCATAATCGGTTTTCAGTTGACCCGAGAGTGGTGCCTGAGGTCCCAGCGTCTCGGGACCGTTCGCGGTGGCAGCTTCTATCGCCTCGAGGGCGGTCAGCCCCGCGTCCTGGAGCAGCTTGATCTCTCTCGAGTTCTGGCCGTACATGTCGCCGCTGACGAAAATGTCGGTACCCATTGCGATCTTCACCCCCTTGGACACCGCGATCTTGAGAGCGGTCGTGTGATGCTCCGACACCATGAGACCCTTCTCGTACGCGTACCTGGGGAGCTTGTCTTCCTGACCGAGCAACAGGTCGATGACGAACCGGGTGGGGACGAAGATCGCTCCCGTTTCCACCATGAGATCGGCGGCTTCCTCGTCCATGTACGACCCATGCTCGATCGTCATCACACCGGCCTTGAGTGCAGCCATGATGCCAGGCAGGCCATGACAGTGAGCTCCGACGATCCGGTCAGCGCGCGTCGCTTCCTCAACTATCGCAACGAGTTCATCATGGGAGAACTGCTGATGGATCGGATGATCGACCTCAGACATAACACCCCCCGATGCGCAGATCTTGATCACCCTGGCGTTCCTTCGCAGATTCTGCCTGACCGCTCTGGTCACCTCGGGAACTCCGTCGCACACGAGTCCAAGGTGGTCGATGTGGTGAAGAGCATCGATGGGGACGCTGTGCAGGTCCGCGTGGCCGCCAGTGGTGGAGAGGATCTGGCCTGCACCGTAGATAGTGGGTCCAGCGACCTGTCCGGCGGCGATGGCCGGCTGGATGTCGAGACCGTGCCCACCCATCTCGCGCGCCGATGTGACGCCGCCCATCAGCGTGCGCTCGAGGTCACCGACCGCTCGCGCTGCGCGCCGTGCAACGGGTTCGCTCACCTGTGTCGTGATGTCGGGGACATCGAGACCGACGAAGTGAGCATGGCACTCCCACAGCCCCGGCAGTGCTACCGGGACGTGTGTTGTCGCTGCATCTGGAGTCTCGGGTGCCCCAGCTGCCCTCCCGGCGTAGGCGATGGCGCCGCCTTCGATGATCACGGTGCCCTGTTCGATAGGCTCTCCACGACCCGGGATGAGAAGATCTGCGTTGATTCGTGTGGTCACTCGCCCTCCTTGATAGCGAGCCCAAGTTACCTCTGTTGTGGGTGCGTTGCGCTGGTGACTAGTCCACGAGGTGCTGTCCAATCTGTGCCTTGTCGCTGTAGGCCGTCCGACCTACGGTGTACACATCTGATCGACGACATCAGTCGGTTCGGGTGAGTAGGGGAAAGTCTGTGAGTCGGGGTGTGAAGTGGTGGCTTCCGCCCCGTCTCATGGCACATTAGGAAGGCAGATTCCCGGGGATGGGTCCCCGGGTTTCTCATTTCGGTAGACTGTCGGGTCCCGGAGGACCCCATGAGTGAAGGCCGAGATGAACCCGACGTATCAACCAGCAGAAATCGAGTCGCGCTGGTACGCGAAGTGGGAGGAGTCAGGCTCCTTCCGGCCTGAGGTGAACCCCGATGGCGAGCCGTACTGCATCGTCATCCCTCCGCCCAATGTCACCGGCGTTCTCCACATGGGTCACGCGCTCGACCATGCCATCCAGGATGTGATCATCCGCCGAAAACGCATGCAGGGATACGCGGCGTTGTGGCTCCCAGGCATGGACCATGCTGGAATCGCCACACAAAACGTGGTCGAGCGTGAACTGCGCGCAGAGGGACTCTCGCGCCACGACATCGGCAGGGAAGCCTTCGTCGAACAGGTGTGGGCGTGGAAGGCATCTTCGGGTGGAGCGATCACCAAACAGATGAGGCGTCTCGGTGACTCAACCGACTGGAGTCGTGAACGATTTACGTTCGATAGCGGACTCAGCGCTGCAGTGCGGAAGGTCTTCGTCAGTTTGTACGACGAGGGGTTGATGTACCGGGCCAACCGGATCATCAACTGGTGTCCGCGAGATCACACTGCGCTTTCGGAGATCGAAGTTGAACATGAGGAAACTCCTGGCGAGCTGACCTACATCCGGTACCCGTTCACGGATGGAGATGGCTCGATCACTGTTGCGACAACCCGCCCGGAAACGATGCTCGGCGATACAGCTATCGCGGTCCATCCGGATGACGAGCGGTATCGCGGTGCGATCGGAAGGACCGTGACCGTTCCCCTGATGAACCGTGTTGTCCCCGTTGTGGGCGACGAGGAGGTCGAGTTTGCGTTCGGGACAGGTGCAGTCAAGGTCACGCCGGCGCACGACCCTCTCGACTTCGATATCGGCAAGCGGCACGGCCTCGAATCGATCATTGTGATCGATACGGAAGCCAACATCACGGAAGCCGGCGGCGAGTTCGTGGGTATGGACCGGTTCGAGGCGCGAGAAGCCGTACGGTCGAGATTGCATGAGATCGGAGCTATCGAGAAGGTTGAGGAGCATCCCCATTCAGTAGGACACTGTTCGCGGTGTCACACGGTCGTGGAGCCCCTCCTCTCGTTGCAATGGTTCGTGAAGGTCGAACCACTCGTCGAACCAGCGATCGAGGCGGTACGATCGGACAGGACGCGCTTCGTTCCCAAACGCTGGGAGAAGAACTACTTCCACTGGATGGAGAACCTCCAGGATTGGTGTGTGAGCAGACAACTGTGGTGGGGGCACCGGATACCAGCGTGGTACTGCCAATCATGCGGAGAAACGATCGTGACAGCCGAGGACCCGACCCAATGTTCCTGCGGCGGGCACGATCTCATCCAGGATGAGGACGTTCTCGACACGTGGTTCTCATCAGCGCTGTGGCCGTTCTCGACGCTCGGCTGGCCTGAAGAAACGGATGACCTGACACGCTTCTATCCCACGGCAACGCTTGTCACGGGATTCGACATCATCTTTTTCTGGGTAGCGCGGATGATGAAACTCGGTATCCACATGACCGACGAGGTTCCTTTTACCGATATCGTCATCCATGGCATGGTGAGGGACGCGACCGGTCGCAAGATGTCCAAGTCGACAGGAAACGCACTGGATCCTATTGACCTGATCGATGAGTACGGCGCAGATAGTGTTCGGCTTGCGTTGATCCAGGCCGCAGCGCCGGGGCATGACATTCCCCTCAACACCGACTGGGTCGATGCGTCGCGTCGATTCGGCAACAAGCTGTGGAACGCAACGCGTTTCGCTGTTGAGTTCATGGATGTCGACGCCGTGCCTGTGGAGGGCGGATATCCAGAGGACCCCGGTCCTGAGGACACGTGGATACTGTCGCGCCTTGCAGACGTGGCAACCGAGGTCGACAGACTACTCGACGAGTACCGGCTGTCCGATGCCTATGGCTTGCTGTACAATTTCGCATGGTCCGAGGTGTTCGACTGGTACCTCGAGATGGCGAAGACGACCGCAAAGGACGACACCAGGGTCGCAACGATGCGGCAAACGCTCGGCGTCGTGCTGAGGGACGTCCTCAAGCTGTTCCACCCGGCAATACCGTTCGTGACCGAAGAACTGTGGTCCCACATGGCGGATGGCGAGGAGATGCTTGTTACGTCGTCATGGCCAGAAGTCCCGAAGTATTCCTCACCAGCGCGCGTCGACTCCCTCCAGGACCTTGTCACCGAAGTGAGACGATTCAGGTCTCAGCATCAGATTCCGAGAAAGGTCGATGTTCCTGTGATGATCGTCGCACAGGACGAGCCGTTGCCAGGGTGGTGGCTTGCTCAACTGGCAGCGCTGGCGGACTGTTCTCCGGTCAATGGCGATCGGCCGGACTCGACCGCCGGCCATACAAGGATGTACTCCAGCGGGGTCGAGGCATTCGTTTCCCTCGAAGGCCTCATCGACGTCGAAGCGGAGCGCCCGCGTATACAGAAACTGATCCGCGAACTCGAGGCATCGATCGGAAGGTCACAGGCTAAGTTGAACAATCCGAACTTCCGTGATCGAGCACCTGCTGAGGTCGTTGCACAGGAGGAGGATCGTCTGACGGTGGTCGAGACGGAACTCGCGGAACAGCAGCGACAACTCGAGGAGCTCGGCTGAACGATGTCCCAAACATCCACACCCAATATCCGCACGCGCGACGATGCCGAGGCGTTCCTGAATGAACGAATAGGACGTGGTGTCGAGCCAGGTCTCGACCGCATCAAGGGACTCCTCGCCTTCATGGATGACCCTCAGCTGGCCTACCCGAGCATCCATATCGCCGGGACGAATGGCAAGACAACCGTGTCGCGAATGGTCCAGCAGATTCTCGGCGCCCATGGCCTTGCGACCGGTGGGTTCACTTCTCCACATCTCGACCATGTTGAGGAACGCTTCTCGATCCACGGTGTATCGCTCGATCCCAAGGACTTCACCGAGGCCGTGCGCGACATCGCATGGTTCGTTGTTGGGTACGAGGCGACGTCCGGCAACTCCGTCACGTATTTCGAGGTCGCCGCTGCACTGGCGTTCTCGGTGTTCGCGACAGCGACCGTCGATGTCGCAGTCGTCGAAGTCGGTCTTGGAGGTCGCCTCGATGCCACGAACGTGCTCGACGCAAGTGTTTCGGTCGTCACGGGAATCGACTTCGATCACACCGAGATCCTCGGTGACACAATCGATCTGATCGCGCGAGAAAAGCTCGGCATCCTTAAGGCTCAGGGCACGCTCGTCACCGGACCGCTTCCAGCCGATGCGACAGTGTCCGCGTCCGAGCGCGTTGCCGCATTGGACGCGAACTGGGTGCGCTTCGATGAGGCATTCTCGATCGAGGATGCACGAATCGGAGTAGGTGGTTGGCAAGTGTCGATCAACGGAGTGTTCGCCGAGTATCGGGATCTTTTCCTGCCGCTCCACGGTCGTCACCAAGTCGACAACCTCGCAACTTCCATCGCAACGGCAGAGATGATGTTGGGAAGAGCTCTCGATGCGGACCTACTCCAGGTTGCAGTCGCGGCGACAACGGTACCCGGGCGCCTCGAAGTGGTAGCCCGTCAGCCGATCGTTCTTCTCGATGGCGCTCACAACCACCAGGGATTCGAAGGGCTTGCTGCGACGCTGGATACCGAGTTTCCCACGATGCCATGGAAGCTCGTCCTCGGTGCCAGGGGAGAACGATCGATTGCGTCGCTTGCTGCGCCGCTTCACGGACTGATCGACGAGGTGTTCGCCTGCGCTGCGAACGACTCCTCTTCGGTGCCAGCAGATGTTGTCGCCGAGCAGGCCCGGTCTCTCGACGTACCGGTCGGTTCGTACCCAGACGTCCTCACCGCTCTCGCCGCAGCCAAGGATTCAGCTGGAACCAATGGGGGGGTCGTGGTGGCTGGGTCGCTGTACGTCGTAGGTGAGGCCCGTCACGTCCTCGTGTCTGGAGCCGACCGATCGAGCGAGGCTCATCTGAGGTTCGAGTCCGATCCGGATCCCAGCATCGACGACGATATCTACCCCGACGACGATCTCGCGGAAGATTACCCCCCATCGTTGTAGCCTTGTCACGTACCGCGGTCGATGATCGCCTCTCGTTCCACTGAGGAGCTCCTGAAAAAAATGGCAGTTGAGAACACCTATGTCATGGTCAAGCCAGATGGGGTCGCTCGCGGTCTCGTTGGTGAAGTTATCTCCCGATTCGAGGCCAAAGGTCTACAACTTGAGAACCTTCGCATGTTGACGATCGACCCTGACCTTGCGGGCCGACACTACGCGGAGCACACCAACAAGCCGTTCTTCGGCGAATTGGTCGATTTCATCACGTCAGGTCCCGTGGTTGCGATGCACTGGTCTGGGGAGTCTGCCGTGTCTGTCGCCCGCACTCTGATCGGCGGAACGAACCCTGCCGAGGCTTCGCCCGGAACGATCAGGGGTGATCTAGGTATCGTGATCACACACAACATCGTCCATGGCTCCGACTCGGTCGAGAGCGCCGAGCGTGAACTCGGCATCTTCTTCTCCTGACGGTCTGCCGCTAGAAAAGCTGCATCCAGTTTTCAGGGCCGGTTGGGAAGGTTCTGGCTACACTTGCGACCAAGCACTCGAGGATTCCTTCGATGAACAACTTCTTGTCATTCGGTGGCCGAGACATGGCCATCGATCTCGGAACAGCCAACACGCTGGTATTCGTGCGCGGCCAGGGCATCGTTCTCAACGAACCGTCAGTGGTTGCGATCAACACGAGGGACAACCGTCCTCTCGAAGTTGGCATGGCAGCCAAGCGGATGATCGGACGCACGCCTTCGTATATTCAGGCGATCCGACCTCTCAGGGACGGTGTCATCGCTGACTTCGACGTTACAGAAAAGATGCTGCGGTACTTCATCGACAAGGTTCACACCGGTCGGTTCGCGGCGCGACCTCGAATCGTGATCTGTGTGCCGTCTGGTATCACAGCGGTTGAACGCAGGGCCGTCGAGGAGGCGGCCTATCACGCCGGGGCACGTCGGGCGTACACGATCGAAGAGCCGATGGCTGCTGCGATCGGTGTCGGACTGCCTGTACACGAGCCGATCGGCTCGATGGTCGTTGATATCGGTGGCGGTACGACGGAAGTCGCCGTCATCTCCCTCGGAGGAATCGTTGTGTCGAAGTCGATCCGTATAGGAGGCGACGAACTCGACGAGGCTGTGATCCAATGGGTCAAGAAGGAGTACAGCCTGATGCTCGGTGAGCGCACCGCCGAACAGGTGAAGATGGCCGTTGGTTCTGCCTGGCCATATTCGGATGAGCCAGCCGCAGAGGTGCGAGGACGAGACCTGATTTCTGGTCTTCCGAAGACGATCGTCCTGTCGAGCGCAGAGGTGCGCGAGGCGATCGAAGAACCCGTCGAAGCGATCGTCGACGCCGTCAAGTACACGTTGGATAAGACACCCCCTGAGCTATCCGCGGACATCATGGAACGAGGAATCATCCTCACCGGTGGTGGTGCATATCTGAAAGGTATCGATGTCAGGCTCGCCCACGAAACGGGTATGCCGATCGTCACTGCAGATCGCCCTTTGCACAGCGTGGTTCTCGGGTCAGGTGCATGCCTGGAGGAATTCGACATTCTTCATGTCGTTCTCCAGTCATCTAGCCGCGCGTAGGGCGCATCCGGCCGGGCCATGATCCCATCATCCGACAGCCGGTTCGATCGCGTGACGATCATCTTCCTCGTACTCGTTGCGTTCGGATTCATCGTTGCGACGTTCGATGTCCGGTCCGACGAGGACGGGGTTGCCAACGTGATGCGTGAGGGAACCCAATCGATCCTCACACCGTTGCAGAAGGGTGTGAACTGGGTAGCCAACCCCGTGGTGGGATTTATCGACGGAGTCTCCAACATCGCCGGGTTGCGCGACGAGAACGATCGGTTGAGGGCCCAACTCACAGAAGCCGAGGCCCAGGTGCGTGAAACGTTGGCTCTCGAGGAGAAGGTTGCTGCGTTGGAACTGATCAGCGGTCTCACAGTGTCCAAGGACCTAACAACGGTCACGGCTCGGATCTATTCATCGGGACCAACGGCGTTCGACAACGTTAGATACATTGACAAGGGTGCCAAGGACGGTGTTGTCGCTGGGCAAGCTGTGGTTGACGAGGACGGTCTGGTGGGACGTGTTGAACTCGTCAGTGCGAACGACGCCAGGATCCGGTTGATCACTGATCCTGTCGTGTCTGTTGGTGTACGAGTTCAGACGACCAATGAGACCGGCATCGTCTCGGGGCGCGGGGGTGGGCCTCTTCAGCTGGAGATGTTCAGAGCAAAACAGCCCGTGTACGAAGGTGCGCTCGTCGTGACAGACGGCAGTCGTTTTCCTCCGGGGATCGTCGTTGGGAACGTGGTGACGACTGAAAAGGCCGAGGTCGGGTTCGTGTTGCGAACCGATGTGGATCCGGCAGCACAGCTGTCCAAGATCGATTTCGTAAAGGTCATTCTCGGCTGGTCGCCCGTCGACGCCACAGTTGACCAGGATGACACTGTTGTCTCGAACACATCGTCGTCGTCTCGATCCACCACAACGACAACGCTCGATGATGGTGGTGACGGATGACTCGCTCGCGCGTCGCGATCGCATTGCTGGCTGTGGTGCTCGCCATCGTTGTCCAGACAACGATCTTCAGCCCCGGACGTATTCAGCCACTTGGTGTGGCACCGGCGCTCGTTACCCTGGTCGTCGTCCTCGTTGCTCCGTATCTCGAGCCTGAATACCACCTTCTCCTGGGTTTCACAGCTGGCATCCTTCTCGATCTCGTCGGAAGCGGCACACTTGGTATCTGGGCAATGACGATGACGGGCGTTGCGTACATCGCCATGCGGATTCGGATGCGATTTGCACAGAACGCTCTAGTGGCGGTTGCGGTGGTGTTCGCCCTGACCGTCCTAGGACAGTTGATGTTCGTTCTGTTGAGCACCCTCTTTGGCCAGAACACGATCGCTGAACCTGCCCTTCTCTCCAAGATCCTGCTTCCCGCATTGTGGAACATGATCCTCGCGCTGCCGTTGATCTGGCTGTTCAAAACGGTCTTCAAACCATCCGATCGGGTGTGGGCAACATGACGAACCCTGTCCGGCTCGGTGTTCTTGGCCTGGTGATCATTGCCTTTTTCGCGGTCCTCGGTCTGCGCCTGTGGACCATGCAGGTAACCGAGGCTCAGGCGTACGAAGACCGTGCGCTGAGTAACCAGGTGCGGATCGTCACAACACCGGCCCCGCGGGGTGATATTTTCGATGCCAACGGAGTCAAGCTTGCTGGAACTCGGTCCGCACTTGCAGCGATCGTTGATCTTGCGCTCGTCGACAAGGACGATCGTGAATCGCTGGCACAGAACCTCGCTGCGTTCCTCGACACGCCCGCTTCTGAGGTGGCAGAGCTTTTCGAAGCGAGCAATCAAGGTCTCCAGATAACCATCGCGGAGGATCTTTCGGATGCACAAGCCACGTTCCTCCTTGAGCATCGTGAGAGCTTTCCCGGAGTGAACGTTGTCCCTCAACCGATTCGCACATATCCGCTCGGCGAGTTAGGCGCCCATGTCATCGGATACATCGGGAGACCGAACGCCGAGGATCTCGAGCGTGAGGACGTGAAAGGGAACGATTTCGTTGGCAAAGCTGGTGTCGAGCGGTCCTATGACCAGCTCCTGCGAGGTACCGAAGGCATCGTGGAGTATCGCGTTGACGCAAAGCGGAAGGTGCTCGCGCTAGAGAGTGAAGAGACGCCCACCGCTGGTGGAAATCTGATTCTCACGATCGACGCTGATGTCCAGAGCCAGTTGCAATCATCGCTCCGTGATGGACTGATCCAAGCGCGCAGGCTTGAGATGGAGGAACGAAGAGAGGCTCTTTCTGACACGTCGATCCCTCAACTTCTGGCAGAGGGGCTTGAACGTGAGCGTGCTGAAGCGGCAGAAGCAGCTGCAGCCAGGAGCGAGGCTGACGGGACGACGTCGACGACTGGCGACGATCAGGAGTCTGATAGCGGGTCGCGCGGTGCTACCCCCGAACCCATCAACATCGAGGCGATCGATGTGCTCGGAGCGTTGTACCCGGGGCTGCCCCTCGATACCAATGGTGTGTGTGTCCCTGTCCAGCGCCTGACCATTCCGCTCGGTGGCCAGATCGTCCTGTCAGGCGTTGAGCCACGCACCGTGCGTTTCGATGCAGTTGAGGAGGTTGGTGGACGCTTCCTTGCGACTGTCACGGTTGAGAACGAAACCGAGTCTGTAAAGAACAACCAATCGTTCGCATCGACCCTCCAGGTGCTCGATATCTCCGAAGAGCGGGTGATCTTGTACCACAGGGACAAATGGTGTCCCGTGAGGACCGTGGGTGTCGTCGAGAATCCGAACGATGGGTCGATCATCGCTATGGCGTCGTACCCGGACTTCGACCCGACGGCCTTCGTTGATGGTCTCAGCCAGGCGCAATGGGATGAACTCGGTACCGTCTCTGCGTTCCAGAACTTCGCGGTGCAGGGTCTCTACGCGCCGGCATCGACCTTCAAGACTTTGCCGTACGTCCTGGCCCTCGAGGAGAGTTACTACCCGCTGGATCGTGGAGTCGGTGACAAGGAGGTCGGAGGCGAGACCGCAGCACCTTCTGAACCGGACGACGCTGGGTCCGACACGGGTGAAGACGTGGTTGAGCCGGAACCTGACGCTGACCCTGTGATCGAGCCGTTGCTTACAGACACCGACGAATACAGCTGTACCGGTGAGTTCAAATTCCAGTTGAACGATGGCACGGTCCAGACGAAACGTGACTGGAAGTGGCCAGGCGGTCACGGCCCCCTTGATCTTCATGGAGCACTCCAGGCATCCTGTGACCTCTACTTCTGGGACATAGCGCTCCGTCTTTGGAACGAACGGTCGGACGAGTCGGGCATCGACAAGGAGAACCTGCTCCAGGAGTATGCACGGGGTTTCGGATTTGGGACTGCGACCGGTATCGATCTGCCATTCGAACGAGATGGTCTGGTCCCAGACCGAGCATGGTTCAAGGCAGAACAACGAGAGGGTTCACCTCGTGTACGGGCCGATGGATCATGGGTGGGTGGCGACCTCATGGACTTCGCTGTGGGTCAGGGCGCAACGCTCACGACCCCGCTGCAGATGGCCAACAGCCTCGCTGCAATGGTGAACGGCGGTACCGTTTGGACACCGCGGGTTGTCGACGAGGTAGTCGATCAGGATGGCAACGTGATCACAGAGAACCCTCCTTTGGTTGCGCGCACGATGGATCTCGATCCGCGTACGGGCAGGATGCTGCTCGCCGATCTCCAGCAGGTCGTCAACAATCAGGACCGTGGCACCGCTCGCTCGGCGTTCCAGAACTTCGGCCCTGGTGTGGAACTGATCGGCGGAAAGACGGGAACGAGCGAGATCATCAAGGCACCCCGTGCCCAGCACTACAAACAGGTCGACAGTGCGTTCTTCGTTGGTGTTGCGCCGATCACGAATCCTGAGTGGGTGGTGTCCGTCGTCGTCGAGCGTGGGGGTAGCGGTGGACGTGTTGCCGCACCCGTCGCACGACAGGTATTCCAGTTCCTGATGAATGGCGAAGCCGGTGTTACCGAGCTCGCACCGGGTCTGGACGCGGACTGATGGCCTTCGCAACTCGTACTTCCGAATCCACGACGTACCGGCAGAATCGCGGTCCACTCAGGCCGGACATCGTGCTCGTTCTCACCTATCTCACCCTTTCGGCGATAGGTCTTCTCATGATCTACTCAGCGACAGCACCTGGTCTCCTCGCGGCTGGTGACGACCCGGCGCAACAACTCAAGGAGCAGGCCATCTTCATGGTCATTGGCTTCATCGTGTTCACCGTCGTGTCCTCCATCGATCTGACGGAGGTCAGGGGATTCATCGGTCCGATCTATGTGGTCGTCATCGGAATGCTCGTGCTTGTTCTTACACCAGTCGGCGACAGCCAGGGGATCGCACAGCGGTGGATCGACCTGGGGCCCATCCAGTTTCAGCCGTCGGAGCTGGCCAAGATCGCTGTGATCCTCATGCTGGCATCGATTCTTGCGTCGAGCGACGTGCCGTTGCACTGGCGGACGGTCGCAAGGGCGTTGGTCATCGTCGGCGTCCCTTCGCTTCTGATCTTCGCTCAGCCGGACCTCGGCACGATGCTCGTGTTTGCGTTCGTCCTGCTTGCGATGCTCTTCGTTGGTGGATCCACCATTCGCCAACTTGGTTTCCTATTCGTTGCAACGGCGGTAGGGACGGTGGGTGTGTTCAAGATGGATCTGATCAAGGAGTATCAGATCAATCGCCTCACTGCCTTTATCGATCCTGGCGCACACGAGCTGAGTCTCTCCTACAACCAGGTGCAGTCAGAGATAGCGATCGGCTCTGGTGGATTGCTTGGCAAGGGACTCTTCGAAGGTACCCAGACCAATCTACGGTTCGTGCCCGTGCAGTCGAGCGACTTCATCTTCACAGCGGTTGGTGAGCAGTTTGGGTTCGTTGGCAGCATCATCGTCATAGCGCTGTTCGGCGTGCTGTTGTTTCGCCTGCTGGCGATCGCAGGGAGTGCGCGGGATCGTTTTGGTTCTCTCGTGGCTACCGGAATCGCAGCGATGTTCGCTTTCCACGTGTTCGTCAACATCGGGATGACGATCAGGATCATGCCGGTGACCGGTCTACCTCTTCCCTTCATGTCTGCCGGTGGAACCGTTTTCGTGGCGATGAGCGCGGCCCTCGGGCTTGCTCACAGCGTGTGGATGCGGAGATCCGTTGCCCCAGGGGATCGGCGCAGAGGCTGATCGGTCCGCACCAAACTAGGATTTGTTGGACGCATCTGTTTGGAAATCGGTGGAGGTGGGTTCAAGTCGACCGACCCCCAGGCCGATGTCATGTGAACGGATCCGGCGGAATCGATAAGAGGGTGTTTTCGTGATCAAACGTCTTGGGCTTCTTCTTGTCGTTGTTGTACTCACCGCCTCTGCATGCGCAGACGCTGGATCGACTGGAGAGGACGCCGCCGGCGCTTCGCCTTCCTCCACGGCGGTGGTCACGCCGTCGCAAGCCGGTATGACTTCCATGCCTGTACCCCAGGTCACGACAACGTCCCCCGAGCCAGTCACGACCACATCGTCACCTACGACGACCATCACGAACAGTGCCGAGTCCGATGTGTCCATTGTTCTCAGGAACGCGTTCGCCGAGAGCGCAGCTGTGTCGTCCGGCAGGATGGAGGGTTCAATTGAGATGATCGGAGCGGGAACGGATTCAGCTGTCCCCAACCTGGTGTTCTCCTTCGGTGGTGCATTCGACAACGTGTCCGGTGACTTCTCATTCTTCCTGGACATGTCAGGTGTGATCGACGCTACAAGCGATGAAATCCCACCCGAGCTTGCCGGTATGTTCGACGAGATGGAAGTCCGTCAGATCGGTGAGACGTCATACGTCAAGTTCGGGTTGTTTAATCAGTTCCTCGGTGGGACAACGCCGTGGATCTCGATGCCGGCCGACGAGAGTGATCCGACCGCCGGTTTTGCAACGGCCCCAGCGAACCCATCGGAGATCCTTGAGTCGTTCGAGAGTGCAGGTGCGACCGTCGAAGCGGTGGGACCGGAAACGGTCAACGGTGTTGAGACAACTCGCTACCGGGCGATGTTCGATATGGAATCACTTCTCGCGAACGCCACGCCTGAGGAGCTGGAGAAACTCGAAGCGCAGGGACCGCTCCCGGTCGACGTGATGCCCATGGACGTTTGGATTTCAGAAGACGGTCTCGTCGTTCGGTTCGTCATGGAGATCGATGGTGACAGCGTCGAGGTCGATCCTGTCGACAGTTTCGACCGCATGACCATGCAGTACGACATGTTCGATCTGAATCAACCCGTCGTGATCGAAGTGCCGCCAGAGAGCGATATCACCGATGTCGCAGATCTCGAAGCGGTCTTCGGCTTCGATGTCTAGATACTGCTTTTCTCCCTCGAACGCGGACGACGGCGAGTAGCGACTGCTTGCTATCGTCACTAGACATGCAACGTCGTGCAGATCAGGGCTGGGTTGAAGTCATCGCTGGACCCATGTTTTCAGGAAAAAGCGAAGAACTCATCCGAAGGGTCACCCGCTATCACCTGGCAAGGGTTCCAACGCAGACCTTCAAACCGGCGCTCGATACACGGTATGCGGTATCCGAGGTCGTTTCGCATTCACGGCTCTCGACCGAGGCAACACCGGTGAAGGATTCTGACGAGCTTCTTCGAGCAGTTGAGGACCGAACGGTCGTTGTGGGTATCGATGAGGGCCAGTTCTTCGATGACGGACTGATCCAGGTGGCGGAGATACTGGCTGGCGCCGGGAAGAATCTGATAATCGCCGGTCTCGATCTCGACTACCTCGGGAGACCGTTCGAGCCGATCCCATCGCTGATGCTCCGAGCCGAGTACGTGACGAAGGCCCTCGCCGTGTGCCACAGGTGTGGCGGGCCTGGCCTCTTCACCCAACGCGTTGTGCAATCCGACGAGCTTGTTGTGCTCGGTGCAACCGACGCGTATGAAGCCCGCTGTCGTCGCTGCTACGACCCCACCGAAGCAAGCCAGATCTCGCTCGACGTCGAGTAGCTAGCACGAGTCAAGGTACGAGGTAGTACGTATGACGGACCTGTGAGTTCGGTTCTTGATCTATTCGGGTCGAACTACGTAGTACGTACTACGTGATACATCCCGTGCGATAGATTCTGCCAGCCAGGGTTCCTGTCTGCTGTCTGGCGTCTCTTCTTCAGTTCCTCAATTTGCTGCCGATGCTTGTTACCATCAAACCACCGCCGCAGCCGCGGCAAACAGGTTTCCGACCCAGGATGGGTATGGCCAACGCCAAATCGCTCGAAGCGCTCGTGTATACACACGTGATCGTCTCGCGAATGGTTCATCTCACACATATTGGAGATGAGCTGGCCGACGTTGTCACCCTTGCTTCTGTGAAAACCCCAACGGGGAATACACGATTGTGTGTCACCACACGATGTTGTCCAGGGCCGGATGGAACACTGAGTCGTCCGAAGGGGCGGCCGAAGGAGTTGATCCATGGGCCTCTTCAGCAAGAAGACACCCCGAGTAATCCGCAAGAGCGAAGCATCCGAAGAACGGTCGGTTCGCACTGTAGACGGCAATCAAGTAACCGTTCGTAAGTTCGTCAAACCGACGCAACAGCAGACGAAGTCCAAGACGGCGACCGCAACGAAAAAGAAGCCGCAGCGCAAGCAGCAGCAACAGCAGTCGCAACGGAACCGAAACCGTGGTCGCAACGGCAACAGCCAACAGCGAAGACGTCCACCAATCGAGATCGTCGAGCCACCCGAAACCGCACGTAAGCAGATGCTCGTGCGTCAGAGCCCGAACCAAACACAGATTGTCGTGCTTGAAGGACCCGTCCTCGTCGAGCACTATGTAGCGAGATCCGATCGCAAATCGCTCATAGGCAACGTGTACGTCGGCAAGGTCCGCAACGTTCTACCGGGCATGGAAGCAGCTTTCATCGACTTCGGAGAAGGCAAGAACGGCGTGTTGTACGCAGGCGACGTCAACTACTCCGACCATGATCTCGGTGGAAAGTCACGCCGAATTGAGAACGCATTCGGTGCAGGTGACTCTGTTCTCGTCCAGGTTGTGAAGGACGCAATGGGACACAAGGGCGCCAGGCTCACCAACCAGATATCTCTCGCTGGTAGATACCTCGTTCTCGCACCCAGTGAAGATGTCAAGGGGATTTCGCGTAGGCTCCCCGACGACGAACGGCGAAGACTGCGAGAAGTCGTCGGCGATCTGCGACCAAAGGGCACGGGGATCATCGTGCGAACAGCCGCCGAAGGCGCTACGAAAGAAGACGTCAAAGGTGACATCGATCGTCTCAAGGCGATCTGGGACAAGATCGACGAGGACAGGAAGACCGCTCAGGTCCCGTCTCTCGTCTATGAGGAGCCACCGCTCGTCCTGCGGGTCATCAGAGAACACTTCACACGGGATTTTCGCCGCTTGATGGTTGATGATCCCAAGATTCACGATCAGGTCATGGAGTACCTCTCTGGGACGGAAGCTGATCTGCTTGAGAAGGTGGACCTGTACGAGGATGAGCTCGGTCTCTTCGAGCGGTACCACGTTGAAGATCAGCTTCGAAAGGCTCTTGATCGTCGTGTCTGGTTGCCTTCGGGCGGCCACCTCGTGATCGATCGAACAGAGGCGCTCACGGTTATCGACGTGAACACGGGCCGGTTTGTCGGAAGCACGAATCTCGAGGAGACGGTTCTCCAGAACAACCTGGAGTCTGCAGAGGAGATCGCTCGTCAGCTTCGGCTTCGGGATATCGGTGGGATCATCGTGATCGACTTCATCGATATGGAGGACACCAAGAACCAGGAAGCGGTCCTTCGCAGGCTCAGAGAGCACCTCGCAAAGGACAAGACTCGCACACAGGTGTTCGAAGTGTCCCATCTCGGTCTTGTCGAGATGACCCGCAAGAACGTGTCTGCCGGATTGCTCGAATCGTTCTCTGAGGTATGTCCTCATTGCAGCGGACGGGGAGTGCTCCTCCACGAGGAAGCCGCAGCAACGGGTATTCCTGCGCATGATGCTGGAGCCCGAGACGCCACGGAGTGACCTGTGCTGTGCGAATCGCACTCGTGAGCAGTGCACGCGAGGTCGGACGGCTGTAGCCCGTCGTACGCACTATCCTTACAGGGCGTTCCAGTGCGGAGCGTGTTTCCGCGTCGGAACGTACGAAGCTCCGACACGTTTGAGAGACCACCTGAGGATTATGTACGCGATTATCCGCGCCGGCGGGAAGCAGGCAAAAGTTCAAGAGGGCGACGTGCTCGACGTCGAACGCATCAAGGGCACTGACAAGGTTTCCTACACGCCGCTGCTCATCGTGAACGATGACGGCAGTGTCATCTCGGACAGCACCGTCCTTGGCAAGGCAACGGTCACTGCCGAGATCGTGGGCGAGTCGCTCGGCGAGAAGATCGACATCTTCAAGTACAAAAACAAGACTGGATACCGTCGCAGAGCCGGTCACCGTCAGAAGTACACGACGATCAAGGTCACCAAGATCAAAGCTGGCGCCAAGAAGAAGGCGAAGAAGAAACAAGCCGATCCGTCTAGCGAAGACGATTTGGCAGCCGAGAAGTCGGCCGATACCGAGGAGGCGTAACGATGTCAAAAACCAAGGCAAGCGGCTCATCACGCAACGGTCGCGACTCACGAGCACAACGGCTTGGACCGAAGGTGTTTGACGGTCAGATCGTCAACGCCGGTGCGATCATCGTCCGCCAGCGCGGCACGCGGATCCACCCGGGTGCGAACGTCGGTAGAGGTGGCGACGACACGCTGTACGCGCTCTCCCCTGGCACCGTCAAGTACGGGTCTCGTCGAGGCAGGCGCCAGGTCTCCGTCCTGCTCGAGGCATAACATCCTCGTAGTACGTCGTACGTACTACGTATTACGTACGACCTTCTCCCATCATGTTCGTTGATAGCGTCACGATTCGTGCGCGTGGAGGCAGCGGCGGCGCTGGTGTCTCAGCGTTTCTCCGTCGGAAGAACCTCCCGAAGGGAAAGCCGAACGGGGGCTCTGGCGGAAGTGGCGGATCGGTCCTCCTGATCGCCGACCCCGATGTTCCGACGTTGCTCCGGTATGACAGACGACCGGATTGGAAAGCGCCAAGCGGTACTCACGGTGAAGGTGAATCGCGTCACGGTCGCCAAGGCGACGATCTTCATCTCCCGGTTCCTATTGGCACCGTCGTGCGCGACGGCGAGGGAGTTGTGATAGCGGACCTTGTCGAGCCAGGCCAATCACTTGTCCTTGCCCGCGGCGGAAAGGGTGGAAGGGGGAACGCGTCTTTCGTATCGCCCGCACGTAAGGCCCCGACTTTTGCGGAGCAGGGCGAATTCGGCGAAGAGGTCGAGGTGCAACTCGAACTCAAGCTGCTGGCCGATGCCGCACTGATCGGATATCCGAATGCAGGTAAATCCACTCTTATCTCCAGGGTGAGCGCTGCACGACCCAAGGTCGCTGACTACCCATTCACGACACTTGTTCCGAATCTCGGCGTAGTGACGATCGGTGACAACGAACTCGTGCTCGCAGACATCCCAGGACTCATCGAGGGCGCTGCCTCCGGCAAGGGCCTCGGTCACGAGTTCCTCCGGCACACTGAGCGTGCGCGCGTCCTCGTGGTCCTACTGGATCCCTCCTCGCTTCAAACAGAGTCTCCTCAACGACAGCTCGAGGTGCTTCTTTCAGAGCTCGAACAGCATGATCCGCTGCTCGCGTCGCGAGGCAAGGTGATCGCACTATCGAAATCCGAGTTGCTCGACGAACCTGACCCGGTGGCGTTTGGTCTACCCGACGATACCGTGGTCTTCTCCTCGGTAACCGGCGAAGGAATCGACGAGCTTCTGTACGCGATGAGTGAGCTCGTCCACGAAGTCGAGCGTGAAACTCCCGAGAGAGAGGGCTACGTCCTGCACCGACCACTTCGGGACGACTTCTCGATCCGGCGGGATGGCGGCGAGTGGATCGTTGAGGGGATCGCTGCTGTTCGAGCGGTCAACCTGTCCGATCTCACCGATCAGGATGCGGCCGATTTCGTCGCCAAGCGACTCGTCCGGAGTGGGATCGTTGACTCATTGATAAACGCTGGCGCAGAATCTGGCGACGACGTTCGCATCGGATCGATCGTGTTCACATTCGACCCCGATAGAGAAGCAGAGGCTGAGGAGTACCTGTGAGAAAGGCTGTGCCCGCTGCGCTCCCCGTCGTGGTCAAGATCGGTTCCTCGAGCCTCACCGATGCATCTGGTGAGATCGATGACACCTCGATCGAATCACTGGTGGGGCAACTCGTCGCCCTTCGCAGCACAGGCAACGCTCCCGTGCTCGTGAGTTCTGGAGCGATCGCTGCTGGACTGCCGCAGCTCGGAATCTCAGAAAGGCCGCGGACGATCGCAGACCTCCAGGTTGCTGCGGCTGTTGGTCAAACCAAGCTGATGGCACGGTACGGAGCTCTCTTCGAGGTTCACGGCATCGGTGTCGGCCAGGTGCTCCTTACCAAAGATGTGTTGGGTTCGCGCGCACAGTACTTGAACGCCCGCGCGGCGCTCGAGAGGATGATCGCGCTGGGAATCGTTCCGATCATCAACGAGAACGACACTGTTGCGGTCGACGAGGTTCGACTTGGCGACAACGACCAGCTTGCGGCAATCGCTGCCCATCTGGTGGGAGCCGGCATGTTGGTGATCCTCACGGATACCGATGGTTTGTATTCAGATGACCCCCGTGTTTCAGCAACAGCGGAGTTTCTCGCGGCGGTCGAGCACACTGATGCGATCCTTGACAGGATCCGAGAGACAACAACAACGGGTGCCCTTGGCAGCGGAGGCGTGTCAACGAAGATCGTTGCTGCCCGGATGGCCGCATTTTCAGGGGTGCCGACCGTCATTGCACCGAGCGCCTCTGATGACGCTGTTGCCCGCGCAGTCCGTGGTGAGGATGTTGGTACATGGATCGATCCCCGCCCTTCGTCCTTGCCAGCCAGAAAGCTCTGGATAGCGTTCGGCGTCGTGACGTCGGGAAGGATCTGTATCGATGCGGGCGCTGAGGGTGCGATCAGAGATTCCGGGCGATCGCTCCTGGCTGCTGGTGTTTCAAGCGTTTCAGGTTCGTTCACTCGCTCTCAGGCTGTTGAGGTCGTATCGAGAGATGGTCATGCCGTAGCCAAGGGTCTCGTACGTATGTCAGCATCGGAAGTGGCAGAAGTGATCGGCTCGCATAGTTCCGTGGCGGGCGGAGAGGTCATTCATCGCGACGACCTCGTGATCCTCGATGTGAACCCTCGATAGTCACCAGCATTACGCTGACGTCATGACAACGCATTGGAACAACCCGTCCGACGTATCCAACGCACTCGCAGCGACCGGCTATCTGACCGATGAACGGATCGCACAGGTTGTGTATCTGGCCGATAAGCTCGACAAACCGATTCTTGCTGAGGGACCGGCTGGTGTTGGGAAGACGGCGCTTGCACTAGCTCTCGCTCAAGCTGCAGGGCGTGAGCTCGTAAGGCTCCAGTGTTATGAAGGTCTCGATGAAGCGAAGGCCCTCTATGAGTGGGACTATCACAAACAACTGCTCAGGCTCCAAGCCGACGAGGGAGCAGCGTGGGGAGACCTCGAGGGCGATATTTTCTCCGAGTCCTTTCTCCTCGAACGACCGCTCCTCCACGCCATCCGCTCACCGGAACCGGTGGTTCTGCTTATCGATGAGGTCGATCGCGTCGAGGTCGAAACGGAGGCGCTCCTTCTTGAGATCCTCGATGCCTTCCAGGTAACCATCCCTGAACTTGGGACGATCACTGCAGTCACGAAACCGATCGTTGTCCTGACATCGAACAACACACGTGAGCTGTCAGAGGCCCTGAAGAGGCGCTGCTTGTACCTCTATGTGCCATACCCATCGATCGAGCGTGAGCGTGCGATACTCGCCGAGCGGGTTCCCGAGTTGCCTGGTGTGCTCGCTGACAAGGTTGCTCGAACGGTTTCAGCGATACGGGAGATTCCACTTCGAAAAGCCCCGTCGGTGTCGGAGACGATCGATTGGGCGAGGACGCTTCTTGTCCTTGGCATCGAAGACCTCGATGACGTGGCGACGTCTGACACGCTGCACGTGTTGTTGAAGTACCGGACCGACATCGAAAAGGTAGCCAAAGACCTTTCACTCGACGCTGTTGCCGATGGCTAGCTTGTGCTCTCGTCACTGACTGACTTCGTCGATGAGCTGCGAACCATGGGGATTCCGGTCTCTATGGTCGAGGTGCTCGATGCGGCATCGGCGATCGAACACACGGATCTCGAAGATCCGCGTTATCTCAAGGCGACCCTCGGTGCGACACTGATCAAGAACGCTCGCCATTACGACGCGTTCGAGTCAGCGTTCGATGTGTTCTTCGGTCTTGCAACGAGTGCGACCCTCCCGGAGGAGACCCTTTTCGACGGTGTTGTTGGTCAACCAGGGGATATCCAGGCATCAGATAGCGACCTGCTCGACTCACTTGTCGACGCCCTCATGACGGATCAGCGAGACGAACTGCGAAGACTCATCTCGCGTGCGGTATCGCTCTACGCAGGGATGCAACCTGGCCGACCGGTTGGTGGGCGGTACTACACGTACAGGGTCCTCCGTCGAATCGACACCGACGAGCTTCTCGCGCGTCTCCTCGCTGCGCTGCTCACCGTTGAGGATGAAGGCGAGATCGACCAGCGTCTACGAACCAACGAGGCCGAGTCTTTGGTCCAATCGGTTCGCGATGAACTCGAACGAGAAGTAACAGCAAGGCTTGTTGCCGACCGTGGCCCACGGCAGGTCGCTGCGTCGCGTCGGATCCCGCTCGTTGAGGACGTCGATCTCATGCACGCGACACGGGCGGAAATCGAGGACGTTGAACGAGCTATCGGTCCGTTGGCTCGCAAACTCGCCACGAGGCTGGCACAGCGGAGGAAACACGGCGCCAAGGGACGCCTTGATGTGCGTCGCACCATCAGACGATCGCTTGCACATGGGGGAGTCCTCATCGATCCTCAGTTTCGTGCACCACGCACAGCCAAGCCTCAGATCGTTGTGTTGTGTGACGTGTCCGGATCGATGGCGACCTTCGCCCGATTCACCATGCAGCTCACCTACGCGATCGCTGCGGAACTCTCGAAGGTCCGTGTATTCGGGTTCATCGATGGCCTCGACGAGGTCACCGGGTACTTCGGGACAGATGTGGACTTCGCCGATGGACTCATCACGATGAGTCGCGAGGCTGACCTTGTCCGGAGAGATGGCCACTCGGACTACGGGCAATCCTTCGAGGACATGTGGGAGAACTATGCCGATGCGATCACGCCACGAACGTCCGTGATCATCACCGGCGATGCACGCAATAACTATCGGCGTCCCGGCGTCGACTACCTCGACCGCATCGTCGAGCGCTCACGTGCAACGTTTTGGCTCAACCCCGAGCCGAGACGGTACTGGGACACCGGCGACTCGATCATGTCGATGTACGCGGACCGATGCGACATCGTCGAACAGGTCCGTACGCTCCGCCAACTCGAGGCGTTCGTCGAACGCGCCGCGCTACCAACGATGCGAAGGCCACGAATCGCGTCGTGAAGACGACGACGCATTCAAGTTTCCTTCACCGGCCGCCGATGTAGCATTTATTGGATTATCTCGATCAATCCGATAGGGGGTTCTCAGGTGCATAGGGTGCTTGTGGTAGATGATTCACATGTCATTCGGCGTTTGGTGGAGGTCTGTCTCGAACAGCTCGACCTTGACGTCTTGACGGTCGGATCAGGCAACGAGGCATGCTCGGAGATGGCGACTCTTCCTCCGGACGTGCTGATTCTCGACGTTGGCTTACCAGACATCTCCGGTTGGGACGTTCTTGATTTCGCCAGGGGCGAACGATCCCTCGACGGCTTGACGATCATCATGCTCACCGGCCGCACAGATGCGGCAGATATTGACAGGGCTGAGGCCTCAGGTGCCGACAGGTACCTCATCAAGCCGTTCAGGCCATCGGAGCTGCGTCGGGTCGTGCTCGACACACTCCACGAGGCACCAGCACACTCCTAGGCCGATCTTCGGTCTCCGTCCTTCGATTACCTGATATTTCTCGACCGCGCCCGGATGGGTGGTTCGTGTCGGTGCGGTGCGATACGATCGGGTCGCTGCGGTGGTGCGGGGTGTTGTGTACGCACTGTTCGTCCTTCCGTTGGTTGCAGCGCTCCTCCCTGTTCCGATGCTGTGCCTTGGTCTTGGTTTCTCCTCGCCTGCCGAGGTCATCAGGGTCTATGCACCGATCGGGCTGTACCGCGGACACTGGGGCATCGACATCGTCCAACCTCCCGGCTCGAAGGTGACAACCATCGGCGGGGGAACGGTGACCTTTGCCGGATCGGTTGCCGGTCGGCTGTCTGTGACCGTCAACCACGGTGGCTCCGTCAGGACCTCGTATTCGTATCTGTCCACGATCACCGCAACGAAGGGCCAACGCTTGGATAGGGAAGACTCAGTTGGCTTGTCCGGACAGCATGGAGATTCCTTTGCGTACCACCTGTCGCTCCGGAACGGACCAACGTACATCGATCCCGAATCGCTTGGGCGATGTTCTACGGCTCCGCACCCGGGTCTGTGGCTTTCGAGCCTCGCCCTCAAGTATCCTGGCGATCGTGATTGGTATCCTCGGCGGCACATTCGACCCACCCCACATCGCCCATCTGGCGATCGCGCACGCAGCGTACGAACAACTCGATCTATCCGAGGTCCTGCTCATGCCAGCAGGCGATCCCTGGCAGAAGGCGGCCACGCTTGTGACGTCGACCCATGACCGATTCGCCATGACAACACTTGCTGCCGCAGAGGCGACCTATCTCACACCCGACGACCGTGAAATCGAACGTGTTGGCCCAACGTACACCGCTGATACGGTGTCGACCTTCGACAGCGAAGTTGTGGTGATCCTTGGTGCTGACGCTGCCCTTGGGATACCGGGCTGGCATCGTGGAAACGACCTGATCGCGTCGACCCGCTTTGCTGTTGTTCCACGGAAAGGCATCGATCGATCCGAGGTCGATCGAGCGTTGAACGACAGGGTCTCGTGGGTTGAAATGCCCTTCGTGGACATCTCATCGACAGAGATCCGCAACCATATCTCGCGGGGGTATAGCCCCCGGTTCCTCGTCCCCGAACCCGTCGTTGCCTACATCGAGGCCCGGGGGTTGTACGGTTCGTCGGTCCCCTCGTACACGGTGGTCCCTATCATCGCCCACGATGAGTAGAAATGAACCAACAGCATCCGTCGAGTCAGTGGCTGCGGCAGCCACCGCGGCCCAGGCGATATCTGACAAGAAGGGTGTCGACATAGCGATCCTCGACCTCTCGGGTCTCCTCGTGGTGGTCGATGTGTTCGTGATTGCGAGCGGTACGTCGACCCGGCATGTGAAATCCCTTGTCGATGATGTTGAGGAGGCGCTTCGCATCGGTGATCGCAAACCGATACGACGTGAGGGCAAGGACCACGGCCAGTGGGTCCTACTCGACTACGGCGATCTCGTTGTGCATCTCTTTGATGCCGAAACCCGAACCTATTACGACCTCGAACGGCTATGGGCTGATGCTCCACGCATCGAGGTCCCGCTCATGGCTGCTACGCCCGACGGAGAGTAAACTCCCCATTCGCCAGGGGCTGTAGCTCAGCCTGGCAGAGCACTTGACTGGCAGTCAAGGGGTCAGGGGTTCGAATCCCCTCAGCTCCACGGGAGAGA
>JAMBLJ010000282.1 GCA_023336815.1 Actinomycetes bacterium
AACGCCGTACATGAACGATGTTAGGCACGGTAGACGGGGAAGTACCCTGGCCGAGGTTCCCACTCCGTGTCAGTTTGCCCATGCCCCGTCGCTCTTCTCGCTGCGACCGCTTCTTCATAGAGTCGCCGATCGAGAACGCGTCGCCCAACATGGAACGGGGTTCTGCCGTTCGGGGCGAAGCTGAGTTTGTAGCGCAGGATGCCGTCATCCGGCTGATAGCCACCGCCCAGAATGAAACGCTTCTTGCCCAGCGCCTGGGCCCACTCAATGATCGTGTACTTGAGGAGGTCATTGGGCCGAACGGAGAACGCATCTGGGTTGGTCCCACCCAAGAACGAGTACACGTTCTCGTCTGAGATGAGGACGAGTTCGGTCGAGACCACGATGCCGTCGAGGGAGGCGTGAAAGAAGGCGTAGCTCCCAGCGAGATCGCCGCAGAGTTTCTCGAAGAAGCTCTGGGACAAGTAGTAAGAACGGTCCGCTCTTCTGCGGTCCATTGTCTCGGTGTAGATGGGGATGAAGGAGTCCAGCCCAGTACATCCACAGTCCACTTTCACTGTGACGCCCGACCTTCTGGCCCTTTTCACGTTCTTCCTGACCTTGTGTTCGACGTCCATCCAGAGGGCTTGTGCGTCAAGATTCAGGTCACGCACGACATTGAACCCGCTCTGAACAACGTCCCCGCCGTATCCCATCGCACTCTCCCTGGCCGGACCGAAGCGCACGAATTCGCTTATGGCGTTGTGATCCCTTGCCCACGTCGAGAACGCTCGCCAGAATGCCTCCAGCTCTGCCGTCCCAACGTCTCCGGCCAAGAATGGACCGCCGTACCCGTAGGGCGAGGTGATGTCTGTCGCTCCGACGAGTTGAGAGAATCGAGAATCCCGCCTTCCAACCTCTCGAAGCAAGAACGGTAGGAGTATCCCCCGTTCCGGTGTCCCGGCCACCGCACAGAACGGCCGACTCTCGGCATCAGAGTAGAGTTCCACATAACTGGGATGCGCGAATACTTCGCTCTTCTGCCAGGCGTCCCACCACGCGCGCCACGTCTCGCGATCGCTGGGGCCCGATCCGTCAAGCACGCTGAAACCCCAGTGTTCATCGGTCATGTGGACCCCGATCCCGCAACGCCTCCACAGACGCGGCCAATTGTGAGGCGACGGCGTGGATCTCAGCCGGGCCGAGATCCTGGTGTACCGGAAGATTCATGATGCGCCGGCTGAGAGCATGGGACTCCGGGTGCTCCTCCAGGGTGATTCCGTCGACAAGTGTGTGGTAGAGGGTTACCACCCCGCCGAGCGCATTGTTCATGTGCTCATAGAGAAGATCGCGTGGAACAGATCGGACGAGAACCGGCAGCGTTTGGGGAACCACCCCAGGTTCCAACTTCGGCCAAAGGAGGTCGACGTCGCCATTCAATGGACCGATCAACTCGGCAAGCAAGAGCGCGTTGGTGACTCTCTGTTGCGCTATTCGGGCGAGATCGTATCCCCAGAGCACGTCCTTGTCCGGATCACCTGCCGGGGAGAGCTCCCGCACCTCGTTACTTCCGCCATTGAGCACAAGCATGCCTCCGATCGGAAGCGGCAGCATCTTGTGGAGGGAGTACACCGCCGCGTTCCCCAGACTGCCCGACAGCCCCCCTATTAGGTCCGTGTAGAGAGCGTGGGCTTCATCTTCAAGTACCCACGCCCCATGCTTCTGCGCAAGGTCTACAGCGCTCCGATAACCCGGATCGACGTAGCCGAAGAAGTGGATGATCACGAGGAGCCGCACTTCGTGACGCTGGAGAAGTTCTTCCAGGTGAGTCAGGTCGATTCGCAGATCCGCGCCCATTCGGTAGAAAGAGTGGGGAATGCCACGCGACGTGACTGGATCAAGCACTCCCGAACCTTCGCGATGCGACCATCCAATGAAGGCAGGCAGGAGCACTCTTTCGCGTTTCGTGGACGCGGTCGAGTCAAGAAGGGCTCCGAACCCGCTGCGTGCACTCGGATACCAGAAGAACCTCCTCCGAAAGGCATGCTGCTCCGTCGCCAAGGGTTCGATCCTGATCGGCCTCAGGTCACTCATCCGAAGACCCGTCGTGTGTATCTCTGGTCTCAACCATCTTTGCCGCTCGTTGAGTTGTGAGCAGCGACAGCCGAGGTCGCCGGTTCCGTGACGTAACTGATAGGAGGCAACGCTCGAACTGTCCAACCCCGATATCAAACGACAGTTCTTCGTTGTAGAACCGTCGGCCGCTCCGTCCCATCTCCTCACGCTGTGCCGGTGTCATCTCGTACAGCATGTCGACCGCGTCGGCGATCGACACTGGGTCCCCCGGTGTGCAAGAGATCCCCGCTTCTGCTCGCTCGACCAATCGCGCAGCGTCGCCCGCCACGGCCATCAGGATTGGCCTACCTGTGGCGAAATAGGCCTGAGTCTTCCCGGGAATGGTGATCTGGAAGAGGGGGTCGTTTCTGAGATGAACCAGCAATACGTCAGCTGCTGACAGGATCCCACCGACCTGTGACCTTGGAACTCGCGGTAGAAACACGATGTTGGAGAGCCCCATTCGGCGGACCTGGCTCTTCAACTCGTCTCGCTCGACACCACCACCGACAAGAACAATACGAACGTCGGGATGCCGGTCTTGGATCAATCCTGCTGCGTCGACAACACTGGAGAGGCCTTGCGCTGTGCCTGCCGTACCGGCGAAGACAACGTTGAAGCAATCCTGTTCAAGCACCGAGGCTGTGCCGGTCGTGACACCACCTCCAACGTCAGCTTCCTCGGTCCAGTTGTAGATGACCTCGATCTTCGTTTCAGATACGCCCCGGTTGACAAGAGCTTGCTTGAATCCAGGAGACAGAACAACTATCCGACCGGCAGCTCCGTACACCAGCCGCATCCAACGATCAACAAGACCGAGAAGCCGTTCGCTTCGAACCATTCCCGTCGCCGCAAGCGTGTCCGGCCAGAGGTCCTGAATGTCAATCACCAGTGGCATTCGACGCAGATAGCGCAGTGCCAGGGCCGGCAAGCCGATCGTCCCGGGCGGGTGGTAGACGTACACGACGTCGGCGGGTCTCGCCACAAACGGAGCCACCAGGGCCGCGCTGACACCGAAACTCGCATAGTTCAACACCCTCCGAAACGCTGATCGATCGTGGCTCGGGTAAAGAGGAAGCCGGACGACGGGAACGCCATCAATCACCTCGCGGAGGATCGGTCGCAATCGATATCCTGGGTAGAGGTGACCGCCCGGGTAGTTCGGGAAACCCGTGATTACTTGGACTTCATGACCTCGAGCCATCAACTCCCTGGCGAAGGGCAGCCCCTTGAAGTTCGGCTCTGGCTGGAACCACTGGGTCAGGATAAGGATACGAATTGGTCGCTACCCCTTGAATTCTGAGTTCTTCGCGGCACTCGCCGGCGCCAAGACCGACGGAGGACGGAAACCCAAGACAATCCGGCTGGCGGTCTCGGCGACAAACGGAGCGCTGTACTCCACAGGAGGCTTCCACAACGACGACTGGCCCGTCACGAG
>JAMBLJ010000283.1 GCA_023336815.1 Actinomycetes bacterium
GCCAACACAAGAAGAGGTGACCGGATGGCAGTCAAGATCCGCCTGACGCGGCTTGGCAAGAAGAAGCAGCCGACGTACCGCGTTGTCGTGATGGACTCACGAAAACAGCGCGACGGAAAGTACATCGAGCAGCTCGGGATCTACGATCCAAAACAGGAGCCGTCGCTCGTCAAGATCGACAACGAGCGCGCCCTCTACTGGCTCAATACAGGAGCGCAGCCAACTGAGCGCGCACAGAAGCTCCTCGAGATCTCCGGTGCCTGGACACAGTTCAGAGTCGCTCGTGGCGACATCCACACGGTTGGTGGAGATGCTCCCGAAGCGGACACGAAGATCCTCAAGGAAGAGCCAAAGGCCGAGGCCGAGACCGTTGCCGCAACAGTCACTGACGAGGTGCCAGACGCGACCAGCAGCGATGCGGCTGTCGAGGCTGACGGCGATGAGAACCCGGTCGTAGAGACCGCCGACAGTTCGGACGAATCATGAGTGGAGAAATCGTTGACAAGGTCGTGACATACGTCGTGTCCGAGATCGTTGATGACCAGGATGCCATTGAGGTAAACGTGGTCTCAGACGGTGACGATGCCGTGGTTGCGGAGGTTCGCACAGCAAAGAGCGACATGGGTCGCGTCATAGGGAAACGAGGCCGTGTGGCGCGTGCCATACGCAATGTCGCAGGTGCGGCTGGCGACGAAGAGGGCCTTTCCGTCGAGGTCGACTTCCTCGACTGACGCGTTTCGCTGTGGACTCATCTTCGTCCAAGAACACCGAAATCGATCACATCCCCATCGGGTACGTGCGTAAGGCGCACGGAATCCGTGGGGATGTTGTCGTTCGCGGTCTCGTCGAGGATGCAGGTGATCGTTTCGTAGGGGACGTGATCCTGACCACAAACAGGTCCCCCCTTCAGACCTTCCGTGTAGTTTCAGCGAGGATGACGAACACCGATTACCTCGTTCACCTAGAGGGTGTCGAGTCCCGTACCGATGCAGAGATGCTTGTTGGGACCCAGTTCGTGATCGATAGGTCACAACGTCGCGAGCTTGCGTCTGATGAGTGGTGGCCCGAGGACCTGATCGGGTGTGCGGTCGTCACGCGCGGCGGTGAGCGGGTTGGTGTGGTGGTTGAGGTCGTCCCTGGCGCAGCGCAGGACAGGCTCGTGATAGAGACCTTGCCGGGAGTACGTGGCGAGGTGCCCTTCGTGTCCGAACTGGTCCCTGAGATCGATATCGATTCGCGGACAATCACAGTCGATCTTCCTGCCGGACTGATCGGCGACTGAGAGTGGCTCTGCTGGTCGCTGATTCCGACTGTCTCTCGTCAGTCCGTTCCCTGAGCTGAAGAGGCTCGATCCCGAAGGGTGCTCAGCGATATCGCCCATGTGCGGATGGATCGGCTCCTCGGAAGTTTCCCGACGACACCTCGACGCCTTGGGAACAATGCGCAGGAAATCGTTTGGTCCGAACTGCTCATCATCCGAGCAATTCGGATCAGGTGGTGTGTTTCCCAACATAGAACCAACGTACCTCCTGCCTGTGACAGAATCGGGATGTATCGCCAACAACAGGGAGATCTTTTCATGGCCTCACCAGACACAGTTGTCAACCTCGATGAGAAGTTCGCCCTGTTCACCGACCATTGGGCTCCGAAGATCCTCGGCCAGATCAACGATCTTCATCTCAAGGCGGTCAAGATCGACGGCGAGTTCGTCTGGCACAAACACGCCGCCACCGACGAGTTCTTTCTGGTCCGTTCGGGAATATTGACGATCCAGATGCGCGGGAGGGACGATGTGACCATCGGATCTAGCGAGTTCTTCATCGTCCCGAAAGGTGTGGAGCATCGTCCTGTGGCCGCCGAGCCATGTGAGGTTCTCCTCATCGAACCAGCGGGTCTCGTCAACACGGGAGATGGCGATGTGAGCGAACGCACAGCTTGCCAGGATGTATGGATCTGACCGATCTGGACGGACGCAGCGACTCATGGGCGACGCTCCATATGGTCGCGGAACACGGCAGCTGTTTCGTGCTGTACACCAACGGCAAAAATGGATCTTCGCCAAGACCGGTGAACCGCTCTAGGTGCAGTTGTATGGTGATGAGCCCATGGAGCTCGATCGAACCGCCCTGCAGAAGAACGTCAACGCCATGTATCAGCGCGAGCATGAAGCCCTCGGCGAATCTGTCACCCATCAGATGCTCGACGACGCTCGGCGTTGGGACGTAAGCGGAATACTCGATAGTGGGGGAGTGGTGACTTTTGCACACGTCGGTGTAGCGGACTGCGGCATACACGTGGCAGCCGCGGTGAACGCCTGTCTCGATACGGGTGCGGATACCGTGCTCGCGATCAGCGTCCTGCATGCGTTCTCCGAGGAAATGGAGCTGGCACGACGCGATGTCGCCGCCGGTGGGCAGCCGTCGGATCACGCGACGTGGGGTATCCAGGGTCCCGGAATAGCGTTTCGTTCGGAGTGGCAGGGTGACCATGCAATGCGAAGCCTTCGATATTTTTGGCAAGTCGAGACCAGACGCAGAGGTATCAATGATCGAAGGCTTGTCGAGCGATACCCGTTTCTGGCGGGTGGTCATCCTGAAGAACTTCCCAACATCCACGAGGTCGTTGGACTTGCCGAGAACGCCGTCATCGTCGCCACGGGAGATCAGGTCCACCACGGTATCGGATATGGCATGACGCCAGAGGACTCCCTGGACATCGACCCGGAGGGTCGTGCAGCTGCCAGGGAGAGTATGGAAGTAGGTATCGATCTCATCGAGCGTGGCGACTATTGGGGCTACAACGAACACAGTGTCACAGCGATGAGCGACGATCGAGATGTGGCCCAGCTGTACAGGTTCCTGCGCGGACCACTGCGCGGTGAGCTCCTCGATATCGGTCTCTCAGATTCTGCTGACCTTTACAACCAACCTCGACCGACGTGGGCTGCTGGAGGTTTCATCTCGTTCGCTTCCGTTGGAGAGGATCCATCGAGTCCGACCTAACGTCACCCATGGCGGTGTGCCCGGTCTACAACGGTCCCGAAGACCCAGGTCATTCGGAGCGAAGTTGGGTGATCTCGACGCTGAGCACCCTTCGGGATCGAGCCTCGAGCACTGTGAACCGGAACCCTTCGATATCCACGGATTCGCCTTCATCTGGAATACGCCCTGCGACTCCGATGACGAGTCCAGCCACCGTGTTCCACTCTCCCTGCGGAAGCGACACTCCAAGGACCCGCTCGAGATCATCGGTGTCCGCAGTACCAGCGGAGACCCAGATGCCATCATTGGTGTGTTCGATGTCCGCAGTAGCGTGGCGTCCCGTAGACAAGAGAGGTCCTATGAGACGATCGGCAACGTCCTCGACGGTGACGATTCCTGCGGTTCCGCCGTATTCGTCCACGACCACGGCGAACCGTACATTCCGCTTCTTCATGTCCCTGACGAGGTCGATGATCATTCGTGACTCCGGGACAACGAGGGGTTCGTGTGCGAGCGCTGCGACGGGCTGCAAAGCGTCAGCAATTCGCGCCCTGGCGAGGTCGGCCAGCCCAACAATCCCCACGATGTTGTCGATATCGTTCTCGTAGGTGGGGAGCGACCGATGGCCGGTGGCGATCGCGGTATCGAGCGCGTCGCGAACGCTCGTTGCTTGAGGTACCGCAACAACGTCAAGCCGTGGCACGTATATGTCGTCGACACGCAGGTCTCCGACCTCGAACGCTCGGTCGATCAACATGTGGTCGGATTCCTCGATTGTGCCAAACGCCGCGGCATCGGAGGCGAGGCGCAAGAGTTCCTGTTCGGTGGGAGCAGTTGGCGCCGCAATTCCGGTGCCAGGGGCTTGGAGATCTGCGAACCTCACAAGCAGTGAGACGAACGGCCGCAATATCCATGCGAGGACACGAAGGAGCGGAGCGGTCATCCTCGCAACTGCTTCAGGGTGGCCGACAGCGTAGGTCTTCGGTATCGCCTCCGTATAGACGAAGAGCACGAAGGTCAGGACGACCGAAGCGATCGTCACACCGAGCGAACCGAAGAACCGACTAGCGACCGCCCCAGCGATCGTCGCTGCACCGATCTGCACGAGCAAAACCGCAAGTAACACACTGTTGAGTACGCGGGGAAGGTCGTCGAGGAGCGAGAGCATCGTCAGTGATCTGGCATCACCGGACTCCGCTGTCACCTCGAGGCGAACCCGTTGAACCCGGAGTAGTGCGGCTTCCGCAGCACCGAGAATCGCCGCTGCGCCGATCATCGCGGCAAGAGCGATCAGTAGTCCGATATCGATGCCTGTCATTGCAAGAATGTTCTCATGGATTCAAGCTACCGACCTGGTCGAATTGTCGCTAGGTGAAGGCGGATGGGGTCGAACCAGGTTCAGGCATCTATCCTGGCTCCATGACCCCTGACCAGCGCATCCGCATCGTCACCGCAACATCGCTCTTTGACGGTCACGACGCCGCGATCAACATCATGCGGCGGATCTTGCAGGCGTCCGGCGCAGAGGTGATCCACCTCGGCCACGATCGATCTGCGGCGGATATCGCCGAAGCCGCCATCGAGGAGGACGCACACGCTGTGGCCGTGACCTCCTACCAGGGTGGGCACATGGAGTTCTTCCGCTATCTCCGGCACCTCCTCGATGAGGCTGGTGGACAAGACATCGTTGTGTTCGGAGGGGGTGGTGGAACGATCCTTCCCGAGGAGGGAGCGCTGCTCCTCCGTGAGGGGGTTGCGTGTATCTACTCACCAGATGACGGTAGATCTCTGGGACTCCAGGGAATGATCGATGATCTCCTTGATCGTGCCGAGCACGATCAACCATCACTCGGCGGTGCCTTCGTCGATCGAGTGCTCAAAGCGGACCACGCAGCGATGGCGCGGGCCATCACTCTTGCCGAGAATGACCCGCAAGGTTCTGCCGAGGTTCTCGAAAAGATCAGAGAGCATGCGTCGCTGTCCGTGGCCCCGGTGGTCGGCTTCACCGGCACGGGTGGGTCCGGCAAGTCGTCGATACTCGATGAACTGGTTCTGCGATTCCGGCGGGATCACCCTGACCGGTCGATCGCTGTGATCTCGGTCGATCCGTCCCGCCGCAGAAGCGGAGGCGCCCTACTCGGCGACAGGATCCGGATGAATGCCGTCGGTGGAGACAACGTGTTCATGCGTTCCCTCGCGACACGCCAGGCGAATCTATCGATGTCTCCGTTCGTCGGCGACGCCGTGGCAGTGGCGAAGGCGGCGGGGTTCGATCTCATCCTGCTCGAAACCTCGGGCATCGGGCAGTCGGATACGGAGATCATCGACGCGTCGGATGTTTCGGTGTACGTCATGACACCGGAGTTCGGTGCCGCAACACAGCTTGAGAAGATCGACATGCTCGATTTCGCAGATGTGATCGCTGTCAACAAGTCAGATCGCCGCGGAGCAGAGGACGCGCTCAGGGATGTACGCAAACAGGTGAAACGGAATCGGACCGACTTCGACATCGCCGATGAAGATCTTCCCGTCGTGGCAACGATCGCCTCGAGTTTCAACGATGCAGGCACCCAGCGTCTCTACGAGCTCATCATGAGCGCGGTTGCGGCTGCAACACCCGGAGTGTTCGGGGATATCGATCACCGAAACGGTCGTGACCGCGTCGATCCGGTGATTCCGAGAAGCCGGATCAGATACCTGAGCGAGATCGCTGAAGCCCTTCGTTCGTACGACCATGCGACCACACGTCTGTCATCGGCCGCAACCGATCTCCAGGCCATTGAACGGGTCGCTTCGTTGACTCAGGGCATCGATCTCGACGAGCAACGGAATGAGGCTGCTGAGGCACTCTCTCCGGATGTTGTCGATGCCCTTGATGGGTGGGATGACGATGTTGATCGTTACTCGGCCGGCACCGTTGACTATGAGGTCAGGGGTACGACTATCGAGGTTGACAACGAGATCGTGAGTCTGTCCGGGACGGTATTTCCGCGAGTGATCCATCCATCGATCGCAGGGTGGGGAGACAGAGTCACCTGGCTGCGCACAGAGAACCTTCCTGGTCGGTTTCCCTACACGGCTGGCGTATTCCACTTCAAGCGACAGACCGAAGATCCGACTCGCATGTTCGCCGGTGAGGGTGGCCCCGAGCAGACGAACCAGCGTTTTCACTATCTCGCTGCCGGTAGTCCATTCACCCGACTTTCAACAGCGTTCGACTCGGTGACCCTGTACGGCAAAGACCCCGACCCCCGTCCTGACATCTATGGAAAGGTTGGCAACTCGGGTGTATCGGTGCCAACGCTCGATGATGCGAAGAAGCTCTATTCCGGATTCGATCTTCTCGATCCGACGACGTCGGTATCGATGACAATCAATGGCCCGGCCCCGATGATGCTGGCGTTCTTCCTCAACGCTGCCATCGATCAGGCGTGTGAGCGCTACATCGTCGAGAACGACATTGCAGACCTCGTGGAGGATGCCCTTGTGGCTCGTTATGACGCCGTCGGGGCGAAACGTCCTGCGTATCACGGCGATCTCCCGCCGGGCCACGACGGATCGGGGCTGCTGCTGCTGGGTGTCACCGGTGCCGACATTCTCGACGCCGATGTGTACGGACCGCTCATGGCCGAGACGATTGCAGCGGTGCGCGGCACGATCCAGGCGGACATTCTCAAAGAGGACCAAGCGCAGAACACGTGCATCTTCTCGACTGAGTTCGCTCTCGCGATGCAGGGCGATATGCAGCAGTACTTCGTCGACAACGCTGTTCGCAATTTCTACTCGGTGTCGATATCGGGATATCACATGGCAGAGGCAGGTGCCAATCCGATCACACAACTCGCATTCACCCTTGCGAATGGGTTCACGTTCGTCGAGTACTTTCTGTCAAGAGGTATGGCGATCGATGAGTTCGTGCCCAATCTCAGTTTCTTCTTCTCCAACGGGCTCGATCCGGAGTACGCCGTCATCGGTCGGGTAGCGCGGCGTATCTGGGCGAAGGCAATGCGTGAGCTCTACGGTGCCTCCGATCGATCGCAGAAACTCAAGTATCACATCCAAACGTCAGGCCGGTCACTCCACGCACAGGAGATCGAATTCAACGACATCCGTACAACGCTGCAGGCCTTGTACGGGATATACGACAATTGCAACTCGCTTCATACGAACGCGTTCGACGAAGCGATCACAACCCCCACAGAGGCATCGGTCCGTAGAGCGCTCGCGATCCAGCTCATCATCAACAAGGAGCTGGGGCTCACCAAGAACGAGAATCCACTTCAGGGATCAACCATCATCTCGGAACTCACCGATCTCGTCGAGGAAGCGGTCCTCGCAGAGTTCGACAGGTTGACCGACCGCGGCGGAGTACTCGGAGCAATGGAGACGATGTATCAAAGATCGAAAATCCAGGAGGAGAGCCTCAAGTATGAGCGACGCAAGGACTCGGGGGAGCTCGAGATCATCGGTGTCAACACGTTCCTCTCGGCAGAAGGGTCACCGTTCGTGCGTCCGGCGGAGGTGATCAGATCTACCGACGACGATAAGGATCGTCTGATCAGCGATCTGCGTTTCCTCCACGAACGGGATCCTGCTCGAACACAAGAAGCGCTGGCGAGCCTCCAAGATGTAGCACTCTCCCGTGGCAACGTGTTCGCAGAACTGCTCGTGGCATCCCGCGATTGCTCGCTTGGTCAGCTCTCCGGAGCCCTATTTGAAGTCGGCGGTCGCTACCGAAGAAACATGTAACGAGCCAGACGTCAGACAGCAGATCGCTTCGCTGTCGGACATCAGGCGGTAGGCCGATCTGGAATCTGACGTCTGCTGTCTGCTGTCTGTTCAGTACTGCAGTTTCGAGCTGGCGATCTCCAGGAGGCCAGGGCCCTTGTGAGCGAAGAGCGCCTCCATCCCCTGTGCCAGTTCGTCGGGTGTCTCAACACGTTCGCCGAAGAGATCTAATGACGTGGCCATTCCCGCCCACGATGGGTTCTTGAGAGAGGTCGACCACACGTGTGTCGATGCGAGTTGTTGCTCGGCTGTGATCTTGCCAAGCTCGTCGTTCGATAGGAGAACCACCTTGACGTTGAGGCTGTACTTGGCAACCGTTGCCAGCTCCATCGCGTACTGACCGAAACCTCCGTCGCCGGCTATCGCGACGATCGTGAGTTTCGGGTAGGCGGTAGCTGCACCGATGGCTGCAGGCAAGGCGTAGCCGATCGATCCGAGCCAACCGCTCATCACAACCCTCTGCCCGTCCGCCTCAAAATACCGCCCGAATGAATAGGTTGTATTGCCGACGTCAAGCGCAACGATGGCATCGGATGGGATCTGCTTGGCGAGCTCATGGAACACTGAGGCACCTGTGAGCTTTCCGTCGGAATCGACGCCACGCCGTGCGAGCTTTCGTGACCTCCACCATTCCCAACGCGACTCGATCCATGCCCGAAGCTCGGGTCGGTCGGCGGTAGTGCATGCGGTCACCAGCGATGCAGCGGCCTCGCCCGCGTCGGAAAGGGCGAAGACGGCGACGTTGTGTGAGTTTCTCCTTGCCGCTAGGGGATCGGTGTCTATCCGCACCACCGTTCGTTTGTCCGTGATCCCTGTGTGCGGTGCGAGGCCGCCGCCGAAGACGACGATCAGATCGGATCGTGTCTGCATGGCTGCCGATACCGGCGTACCTGAACGTCCAAGAACACCTGTTGCAAGCGGATGGGATTCGGGGACGCAGCCCTTTGCAGGAAACGTCGTAGCAACAGCGGCGTCGACCTTCTCGGCGAGTTCGAGAATCACCCCTGACGATGGAGCTCCGCCCCGTCCGACAACGAAGAGCGGATTCTCGGAGATGTCGATCAACTCGGCGATACGCACGGTGTCCCTGATCGTGAGCGCGAGGCGGTTCGGTGTCGGGGTTGGCCCGCGCGGGGTGTCGTGTCCTGGCGGAAGGCCTTGGACGTCGTCAGGGATGACGAGATGTGCGATGTCCTTCTGGGAGACGGCGTATGTCACCATGTTGGTTGCTACCTGTGGACCATCGCTCGCGGAGAGTCGCTTCGACCATCCGGCAACAGGACCGAGAGCTTTTCCGAGCGGGACTTCCTGGAACGCCC
>JAMBLJ010000284.1 GCA_023336815.1 Actinomycetes bacterium
GCCGAACCACCGCGACCTATCAGGAGCGCAGCCATCGCAAAGGCGAACGGAACAGTCAACCCGACGTACCCCCCGTAGAGAACTGGCGGGTGAACCGCCATCAGGAAGTGATTCTGGAGCAACGGATTGGGCCCAAGACCTTCAGCAGGAGCCAGGGCGGGTGTCCACACAGCCCACGTCGATTCGAAACATCCAACGGACCCTGGGATGGTGCAGACCTCGAACGGATTGGAAACGGTCAGCATCAATCCGAAGAAGAACAGCGCAACGATGCCCATGATCCCGAGAGCTCCGGACCAGAGCTGACGGTTCTCGTCATGTTTCTTGAAGCTACGCCACACGGTCCAGATGAAGAGCGCCAGCACGAGACCCCACAGCACGATGCTTCCCTCGAGGGCTGCCCAGGCTGAAGCGATCTTGAAGATGAACGGTGTCGTCGATGCGGAATGGTCGGCCACATACGCCATCGAGAAGTCGTTGGTGAGGAGGGCGAATTGGAGGACCGCCATCGAACCTACCGAAGCGATGAGGACGATGAGCACGGGCAGCCGCATCCGACCGGGTGTCGCTTGGCGAGGTTGGAACAATCCCGTCAAGCCTCGATAGATGAGCAGCAGACTTCCGCCGAAAGCGACGAGTACCGATGCCGCGCCGATGACAGAGGTCATCGGACTCGTTCAGAGTGCCCTGCACTCCGCTCCGACGGATCCGGTTCTGGATCTACCACATGTGCCACGATGCAACCTTCCCGAAGGGCCATGTCGACCCTCGCTCTGCACAGGACTCCTGCACGGAATTTCGACTTCCTTGGTGTATTCTATCTCATTTTTCATAATTCCTCAGTAAGTTAGTTAGCATCTAGGTAATGGTGAAAGGAAACCTTGTGAGCCGCGGTGCAGGATCTCTCAGCACACCGCGTGGATCACGGGTACGCCTGGTCTGTCTCGACCTCCGATCGGTCGGAGTCGCTCAATCCCAGAGCGCCAGATGCCGATGTTCTCCGGGAGAGGACTTCGCATGAAACCACGAACGCTGCGTTGGGCCAGGGCGACTGTCATCGTGACGGCCGGGTTTGTCTTCCTCGTGCTCGCAGTCGTCGTCGTGTCGGCGATCTCGTCACCCGAGGCCGGGTCCACACGTCCCGGTGCCCACAACTTCCGTGACATCGAGACGGTGGGCGATGCTCTGTGCGAAGGATGCCACTTCCCCCCACACAACCAGCACGCCGGTCTCAACACATGCTCGGACTGTCACCCTCCTGAGAAGGGTGGCCATGCTGCACGACCCGTTACCTGTCAGACATGCCACACGAACAAGGGCGCTCAGGCAACGCCACTGCCAGCCGAACCCCTCCCCGATGTACCACCGACTACAGCAGCACCGCCAGCGACCACAACAACCATTGCGCCAACGCTGACGACGATTCCACCACCAGCGCCTACCACGACGTTGCCACCCGCGACGACGACGGTGCCACCTACAACTCTCGCGCCGTAGGGACGTTCCGGGTCGACATCCCATACCGTGCGCCGGTATGGAACAATCGATCATGAACTGGTGGAAACGAGGCGCAATCGCTCTGGTCGGTGTCTCCGTCATCATCCAGTTGATCCCGTACGGTCGTGACCACACGAACCCACCCGTTACCGCCGAACCCGCATGGGACTCCGAACTGACGAGAAGCCTCGCCGTTAGGGCCTGCTTCGACTGTCACAGCAACGAAACCGAATGGAAGTGGTACAGCAACATCGCCCCGGTTTCGTGGTTCATCCAGAACGAGGTCGACGAGGGACGGGCCGAACTCAACTTCTCTGCGTGGAATGCAACACAGGAAGGAGACGAGTCTGCCGAAACGGTTCGCGAGGGTGAGATGCCACCACGGTTCTACGCCATCACGAGGTCTCGCCTCAACGACACGGAACTCCGCCAGCTCGAACAAGGCCTCATCGCCACCTTCGGAGAAGAAGACGAGGATGATGATGATGACTGAAGCCAGCCATCATCAGACATCAGACATCAGACAACAAACATCCGTCCCGGAGTTGCGTAGCAACTCCCAAGGAACGCCCCCCGGCGTTCCCGCCATCAGTCCCGGAGTTGCGAAGCAACTCCCAAGGAACGCCCCTGGCGTTCCCGACATCAGCCCGGGGTTCGCAAGCCAAACTTCCTAGACACGTCACCAGCGATTGCCGTTCCGGTAAACGGTAAACGGTCAACAGTAAACGAGACACCAGCCGTCTGATGTCTGATATCTGCCGTCTTCCTAATAGTCGTACGGGATGAGTTGTCCGTCGTACTGGATCAGGAGAACATCCTGGGCGTCCCACGTGGCTTCGGTTCCACCCATACCAGGCGAATCTGCCGGCATTCCCGGAAGCGCCAGACCAACGGCATCAGGACGCTCCGCCAGGAGTTTCGTGATCGCCCCGCTCGGCACGTGTCCCTCAACGACGTATCCGTCGACGAGAGCCGTATGGCACGATGCGGCTCCGACCGGCACACCGTTAGCTACCTTGAACTGCGCAAGCTGAGGATCTTCGGTGAGATCCATATTCGCTCCTCTTTCTTGTAGGTACCCGACCCACCCTTCGCAACATCCTCAACCGACTGCCCGATGGACGACGAACTCGACCCCTTCAAGCCCGGATGTGACCGTTCCCGATGCCACCGGCTTGGGTGTTGCGGACGAGTTCGACAGGTTCGCCGAACACGCCGATAGACCAAGAAGCAGAACCGGGAGGATGATCAGAATCCCCTTTTTCACGACACTCACCTCTCTGACGAGTTCTCTCGTACTCTCTAAATGTATGTACACAGGATATCATTAGTTGCTTACTAATCAACTTATAAACTAGTGAGTGCCGGCGATCCACGAAGTGCCAAGGCAGCCACTTTTCGGCTGACGTTTCAGGTCTCTCCCCTCGAGGTCAGCGCTTGATCGGTTATCGCTATCCGGTTCCAGGCATTGATCGCGCCGATGGCGAAGCCCAGCTGGGTGATCTGTTTCTGGGTGTAGCAGACAGCAAGCTCCGATCGCAGCCCGTCATCGATACGTCCGGAGGGACGTGTGAGCGCATCGGTGAGCGCCAAAGCAGCACGTTGCTCTGGCGAGAAGCTGCTGGACTCGCTCCAACCTTCGAGATCGGCCAGGGTGTTCAGAGGGATCCCGAGATCGAGGGCGACCCCGCGGTGAAGGTCGATACAGAACTCGCATCTGTTCAGCAACGATGTGCGAATCCTCACGAGCTCGAGCAGTTCTCTGCTCAGCCCCGATTCAGCGAAGGTCTTGTTGAGCGCATGCATGGCCTCGATGCCTTCGGGCCAACGCTTGAAGACCATCAATACATCCCGACCCACCATGGTCGCCACATCCTCTTCATGCCATCGGCAGCGCAGTGCGAAGCCTAACGGTGCCTCATCAAAGGACACCGCGAAGCCAGGAGCGTGTTAGCTCAGACCAGCGAGAATCCCGTTCACAAAGGACTTCAGTGCCTCAGGGCCCGAGTCTTTGTCCTTCATATGGACGGTTGTTACGGTGCTCACACCGAAAATGAACTCGACGATCTCGAGTCGCACTGCAAGATCGATGCCGGCCCCCATGATGACGATGTCGATCCGTTCGGACGCGAAGATCCTCTCGACGTCAGCGAGGCGTGTCCCGGCGAACAAGCACACACCGGCAATGTCGATGCCTGGTCGAACGGCATCAAGAACCGCACCAGTCCGCCCGAGGAGCAGGATGTTCTTGCCCATGGTTGCTCCGTCCTGTCAGGCGGTCGCGCACGGCCACGATACAGCAAGCCCACACCACGGACCAGCTGACGAACGAATCAGGCTGGCATTCAGCCAGCCTGCTCGTCGCGGATGAAACCGACGATGTTGCTGATCTGGTCGTCGGTGAACGAGTTGCCGAACGAGGGCATCTCGCCGAACCCATTGCGAATACGGTCTTCGATGAACGCGTCATCCTCGAGAACAATGCCCGAGTCGGGCCCAAGCGCAGGACCGATGTTGCCGCTCAGATCGATTCCGTGGCAATAGCTACATGCCAGGTTGTAGAGCTCCTCGCCGTTCAGGTCGGTCTGAGAGAGCGGCCTGAACCATGCGGGGAAGTCGGGAGCTGTATCCTCGAAAGACCGCAGGTACGTGACCGTTGCTGTGATCTGTTGCTGGGTGAGCGTTCCGCCGAAGTCAGCCGAGTAGGCAACCATCAGGGTTCCTGGCACACCAGTCGAGATGAGTTGATGCATCTGCTGGTCCGTTACCGATCCAAGGAACTGTTCCGAATTCAACGCGGGGGCGATGCCTCCCGTGGCCTCACCACCGTGACACTGGGCGCAGTTCGCTGTGAATATCTCCTCGCCCTGGACCGCAAGCCTCTCGTCGAACGCAGCCTGGGCGTCAGCGAGTTTCGCTGGTTGGAGGATGCGGTACACCGGGAATGCGAGTACGAAGAGACCGAGGAGTACAACACCCCAGGCCATCCAGCGATTGGTCGATCTCTCGAGCTCCGGATCGTTCGTGCCGTAGCTCATCATTCACCTCCTTCGAGACAAGGTGGACCTATGGGTTCGTCGATGCTCTCCGGTCCAGGTGGTGGACCGGACGTGATGCTGCCCGTATCGATCACGACAGCCTCTTCAACGATCTCGATCCCAAAACGGTCGAGGCCACGCGGCGACGGTCCTGATCTGTATTCGCCGAGACGATTGAATGTGGACCCATGGCACGGACATTCGAATTCGCCTGCAGACTCACACCACGGAACCCTGCAGCCAAGATGGGGGCAACGCCACCACATGGCCACGATGTCGCCACCGTTCTTCGTGACATACGCCTGGGCCTCGTTGACCGTTTCGACACTCGTGGTGGGAATCTCTGCAACGGCTCCGTTCTTGATCTTTCCTCCGAATCCTGATGGACTTGCGGGCTGCAGAATGTCCCATGATGTCCACGCGCCTGCGACTGCAACGAGGCCGAAACCCCATTTCCACATCCTCGAGAGGAAGGTTCGTCGTTCGATCTGCTGATTCATAGTTCGCCATGCCATTCGTTCCATGGCCATACCCACTGCCAATCAGGTCCTCTAAAGGCGAACCCGATCACAGTGAACACGACCCAGGCCAACAGGAAAATGGAGAATGTCCACACGGCAACCTTGCGGAACCGGACCTTCCGACGGGGGTTGCGATCAATATACGGGAGCATGATGAGGCCCCCAACGAGCATCGAAGGGAGAAGCACGCCTGCGATCATCGGGTGCAGGAGGCTCAGCAGTTCCTGAAGTCCGATGAAGTACCACGGAGCCTTCTCCGGGTTCGGTGTCACGGCTGGGTTCGCAATCTCCTTGAGTGGAGCGTTGAACAGAAGCGCAAGAACCAGAACCATGAACAACACACCGAGAGATGCGACCGCATGGCGGACGAGGAGATGGGGCCACGTGAATACGAGCTTCTGTCGTGAAGGTACCTTCTCGTCTCCTACCGCCGGCTTGCCTGGCACAACACCGAGAACCCGCTGTCCGTCGATGATCTGAGGATCGTCAGCCATCGAGATCACCTCCTGAATCGAGAGTCGAATCCTTTCGCCAGCGCCACAGGTGGATGACGATGCCCATGACGAGCACCGTTGGCAGCAGCGCCACGTGGAGTACGTAGAAACGCAGAAGGGTTGCCGAGCTCACCTGGTTGCCACCAAGAAGAAGCTGCGAGACCTGGTCACCTATGAACGGGACGTATGCAGCGAGAGATGTACCAACCGTGATCGCCCAGTAGGCCAACTGATCCCACGGAAGGAGATACCCGGTGAACGAGAGAAAGAACGTCAGGAGCAGCAGCACAACACCGACGACCCAGTTGAACTCCCGAGGCGGTTTGTACGCGCCCTTGTAGAACACCTTGGCCATGTGTGCCATCACAGCCAGAACCATGAGATGGGCAGACCATCGATGAACGTTCCGGATGAACTGTCCAAAGGGGACCTGGGTCTGGAGGAACTGGATGTTCCCGTACGCGGTCGTTGGCGATGGCACATAGAAGAACATCAGGTAGATGCCAGAAACGATGAGCGAGACGAACAGGGTGAGGCTGATAACACCGAGGTACCAGGAGTACTTGAACCCGATCTCCTCCCTCGGAACCTTGACGGGATAGAGATGGAGGAAGAAGTTCGACCAGTGACCCTCAGCCTTCTCTCGTGGCGTGTTGCGCGCCGGCACCCGGAACACGGACTGTCCAACAGTCGTGTCTTTGACTCGCTCCATGAGCGTCGGCTTCATGCCGATCCTCCGATCGTGAGGGGAATACTCTGCGTGACGCCCACACCGCTCCACATCCCCATCGACAGCGCCTTGGGCGGGCACCTGTCGATGCACAGCGCACACCGAATGCATCGTGTTTCGTCGAGCATCAGCGCCGTACCGCCTGGCACACCACCCACCTGCTCGGAGGGAACCAACGAGATGAGATCGACAGGGCACACATCGGCGCACAAGCCGCACAACACGCAGGAGTCGACATCGAGCTGGATATCGAGGAAACATCTCAGACAACGAGCGGCCTCGGCTCGAGCCTCGTCCTCGGTGAACCCGAGTTCGACCTCCTGAAGGCCGATGCGACGTTCGCTTGGGAGGGACGGGATCGGTATTCGACTCTGCTCGTCGTACCGATCCATCATCCGATTGAAGTCCTCGACGATGGTCATCTTGCCTGACCTGCGTTCCGCTGTGGCGTCGGCGGGAGAAAGGGTTCCGTGAATCGAGGACGCGGCGCTTCTTCCCTCCGCGATAGCCGTGATGAGGAGACGGGGACCGAATGCAGCATCACCGCCTGCCCATACACCGGGAATCGATGTCATGAGTGTGTCAGGATCCGTAGCGATCGTCCTACGCGGAGAAACCTCTGGCCCTGCATCTCCGAGTGCAGCTAGATCGATCGCTTGGCCGATCGCCAGGATGACGGTGTCCGCTTCGAATACCGCAACATCGTCTTCGTCGAACTCAGGAGAGAACCGCCCGTCTTCATCAAAGACGCTGGTAACTCCAACTGTGCGGAGTCCTGTCACGCGCCCGTCGATGTCCGTGACGACTTCCTGGGGTCCCCGGCGTCCGAAAAAGCGAATGTTCTCTTCTTCAGCCTCTTCGATCTCGAAATCCTGAGCAGGCATCTCATCCCTGGATTCGAGCGATACGACGGTGACATCCGTGGCGCCAGCGCGCAAGGCACTCCGTGCTGCGTCCAAAGGGTGGCTGACCTCGGAGGGATCGGCGTCCCAACTCTCGACTGGTTCCGCCTGATCACCGTAGGCACTCGCCCGCAGCGCGGTGCGCGCCGCGTCCATTGCAACGTTGCCGCCACCGATGACAACGACCTTCTCGCCGATGTCGACGTGGAATCCCTGGTTGACGTTCAGCAGGAACTCGACAGCACGAAAGACGCCATCTGCATCGTGGCCGGGGATGTCGAGATCTCTCCCGAGCATCGCTCCGATACCAAGAAAGACGGCGTCGTTGTCGTTTCGCAGTTGATCGAGCGTGATGTCCTCACCGAGTCGGACACCGAGGTGGACGTCAAGACCGAGATCGAGGATCCCCTGGATCTCGGAGTCGATGAGGTCTCGCGGAAGTCTGTACTCGGGGATGCCAAGCACCATCATGCCGCCAAGTCTGTCCGTTGCTTCGTAGAGCGACACATCGTATCCCTGCAACATGAGGTCGTGGGCACAGGCGAGACCGGCCGGACCACCCCCTACGACCGCAACCGACTTGCCCTTCTTGGGGGCAGCAGATGCGTTGAGCGAACTCCACGTATGGGTCTGCCCGGATTCAGGACCGTACTTCTCGGTCACGAATCGTTTCAGCGCCCGAATCGCTATGGGCTGATCGATCGCTCCTCGTCTGCACGCATCCTCGCACGGGGCAGCGCACACACGACCACACACCGACGCGAACGGATTAGGAAGTCGGGCTGTCAGATAGGCGAGCCTGTCATCGCCATCAGCGATCGCTGCAACGTAGGCACCGGCATTGGTGTGCACGGGGCACGCGGCAAGACATGGGATGTTGAAGTCGTAGAACCCCAACTCGGACGCAGCCATCTCAGATCATCTCTCGATCCTGCGCCCACCTCAGGGCACCGACGCCGGCGAAAAGAAATCCCGTCCACACGACGAGAACGATTCCGTCAGCAACATTGCGCGGGGCCGTTGAGAGAAAAGAAGAACGGGCCAACATCGAGGGGACCCAGGCAGTGAATATCGCGAAGTAGAGAACGATGCCAACGGCTGATAGCGCCGCTCGGCCGTTTGATATCCGTTCACGCTTCATCGGTAGCGACCTCCTCGGGTCCGTGCTCCGTCAACCTCCCGAAACCACCCTCTGTACCGCCCGCTCAGGTTGGTCGAGAATCATCTCTTTTCAGTAATCCCTAAGTAGCATACTCCAGAACTACGTGATTAAGGTAGCATGGTGACAGCAGCAATGAGAAAGAGACCACAGTGAAGGATCTGAGGAAGCCAAATCGGACGTCGAGACGAAGATGTCGGTGACCTCTCCACATCGGCTTCGAGCGGATGAGAACCCCCGTTCTTCCTGTGATCGGAGTGGGCACGACCGCTGCGCGTACCCGATAACCACACCAACCAGTGCAAGGAGATGTGGGGCGTGAAACGAACCATCCCTCTGGCTTTTCTGTTCACCGCGATCCTGGTGTTGATGGCGCCCGCGGCCCTCGCCCAGACCCCGGACGAGGGTGTCGACATCTACAACCAGAGTTGCGCCCGATGTCACGGTGCCGACGGACTCGGCGTACCTGGCAAGTACCCACCACTCACAGGCAACCCAGATGCCGCCGATCATGATCTCGTAGTCGATGTCGTGACGAACGGACTCAGTGGCAAGGTCATCATGGGAGTCGCCTACACGAATGAGATGCCCGCCTTCGGAAACAGGCTGACACCCGAAGAGATCCAAACAGTTTCGACCTACGTCGTCGAACTCTCGCTCTCCGGACCATCAACGGCACCAACAACGACGGTGCCAGTCGGCGAAGGAACCGCCTTGGTGGGTGAGAACCTGTTCACAGGCTCCTCACTCCTGAGCAATGGGGGTGTTGCATGTATCGCCTGCCACCAGTCAGGTCAATACGACCGCCTTGGCGGCCCCGGTCTCGGTATCAACCTCGATGGGATCGTCCAGAACTATGGCAAAAGTGGGTTTATCTCTGCAATCACCGATCCCGTGGTCGCACCCATGATCGCTGTGTTCGCTGACCACCCCATCACTGAGCAGGAGGCCACCGATCTGGCTGCCTACCTCGAGGCGGCGACGAGTGACACAACAAGCGGCACATCTGTAGATCTCCTCATCGTGGTCGGGGTTATCGGATTCATCGTTCTCATCTTCATCACCGCAGTGGTGATCAAAGGTCCACAAAACGCCTACGTCGAGAAACTCAGGAGCACGCGATGACCGAAAAGTGGAGTTTGGAAGTCGTTGACGCGGCGGAACGCAAGTGGGAAGAGTTCTACAGGAACCGCTTTGCACACGACAAACGAGTTCGTACGACACATGGCGTCAACTGCACCGGAAGCTGCTCATGGGAGGTGTTCGTCAAGGACGGGATCGTCACATGGGAGCTTCAGGCAACCGACTATCCCCAACTGGAGGCAGGCCTTCCCCCATATGAGCCACGGGGATGCCAGCGAGGCATCTCATACTCGTGGTACCTCTACAGCCCGATCAGAGTGAAGTACCCGTACGGTCGGGGTGCACTCATCGATCTGTGGCGAGAGGCGAAGCAGGCGTACCCCGGCGACCTGGTCGCCGCATGGCGTTCTATCACCGAAAACCCCACATCGAGGAAGGCGTACCAGACCGCTCGAGGCAAAGGTGGGTTCAGACGCATCTCGTGGGATGAGGCTCTCGAGATCACGTCTGCCTCAATGGTTTCGACCGTCGACAAGTACGGACCGGACCGCGTTGCCGGCTTCTCCCCCATCCCGGCGATGTCACAGATCAGCTACGCAGCGGGAAGCCGGTTCATGTCGCTTCTTGGCGGAACGGTTATGAGTTTCTACGACTGGTACTGCGATCTGCCACCAGCGTCACCGGAGACCTGGGGTGAGCAGACAGATGTACACGAGTCGGCGGACTGGTACAACGCTCGCATGGTCGCTGTTGTAGGCGCCAACCTCAACATGACACGTACACCCGACACACACTTCATTGCTGAGGTCCGGCATGCCGGTGCGAAACTCGCCGTGTTCAGCCCCGACTTCTCCATGGTGGCGAAGTACGCTGACTGGTGGATCCCAACACATCCAGGACAGGACACCGCGTTCTGGTTGGCAGTCGATCACGTTCTGTTGACAGAGTTCTATGCGAACACGACGACACCATATTTCCAGGACTACGTCAAGCAGTACACCGATCTCCCCTTCCTTGTAGAGATCACAGACGACACGCCAGGTCGGCTGCTACGGGCGAACGAACTCGCTTCGTACTCCGATGTCGAGAACGGCGACTGGAAACTTCTCATGTGGGACGAGGACAACGATGCCCCACGTATGCCGAATGGTTCGATCGGCTATCGCTGGGGCGAGGAACCGAAAGGCAAGTGGAACCTCGAGCTGAAGGATGAGGTCACCGGTGAAGACATCGACCCGAAACTCACCTTCCTCGAAAAGCACGACGAGGTTCGGGATATCGCGTTCGACGACTTCGTCACGAACGACGTAACCCATCGTGGGGTGCCCGTGCGCTACGTCGAGACGGATCGGGGCCGGGTCGCAGTCACGACCGTATTCGACCTTCTGATGGCCCGCTTTGGTATCAACCGGGACCTGTCCGGTGCCTACCCGGATTCCTATGACGACGAAGACGCACCGTACACGCCGGCCTGGCAAGAGCAGCACACCGGAATCCACAGGGACACGTTGATCCGCTTCGCACGGGACTGGGGTGCGAACGGCAAGGCGACCAAGGGCAAGAACATGGTCATCATCGGTGCCGGTGCGAACCACTGGTATCACAACAACTTGCTGTATCGCTCTGCGATCGTCGCTCTGATGCTCACCGGATCGGTTGGGGTCAACGGCGGAGGCCTCGCCCACTACGTGGGTCAGGAGAAGCTCGTCATGCACGCATCGTGGGGTTCGCTCGCCTTCGGACTCGACTGGGGGTACGCACCGCGGCACCAGAACACACCCTCGTTCCACTACGTCCACAGCGACCAATGGAGATACGAGAAGGGGTATTCGAGCTACGACTCGCTTCCGCCCTCCCCCGAGGGGCTCGATCACACGATGGACCAACAGGCCAGAGCGGTGCGCCGAGGGTGGCTCCCCTTCTACCCGCAGTTCAAGCAGAACCCCATCGATGTCGTACGCAGACTCCGTGCCGAAGGAGCAACCACCGACGCCGAGGTCGTCACAGGTGTCGTCGAAGCGCTCAAAGCGAAGCAGATCGACTTCGCGATCGATGATCCCGATGCCCCCGAGTCCTGGCCTCGTGTGTGGGTCATCTGGCGCGGGAACGCGATCGGAACGTCTGCGAAGGGCCACGAGTTCTTCCTCCGCCACTACCTCGGTACGCATTCGAACGCGATCGCCAAAGAGCCCGATGATCTGGGTATCAGCGAGATCACCGTCAGACCCGATGCACCGATCGGCAAGATGGATCTCGTCGTCGATCTGAACTTCCGCATGGATACAACGGCGCTCTACTCAGACATCGTGCTTCCCGCTGCTACCTGGTACGAGAAGGACGATCTCAACACGACCGACATGCACTCGTTCATCAACCCTATGCAGGCCGCCGTTCCCCCAGCCTGGGAATCGAAATCGGACTGGAATATCTTCGGTTCGCTGGCAAAGAAGGTGTCGGAGCTTGCTCCTCAGTACTTCCCCGAGCCAGTCGAGGATGTCATCATGCTGCCACTCCAGCACGACACCGTGGACGAGATCTCCCAGCCGGAGCAGAAGGACTGGTGGACCGGCGAGGTTGAGGCGATTCCTGGCAAGACGATGCCGAAGTTCAAGATCGTGACGCGCGACTTTTCCAAGCTCGCCGAGAAGTGGAGTTCACTCGGTCCGGGCATGAGGGCAAACGGAGTCGCGGCTCACGGACTGAGCATTCCTGTCGAAGAGTTCTACGACGAACTCGCGGACAAGAACCCTGTGACCGTTGAGGTGGAAGGCAAGGAGCTTGTTCTGCCATCGCTGGAACGGGATCGTGTTGTGTGCGAGACGATCCTCGCGCTCGATCCTGCGTCCAACGGTGAGCTTGCCTACAGAGCGTTCGAAGCCGAGGAGAAGAAAACGGGTCTCAGCCTGACACACATCGCGGAAGGATCGCGGGACATTCGGATCGACTTTGCCGCGATCGTCGGCCAGCCCCAGCGAATCCTCACAACACCGACATGGTCCGGGAAGGTTGGCAAGGGCCGCGCGTACAGTCCTTTCACGCTCAACGTCGAGGATCTGATCCCGTGGCGCACCCTGACAGGACGTCAGCACTTCTATCTCGATCATGAGAACTACCTGACGTGGGGCGAACACCTGCCCGTCTACAAACCACGTCCAGATCACACGATGCTCAACGAGACGGAGCAAACGCTCATGGAGGGCCAGGTTGGGAAGCTGTTCAACTACCTGACGCCACACGGCAAATGGTCCATCCATTCAACGTACTCCGATACGAATCGCATGATGACGCTGTCCAGGGGCGGGTACCCGGTGTGGCTCAACAACAAGGATGCTGCAGATCTGGGTATCACGGACAACGACTGGGTCGAGGTGTTCAATGACAACGGGGTATTCGTCCAGCGGTGCACGGTGTCGGCACGGATCCCACGAGGAACGATCTTCCTCTACCACGCGACGGAACGAACGCTCGGCATCCCGATCTCGCCTCGAAGGAAGAAGCGTGCGGGCATGAATAACTCACTCACCAGGACGCGTCTCAAACCCGTGCTCATGTCGGGTGGCTATGCACAGTTCAGCTACTCGTTCAACTACTGGGGACCAACAGGTGTCAACAGAGATACGTTCGTCTATATCCGACGTGTCGAGTCGCCGGAGTTCTAAATGCAGATTCATGTATCAACAACCAGATCGATTGCGGGCCATCCCGACGGCTACGTCGCAAGTGGAGGATCAGAATGAAAGTTCGCGCACAGATGAGCATGATGTTCCACCTCGACAAGTGCATCGGGTGCCACACCTGCAGTGTTGCCTGCAAGAACCTGTGGACGGACCGAGCGGGCGCCGAGTACATGTGGTGGAACAACGTCGAAACACGACCGGGCACCGGTTATCCCACAGGGTGGGAAGACCAGGATCACTACAAAGGAGGCTGGAAGTCTGGGCAGAAGGGGACCATTGACCTGAGACTCCAGACCAAGACGGGCGCCCTCGCCAACCTGTTCTTCAATCCAGCGCTCCCCCAGCTCGAGGACTATTACGACCCATTCACCCACAAGTACAGCGATCTCTTCGACGCACCGGCGGGTGACGACCAGCCCACCGCGGTACCGATCTCACTGATCACAGGTCAGCCGATGGCGATCGAGAGCGGACCGAACTGGGACGATGATCTCGGTGGTTCAGACATCTACGCCAGCAACGATGTGAGTCTTGCCGACCTCGACCCAGGTGTGCGGGAACAGATGCAGGAGATCGAGCAGGTTGTCTTCAACTACCTGCCGAGGATCTGCAACCACTGCCTCAATCCCGCCTGTGTCGCGGCATGCCCTTCGGGGGCGATCTACAAACGTGGTGAGGATGGGATCGTCCTGGTCAACGAGAACAAGTGCCGTGCTTGGCGTATGTGTGTTGCTGCGTGCCCGTACAAGAAGGTCTACTACAACTGGTCTTCTGGCAAGTCAGAGAAGTGCATTCTCTGTTTTCCTCGTATGGAGACCGGCCAGGCTCCCGCTTGTGCACATTCGTGTGTTGGCCGTATCCGCTACATGGGTGTGATGCTGTATGACGCTGACAAGATCGAGGCCGCTGCGGCAGTACCCGATGACGAACTCGTGGCTGCCCAGCTCGACATGATCCTCGACCCGAACGATCCCCTTGTCATCGAGGCTGCGCTGGCATCAGGTATCGGTGAGGACTGGCTCGATGCTGCGCGACGCTCGCCCGTCTACCAGTTCGTCAAGGTGTGGGGCCTCGCCCTCCCGCTACATCCCGAGTTCCGGACGATGGCAATGATGTTCTACGTCCCACCGCTTTCACCGGTCATCTCAACGATCGAGAACGAGCTTGTTCGTCTTGACATCTCTGATGAACCGGAGGACTTCGCTCTCTTCGATCATCTCGATCGTGCAAGGCTACCTGTGCAGTATCTGGCCAACCTGTTCTCGGTCAAGAACGAGGAGATCATCCGCCAGATCCTTCGCAAGATGTATGCGGTACGCATCTTCAAGCGTCATCAGAGTCTCAACGACGGAACGATCGACGACCCGATCCGCAAGATGCTCGCATCGGCGAATCTCGATGAGAAACAGGCCGAGGCGATCTATCGCCTGACAACCATCCCGACACTCGACGAGCGTTTCGTGCTTCCCCCGTATCACAGGGAGATGTCGATCGAAGAACTCAACGACCCACTCGCCTACAAGGGTTCGGTTGGCGTGGGATTCATCCAGGAGCCGAAGCGGGGATGGTAATGGACACATCGCTCGCAACACCCGAGGTCGTCGCTCTTGCGCTGCGATACCCGACGGAGGACGGTCTTGGAGCGCTCACGATCGCCATCGAGGCACTCGAGCGTGGGGGTGCTGAGCGCGAGATGCGCCGGTTCGCAAGCGATATCGACGGGAAACCACTCCACGAGATCGAGGAGATGTTCACGACGACGTTCGACCTCTCGCCGGTGGTTGCACCCTATGTGGGACATCTCGCCTGGGGTGACAGCTATGAGCGAGGTGGGTTCATGGCAGAACTCCGCGGAGCGATGCGTGAGGTCGATGTCGACCCGGAGGGTGAACTTCCCGACCATCTCGACCCGATCCTTCGCTACCTGGCAGCAACCGACGAACCCATCGAGAGCCTCGCACCCGTACTCGTACCTGCGATCACCAAGATGGAGAAGACACTCAAGAAGGCCGACTCGAAGAACCCGTACATCCACGTATTGCAAGCCGCGCGAATCGCTGCGGAAGAAAGACTGAGGTAGCCCATGTCAGAGACCGTCTCCGTGATGCTCTTCGTGGCCTTGCCGTACGCCGCCTTCGCGCTAGCGATCGCGGTCAGTGTGCTGCGATGGCGTGTGACACCGTTCACCGTCTCCAGCATTTCGTCGCAACTTCTGGAAAGCCGGAAGCTGTTCTGGGGGTCGATCCCGTTCCATTGGGGCATCATCCTGATCCTCACCGGCCACATCTTCACCCTCTTCCTGCCGAGCACTGTCTCTTGGTGGAACGGTGTACCGATCCGGCTCTACGCGCTCGAGATGACCGGTGTGGCACTGGCACTGTGGTCGCTCTTCGGGATCGTTGTCCTTCTGTATAGACGGTTCGTGAATGCCCGCGTGCGCGTCGTCACGACGCCGATGGACATCGTGGTTCTGCTGGTCCTGCTCGTCCAGATCGTGACAGGTATCTGGATCGCAATCGGTCTCAGGTTCGGTTCGTTGTGGGCAGTCGGCGTCGTGGTGCCATATATCTGGTCATTGTTCAAGCTCAGCCCACAGCCCGAGCTGGTCCAACCGTTCCC
>JAMBLJ010000285.1 GCA_023336815.1 Actinomycetes bacterium
TCTGCCGGGACCAGTTCCCCTTTCAAGGGGGACAAGCGAGGAGCGCAGCGACGAGCTCGGGGGATGGGAGCTTTCGTCGGATCGAGGCCATGCTCTGGCTCTCCAACAGCATCCAGGTGACATTCGGGCACGCTGTGCCTCTTGGAGCCCAACCAACCTTGGCCGTTCGACTCGGTCTCCCATCCCCCTGCATCACGACTACGTTATGGAGTTGCGAAGCAACTCCCAAGGAACGCTCCTGGCGTTCCCGCTCTGCTGGAGACCAGTCCCCTTTGAAAGGGAGACTGGGACAAGCAAGGAGCCTTGCGACGAGCTCGGGGGGTGGAATCCCCATCAGCTTCCTCTCGTGCTGGCGGGCAGATGACGATCTCGCGCACGTAGTATCAGCACATGACCAGTGTGATCGCTGTTGCGAACCAAAAAGGGGGTGTGGCCAAGACCACAACCGTCCACACCCTTGCCGAGGCACTGACCGATCTCGGCAAAGACGTTCTCATGATCGATCTTGATCCACAGGCCTGCCTCACCTATGCAACGGACTCTGATCCCGACTCGCTCGACCAGACGATCCATGATGTGTTCCTCGGCAGGACGACCGCGGCCGACGTACTTATCACACGTGACGGACCCGACCTCCTCCCCTCTTCTATCGATCTTGCTGGTTCCGAGATCCACCTCCTCACGAAGACGGGGCGAGAGTTCGTTCTCAAACGAGCCCTAGCCGATATCAAGGATGCGTACGACGTCGTGCTCATCGATTGCGGTCCATCGCTCGGCATCCTCACCGTCAACGCCCTCACAGCGGCAGACACGGTCCTCATACCTTTCCAGGCGGAGACCCTCAGCGATCGCGGCGTTGGACAACTGCTCGAGACGATCGATGATGTCCGGAACTACACGAACGAGAACCTCAGCGTGCTGGGTGGCGTTGCGACGATGTTCGATGCCCGCACCAACCTGGGAAAGCGTGTGCTGGTGGATGTCACCGAGACCCATGGGCTCAACGTCATCGAGCCGCCGATACCGCGCAGCGTCCGCGTCGCGGAAGCACCGGGCGAGGGCGTATCGGTCCTTCAACACGCTCGGAGATCCCGCTCGGCCGAGGCGTACCGGGAGCTCGCGGTGAACCTCGAGAAGATGCTGTGACGGGACGCGCGGACCCTGAGGGCAAACGAGCGCTCTTTGAGTCGCCACCGATCGAGATTGAGGACCCGCTTCGCGACGACCCTCTTGTCGACCATCACGAAGCGGAAGGACACGAGGCGTTGTATTCGGCAGGTCCGCGAGAGGCCGGAACAACACTGCTCACCTGTTCGGAATGCAAGGTGCGGTCCCGAATCTCTGTCGTTGAAACCGTCGTACGGATCATGACGATCTCGTTGTGGGACCCCAGACGTTCCTATACCCGCTGGATGCAATGCCCGTCGTGCCAGACACGCACCTGGTGCAAGATCGAATGGCTGGGTTGAGAGAGAAGCCAGACAGCAGACAGCAGAGAACAGACGCACGTATTGCGGTTCCAGTCTGTCGTCTGAGTTCTGCTGTCTGTGATCTGAAATCACACGACAACTCGCGACTCTATTCGGTATCGTGAGGACATATGATCGAAGCAGGCTCATCCGCCTCAATCTCTTTCACTACCGATGAATCCTCCACGGCGATCGCGCTGGGATCAGGTGATGTTGCTGTTCTTGGAACACCGAAAGTCGTAGCACTGATCGAGGAAGCCGCGGTTGCCGCACTCGCTGGACAAATTGAGGCGGGTTCAACCACAGTCGGGACCCACATCTCCGTCGATCACCTCGCACCGACGGGAGTGGGCGTGACCGTGATCGCGGCGGCAACAGTGACACGTGTAGAACGCAACAAGATCGAGATCGTTGCCAGGGTGATGGAAGGCGACACCGTCGTAGCAAAGGGCACACACACGAGGTTCATCGTTGATCGAACGAGATTCGAGGCGTCGGTCAGCGATTAGGGGCTCGCGCTCTGTGCACGACAAGCCACCGGTACCGTACCGACATGATCGAATGGACGCTCACGAACGAGGACCGCGTCTCGGTGCTCACCATGACGAGCGGAGAGAACAAGGTATCTCCAGAAACCCTCGACGCGTGGGACGAAGCACTCGATGCCGTGGAGGGACGGGGAACCGCTCAGTCCCTCATCATCACCGGTGAAGATCACTACTGGTCGACAGGTCTCGACCTCGATGTGGTGGAAGCCATGTCGCCTCTGGATCAGGAAACGTTCATGATCCATCTCGACCGGCTGCTCGGGCGTCTGCTGACGGCGCCGTTTGTGACGATCGCTGCGTTGAACGGCCATGCGTACGCTGCCGGCGCACTCCTCGCACTGGCATGCGACTACCGGGTGATGCGCAACGATCGGGGTTTCTTCTGTCTTCCCTCGGTGGACATCGGTATTCCGTTCTCGGAGGGGATGACGGCTCTCATCACAGGGAAACTCCCGCAACCGACCGCCCATGACCTTGTCATCTCTTGCCGCAGGATCGGAGCGAAAGAGGCAGTGCGGATGGGGGTAGTCAACCGTGTCGAGGACCCGATGAACGTGCTCCCCGTGGCCCGTCAGCTCGGCGATGCGTACGGCGACAAGGATCCGGGAACGCTGGGCACCGTCAAGCATCGGATGTACGCCGATGCGTCGCGCCTGCTCTCACACCCGGCATGATCCACCCGCTCGACCGTATCGCTGGTGTCGCTCTGCGTCGCGGCCCCGAACGGCTCAAGTTCTTCTCCGAAGGTTGGGGTGATACGACGCTCATCGACCCCGACGCCATCCTGTCGCAGGACCCGACACCGGTACCGATTGCATGGTTGGCCGAGTCGCAAGACACCGGGGGTCACACCGTCAGCCACGGGACATTCACGAGTCCCGCGCCGCATCTCCCCGAAAGGTCCAGGATCGGGACCGTCATCTCGGTTGCTCCGCGAGACGCGACTCGCAAGGTCGTCGTACTCATGCCTGCGTGGAACGAACACGATCCGAAGGTTCGCGTTGCCATCGCCGGACTGCTCGCTGACCAGGGAATCAGGTCGATCATCCTCGAGAACCCCTACTACGGCTCGCGAACCCCGGATCCTGGGATCGACCAACCCATACGGACAGTCGCCGATTTCATGATCATGGGAGGAGCAGCTGTGAACGAAGCCCGAGGCATCCTCACCGCATTCAACGCCGAAGGTGCAACGGTTGGGGTTGCCGGCTACTCGATGGGGGGCAACACGGCAGCGATCGTGACAGCAACTCTCGACTTTCCCCTGGCAAGCGCCCCACTGGCAGCATCACACTCGCCAGGGCCGGTATTCCTCGACGGGACCCTCAGAGGAGGGATCGACTGGGCGGCACTTGGGGGCCGGTCGCAGGAAACGAAACTCAGGGCAACACTGGGCTCTGCGTCCGTGCTCAATGTCGAACCAAAGCCGCACACCGCACATGCCGTGATCGTACGCGCCGCCTCAGACGGATACATACCTGCCTCGGCGACACAGCAACTCGTTGACCATTGGCCAGGATCAGAACTACGCGTTCTGAGCGGCGGTCACGGAACACTTGTCTGGTACCGCAAGCCTCAACTAGCCCAGGCGATCGTTGACTCGTTCACAAGACTCGAGGAACAGGAACCTCAACTCCTGCCGTCGACGGACTGAGGGCTACGCGTTCTTGATCTGGAAGGCAGCCAGCAGTTCGAGCACACCGAACAGCACGGTGTAGATACCCATGAGGATGGCGAAGGCCCCCACGGTGATCTCGGGCCACACGAGCACGACAACACCCATCAATGTGGCGAGCGCGCCGAAACCGATACGCACGCCACGATCGGGCAGGTCGCCGTGTGTGAGACCACGGAACAGATCGACCATCCCCGAGATGATCCAGAACAATGCCGCTATGACCACGATGACCTGGATTGTTGCTTCGGGGTTCTTCATCACGATCACACCGAGGACAACACCCACGATTCCTGAAAGCAGCATCAACCATCTCGCCTCGGAGCGGGAATCGAATACGGCTACAAAGAAACGAATGACACCCGAAACGACCATGAACAGACCGAAGATGGTGGTCACGACGGCGATCGTCCTTCCTGGCCAGAAGATCAGCAAAGCACCGAATCCTATGGAAAGAAGACCGAGCAGAGCAAGAAGCCACCAGCCTTTCTTCAGCTCGGCGAGATCGTCGTATACCTCTACGTCTGTCATGTCCACTCCATTTCGGTTGAGCCTTCCCATCGGTCAGACTACCCAGCGCACCACACGCTTCGGGGATTCGTCAACACCGCTAGCGAACCACGCCATACTCGCTCCATGGCAACAGAAACATTCGTTGATGCGACCGGCGTACCGGTGCGCATCTCGAGCCCCGACAAGATCGTGTTCCCCGACCAGGGTTGGACGAAACTCGATGTGGCCGAACACTTTGCCATGTGCGGCGAAGGTGCGTTGCGAGGTGTGTACGACCGGCCAACGATGCTCAAACGATGGACGAAGGGAGTCGGTGGCGAACCGTTCTATGTGAAACGTGTCCCTAAGGGTGCTCGGTCCCAGGTGGATGTCGTGTTTCCATCGGCGCGTCCAGGGCGTATGTTCCTTCCGCTCGAGGTGCAGGATGTCGTCTGGTTGGCCCAGATGAACAGCCTCGATCTGCATCCGTGGAACGCACGAGCAAGCGACCTCGACCATCCCGACGAGCTGCGTATCGACCTCGACCCGACGGACAACCACGACTTCGACGCCGTTATCGATGTAACGCACACGATCCACGAGATCCTCGACGAGCTCGGCTTGGTGGGATGGCCCAAGACTTCTGGCAGCAGAGGTATCCACATCACGGTCCGGCTGGAGCCCGTGTGGACCTACTACGCCGTTCGCAGAGCGTGTCTTGCGATCGCACGCGAAACCGAGCGACGGAATCCTCTCGCCACCACGGCATGGTGGAAGGAGGAACGCGACGGCGTGTTCATCGACTACAACCAGAACGCCAGGGACAAGACCGTGGCATCCGCGTATTCGGTGCGTCACACAGGTTGGGTATCGACACCGTTCGTCTGGGGGGAACTCCACGAGACGTCCTCGGATATGTTCAACCTCATGACCTTCAAGGATCGCTGGGCTGATGTGGGCGACATCACCGAGGGTATCGATACAGCAGCGGACGACCTCACAGCCGCACTCGCCTGGGTGGAACGCGACGAGGCCAACGGTATCGGAGATGCTCCATGGCCGCCGCACTACCCAAAGATGCCAGGCGAGCCGCCACGAGTCCAGCCTTCCAAGCGAAAGATGGAGTAGGTCTCAACGGGAGGCCTACGGCTGTTGCCTTTGCATGATGTCGAAGACGTTGCCGTCCGGATCGCTACGCGTGTTCCACACATGACCATGCAGAAGGTGCGACAACTACCGGGCGTACCTGTACAGATTCCTCGATGGTCTCCTGATCGAAGGTCAAACCATTCCGGTCGACCAGCGAGCCTTCGATACCTTCACTTCACACTCACCCTTCGGTGCCATGACTCACCTATGGACTGCGAATAGCCAATCACAACAGAGGGCAACGCGACGATCGCAAGCACCCACGTGACGAAGGCACCAGAGCAACCGGTCTCGGAGAGATGTCTATCACCATCCCGACGAATGCCATCTCCAGCCGGTACAACGTCTGAGGGACCGACCTTCGGCCGCTCCCTCAGACCATTCGACCGTCCCCGTCGTTTGCTGTCCATGTCCGACATCACCGTTCCATAACATTCTCTCTCTTCTTGTTAGCCCACGCATGGAGCGGACATGTAGCATTGATACAGGCGAGGAGGACTCAATGCGGAGTCCAAGCGCCGATTGGCGTTTCCGCATGATCTACGAAGAGAACTACGAACCAATCCGGTCGTATAGCCTCCGCCGTGTTCCTGTCGACGATGTGAACGATGTGTTGGCAGACGTGTTCCTCGCCGTATGGCGGAGAATCGACGACGTGCCGTCCGGTGACGCCGCAAGACTCTGGCTCTACGGCGTGGCACGTAACTGTGTGGCGAACTCGCAGCGCTCAAGGCGGCGTTCCCACAGGCTGAGGGCGAAACTTGCAGCAGGTCCCCCCCAATCGGTGTCATCCGCTGAAACCGTCGTAGTACGCAACGAATCTGCCGACGAGGCATTCTTTGCCCTCGAAAAACTCAAACCGCTCGACCGAGAGATGGTCCAGTTGAGGGTATGGGAGGAGCTGTCCTCCGATGAGATTGCCGAGGTTGTCGGTTCGACGCCTGCCGCCGTCGCCATGAGGCTCTCGCGTGCACACAAGCGCCTGAACCGGATCCTCACAGATGATCAGAAGCGAACAGTGACCGTCCGTCCCCATCGTATGAAAGGAGGTGAGTCTCCATGATCGACAGCTTTGACCTGATCAAACTGGCGGATGCCGCTCCAAGCGGTTCAGAGCCGCCCGGGTCAGTGCTGACGTTCGAGACTCTCCTCGTCGACATCGATGAAAGGGCGGGATATATGCCTATCGATACACAAGTTCCAGACACCACACCAAACCAAACCAAGAAAACGCGGCGCGGGTGGTTCACAGCAGCAGTTGCGTTCGGCGTGGTTCTACTCCTCGGTGCCATGACGATCCTCATCATGAACGAGACAGGGGACGTGCCACCGGCAGACGATGACGTAACCACCACAGAAGCGGCCACCACGACCGTGACCCTGTCCGCTGAACTGCAGGTGACGTACGATACGGCGCTCAGAACGATCGATGTGTTCAACAATGGCGACATAGATTCCTGGATGAAGATGTTCCGTCAGGACGGCGCGTTCTGGGGCCTACAAATGTCGGGGACACACATACGTGAGTTCGTCGAGTTCCGTATGGCCTCGGGTGAGCAGCTCGTCGTCGACACTTGCGTTCCCCACACCGATGGCAGACGGATCGCCTGCACGGTCACGATCGTCAATGATCTCTTCACCGCTGCAGGACTCCCAACCCACGTGGCTGAATGGATCGTGGGGAGTGACGAGAAGGGTCGGGTGCTCGACATCATGCAAGAGAGCGACCTTGGTGGCGACGAAATAGAGGACCTCATCGCTGCGCTGGGTCTCTGGATTCGTGACACGTACCCCGACATCTGGCAAGAGGTGTTCGTCGCCGCCGGCGATTGCTCGCTGGACCAGGACTCACCGAACTGCGTTAACGGCGAGTGGTACGGCACCCCTGAGACCTCTCGAGAACTGCTCAGATTCGTCGACGAGTTCGTTGCCCAGTCGGATGTGTATCCACTCAACCGATAGCCATCCGCCCGATCCAATTGGCTCCCGCCTGAGATGGGGGAGCCGATTGCGCTCCCCCACCGGCGGGACAACGACCTCGATCGCCATGGTAAGGCTGGTCAGGACTGGGCGGCCCACGTACGGTTCGTTCTGTCGTGTCTGTCGGACCCTTGGTACCGTTCGGTGCGATGACTATTACCGAATCCAATGTGCGGACACGCAAGCGACTGACCGGGACGTTGTTCGCAGGCAACGCGATCATCTCGACCGCATATATCGGTGTGGTGACTGTGTCGACTCTCGTGTCTGAGCAGATCACCGGCTCCACCGGACTCTCCGGAATCCCTGGAACGCTCGGGACCGCCGGCGTGGCGGCGGGGGCGGCTGTCCTATCGGCGCTCAGCCTGCGCATCGGGCGACGACCAAGTTTCACGCTCGGGTTCGCCCTCGCAACGATCGGGGCGATCCTCGTTGCCTTCTCCGTATCGCTCGGAAGTTTCGCTCTTCTCCTGATCGGCATGTTCGCTATCGGTTTCGGTCGCAGCGTTGGGCAACTCGCCCGCTTCGCCGCAGGAGATCTGCGTGGCCCCAAACACCGCGCAAGCGCTATCAGTCTCATCGTGTGGGCCTCGACGATCGGAGCGGTCGTCGGGCCACTCCTGATCGGTCCAACGAGTGATCTCGCCTCAGCTGCCGGGTTCGATGAGCTGATCGGTCCCGTCATGATTGGTGTCGTGGGATTCGCACTCGGAACCCTGACCATGTTCGTCGGGCTTCGTCCCGATCCACTCACTCTCGCCATCGTCGAGCGACACGAAGCCATCGATGCTGTACCAGACAAGCTCCCCGTGATCCTCCGTATCTCAACCGTCCAGGTCGCCCTCGTTGCGATGATGATCAGCCAGTTCGTGATGGCCCTGATCATGGTGATGACACCCCTGTTCATCAAGACGAACGATGGTGACCTCGCAACGGTGGGGTGGGTGATGATGGCACACACGCTCGGCATGTTCGCTATCGCCCCTATCACGGGTCGTCTCGTCGACAGGTTCGGACCACGACGCATCATCGTGCTGTCGGTCGCGACCCTTGTCGTTTCCGGAGTCATCGCAGCGATGGCAGGCACCGCCCAAACACCGATCCTGATCGTTGGTTTGTTCTTCCTTGGCGCGGGATGGAACTTCGGCTTCGTTTCCGGGAGCTCCCTTCTCCAGGAAGGACTCCCAATCGTGAACCGCCTCAAGATCCAGGGGTTCGCCGACTCCGTCACATGGATAAGTGGTGCCGTCGCCGCCGGGCTCTCCGGGCTGATCGTCGCGGGAACGTCCTATGTGACCCTGTCACTCATCGGAGCAGCGCTTGCGCTGATCCCCCTCGTTCCGTTGGTGCGGACGAGAAGACACTGATGGTCGGGCGTTACATCGCTGCCGTCGACAGGGCAGTGGAGGCCACGCCCTCACACCGCAACCGCGTCGTCGACACCTGGCGGGTCATCGCTCTCATCGTGGTCGTGTTCGGCCACTGGCTAGCGGCATCTGTGTGGGTACGAACCGATGGCACCGTTGAGGTACTCAACACCCTCGAGTGGATCCCGTTCGCAGGATGGGCTACATGGGTGGTCCAGGTCATGCCGATCTTCTTCATTGCCGGTGGGTATGCAAACGCAAGGGCGCTCGAACGACGCACGACAGATCGGAGGAGCTGGCTCACCATTCGGTTCAGGAGACTGTTCGCACCGGCGGTTCCCGTGATCCTTCTGTGGACGTTGCTCGCGTTCGTTCTTCGCAACGTCATCGAAGCCGACCTGGTCTACGCGGGAGTGCTCAACGCGACCATCCCGCTGTGGTTCCTTGCGGTGTACCTGGCCCTGGTGGCGATAGCCCCGCAGACACACGTTCTGTGGGAACGGTTCGGCCTGTGGTCGGTCACGGGCCTTGCCGTTGCAGTGATCGGTGTCGATGTTGCCTACCGAGTTGTGGGGGTGCCCGGTATCGGCTGGCTGAACCTCATCCTGGTGTGGGGCGCCGTGCACCAGCTCGGCTACTGGTGGGCCGACCGTGAGAGAGCAAATGCGGTTCTGTCGCCGGCTCGATCGCTCGGACTCGCCACTGTTGGGCTGGGGGCCCTCATCGCTGTCACCTTCATGAACCTGTATCCCGTTGCGATGATCACGATCCCTGGTGCGGGACCCCAGAACGTGACACCTCCAACGTTTGCGATATTCCTGCTTGCGACAACTCAGGCTGGCCTGATTCTGGCAACGATACGGCCCGTGTCCCGTTGGGCCGAGCGAAGGAGGAACTGGCGATTCATCATCGGTGTTTCCGGATTCATGATGACGATCTACGTCTGGCACCTGACAGCCCTATCGCTCCTCATCGCTGCCGGTCTGTTCCTTTTCGATGGCGTGGCCTTCTCAGTCGAACCAGGAACACCTGCGTGGTGGCTGACGCGACCGCTGTTCTATGTGGCTCTGTCATCGGCGACATTTCTGCTCGTCATCCTCTTCGGCGTCTTCGAACGGGACATCGACACGACCACGCACCATCGTCCAATGCCGATCGTGGCATTCGGCATGGTCGCCACGATCGTTGTTTTGTCCGCAACTGCGTTCGTGTACCTCGTCGACACCGAGGCGAACATCACATGGTGGATCCCAGCGACCACGATCCTTGCCTCAGCCGTCGTCGGTGCCTATCCCGCGCGCTGGCGTCGCTGAACGCGTCGTTTAGGCTCTCGGGATGGATCTACCCGTCATGCCACCTGTACGTCCCATGCTCGCAAAGCCTGCAACCAGGCTTCCCGAAGGGGATGTGTCCTACGAACCGAAGTGGGATGGGTTTCGCTGCATCGTGTTCCGCGACGGTGACGAGGTGCTGATGGGATCTCGCAATGAGAAGCCACTGAACAGGTACTTCCCCGAGATGCTCGACCCCTTCCGCGACAGTCTGCCCCAACGTTGTGTTGTTGACGGAGAACTGATCGTCGCCATCGATGGTCGACTCGACTTCGATGCACTTGGACAGCGCATCCATCCAGCGGAGTCACGGGTCCAGAAGCTCTCCGCTGAGACCCCTGCCGCATTCGTTGCCTTTGATGTTCTCGCACTTGGAAACGACTCGTTTGTCGAGGCTCCGTTCTCCGATCGCAGGACGGCGCTCGAGAAGATGGCGACCTCCTTTGCGCACCCCGTGCATCTCGCACCGGCAACACGAGACCCGGAACAAGCGATGCAGTGGTTCGACGAGTTCGAAGGGGCAGGACTCGATGGACTCATCATCAAGCCACTCGAAGACCCGTATGTTTTCAACAAGCGAAGCCAGCTCAAGCTCAAACACATCAGAAGCGCCGACTGTGTGGTCGCCGGATACCGGACACACAAGTCAGGCGACGGCGTTGGTTCGCTCATCCTCGGCCTCTATGCCGATGACGGAAGGCTCCACCACGTCGGCGTCGCAGCGAGCTTCACCGCAAAGCGGCGAGCCGAACTCGTCGATGAGCTGGCCGACATCGCCCTCAAGGATATGGCTGATCATCCGTGGGCGGACTGGATGGACGCAGAGGCCAATGCGGACGGAACCATGCCAGGTGCACCCAACCGCTGGAGTGGCGCATCCGGGAGGGACCACTCGTGGATGCCGCTGCAACCCACGAGAGTCGTCGAGGTCCAGTACACCTGGAGTACAGCAGGACGTTTCCGGGGTACGACACGAATGCTCCGCTGGCGTCCCGATCGTGAACCGGACTCCTGCTCCATTGACCAGCTCAAGGAACCAGCGCCCCTGGCGCCCGACTCGCTCCTCCGTTCTATCGTCGGTGCAACGACATGACAACTCTTCTGACCATCAGACCGCCACGGGGCGACACCTACCGGATCGCCTACTCAGGTAGCGAATTCGTGGAGCCGGACACTTCCATCGACAACGAGATCGATACCTCCGAGTGGTGGGCACTCCCCGGCCTTGCCGATGCGCACGCCCATCTCACGATGAGTTCCTCCGACGACATCCATGGGATCTCAGAGGAGGCGATGGGGATGAACCTACCAGTGAACGCGTGGGCCCATGTTGAGAGCGGCGTGCTCCTCATCCTCGACAAGGGCGCCAACACCGATCTGTCGCTGTCCATACTCGATCACGACGCTGGTCTGCGACCAAGTGTCGAAGCAGCGGGAGGCATAATCCATCCCGACGGCGGATACCCGCGGGGTTTCGGCCACGAGGTCGAACCGGATGACCTGGTCGAGTTCGTCCGCACTCGGGCAGATACCCGTGGCGGATGGGTCAAGATCGTTGCCGACTGGCCACGCAAAGGACTCGGACCGCTCAACAACTATCCGCTCGAGACACTCACCGAGGCAGTTGCTGTGGCCCACGCCGCGGGCGCACGTGTCGCTGCACACACGATGGCCGATGGTGCCTCCGACGCTGTTGCAGCGGGAGTCGATTCGATCGAGCACGGGCCTTATCTCACAAAGAGCGACATCCGTGCGCTTGCAGACCGCGGTGGATCATGGGTACCGACGGTTGCCAACATGCTGAAGTTCGCGACCCTCCTCGGAGCTGAGTCCACTGGAGGTCGCATGTTCCTTCAAGGTCTCGAGAACATGCGAGAGAACCTGCCTCTCGCGGAGGAGGTCGGGTTGACCGTGCTCGCCGGCACCGATATGGCGGTACCTCACGGAGACGTTGCGATCGAGGCGATGAGGCTGCGAGACTATGGGCTCAGCCACCGCGCCGCTGCGGAAGCAACATCGACCAATGCCTATGCCTATGTCGGGAGACCGAACAGCATTGCGCCTGGGAATGTCGCTGATGTGGTGTTCTTCGAGGAGAACCCGTTCGAGAACGTCGCGACTCTCGCACACCCGGCGCTCATCATCCACCTGGGGAAAGTGATCCTGCAAGAATCGTGAACTCCTTCTACACGACCGACCGCGGGCAGTACACCCCCACCGACTATGTGACGGGTCCTTGGGATGACGACCATTGCCACGCAGGACCACCCTGTGCCCTGCTCACCCACGGTATTCACAGCGTTGCTATGCATATGGGCATGTCGCGGATCACCTTCGAGATCGAACGCCAGATCCCCAAGCGACCCGTGCGTATCCACACGGAGGTGCTCCGCGGGGGAAGAAAAGTGCAACTGATAAAGGGACAACTCATCGGTGACGATGGGCGGACATATCTGACAGCGCACGCGTGGCTGATGCGCATCGATACGACCGTTGCGCCAACCGTCGCGTGGGACGGTCCGTTGCCAAAACCGGTGAAAGACTCGCCTCACTTCGGAATGAGCTTCCACGACACGACGGACATCTTCGATGGCACCGATCTGCGTACCGCTGCAGGCACACCTTTTGGTGAAGGGCCAGCAACGGTCTGGGTGCGGCAACGCTACCCGCTGATCGAGGGGCAGGTCGTGAGTCCGTACAGTACGATGGTTTTTGCTTGCGACTGGCCGAACGGATTCGCACGGCTAGCAACGTTCGATAAGTTGATCGCCATCAATACCGATCTGACCGTCTATTTTGCGAGGAAACCCGTTGGAGACTGGATCGCGATGGAGGCAAAAACTATCTCTCAAGGATTAGGGCTAGGCATGACGGACTCATTGGTATACGATGCCTCAGGATTCGTAGGCAGGTCGAATCAGTCGATCTTCTTCGATGCCACGTGATTCTCGGGAACCGATGAACCGTTTTGAGCGTCTACTACGTATCCAACCTAAAGGACCCCCGCCTTTGGGAGCATCCATGGAAACCCCAGCCGATGCCCCAAAGACAAGGACTATGTGAAGGAATTCACAACATGACAGCACGAACAGTATCCCTCTCACCAACCGAGGTAGGCGACAGCCTGACGACATACCTCGCCGATATCGCAAACCACGAACTGCTCACGGCAGACGACGAAGTCGATCTTGCCCAGGCGATCGAGACCGGTCGTGAGGCCGAAGAGAAGCTCGAAGCCGGTGGCGTACGCGGCGCCGAGAAGGTGCGACTTCAGCGCGCCGTGCGGCACGGAAAAGATGCAAAAGATCGTTTTGCACAAGCGAACCTCCGTCTCGTGGTATCCCAGGCGAAGCGGTACCGGAGCCAGTACGGCATCGAGTTCGTTGACCTGATCCAGGAAGGCAACCTCGGATTGATCCGCGCTGTCGAGAAGTTCGATTGGCGCAAGGGTTTCAAGTTCTCTACATACGCCACATGGTGGATCCGTCAAGCGATGCAACGTGCAGTTGCTGAGAAGTCTCGCACGGTTCGTCTTCCGAACTCGCTCCACGACACTCTGCTGACGCTCAACGGAACCCGCAACCGGCTCCTCTCGGAGCTCGGTCGCGAACCATCGTCAGAGGAACTGTCCGAAGAGTCTGGTCTCAAGCTCGAGCAGGTGCTCGAAGCCCAGCTCGTTGCAGATTCCGTGTCACTCGAGGCCCCTGTCGGTGACGATGGAGCAGTTCTCGGTGACTTCGTTGCACACGACGACGAGGATGACCCTGTGCGCGAGTCCGAGCGTCTTTCAACCATCGATGCGCTGCGTGAGGCTATCGATCGTCTCCCCGAGCGTGAGGCGTACATCCTCGCAAAACGTGTTGGATTCGACGACGGTCTCCCTCGTACCCACGAAGAGATCGGCAAACATCTCGACCTCGGCCCGACCAGGGTTCGATCCCTCGAGAAGCAGGCGCTCTCCCGCCTCCGTCACCCAGCCTTCGGCCTCCGCCAGGAAGCCGATTTCTAAGAGGACGTATTCCGTTCACCGTTTACCGTTTACCGGATTCGGACTCAACAACCAATAGCCAGAATGACCACCCGGACGCGGTGGTCATTCTGCTTTCTCGTAGTTCTATCTCAGGCGGTTCCGACCGGTAAACGGTAAACGGTGAACAGTGAACAGTGAACGAACGGCGGAATTCGCTTGACGCGCCAGACGTTACAATCTTGAGTGTTTACTCAAGAATCGAGTTGATGATGGCTCCCAAGAAATCACGACGCGTCGCGATCGTCGACGGTCTCCGCACACCCTTTGCAAAGTCGGCAACAGGACCGCTCAGGGATCAGACAACCCTGGACCTCTCAAGCGCGGTGGTCCGCGAACTCATCGCACGCAGTGCCATCGACATGTCGAGCGTAGATCGGCTGGTGTTCGGATCGGTCGTACAATCCGTCGACTCGCCGAACGTTGCACGCGAGATCGTCCTCGCAGGGCCTCTGCCCGTCACTGTCGATGCCTTCTCTGTGACACGGGCATGCGCCACATCCACGCAGTCGTTCGTCGATGGTGCCCAGGCGATCCTGCTTGGTGATGCGGACATCGTGATCACCGGCGGAGCAGAGTCGCTCTCCAATCCTCCGATCACGTACTCCGATCGGTTCACGGACATCCTTCTTCAGGCGAATGCTGCTCGGGATCTTCCTGGCAAGGCACGAGCGTTCTCCCAGGTACGGCCGAGAGACCTCGCTCCACACACACCGGCGATCGCCGAGCGCTCCACGAACGAAACGATGGGCGATTCCGCAGAGAAGATGGCCAAGGAGAACGGTATCTCGCGTGAGGCTCAGGACGAATTTGCTCTGCGATCACATACCAAGACGATCGAAGCCTGGGAAGCAGGAGTGTTCGACGACGAGGTCATGCCGTATCCGCTCCCTCCCCGCTTCAAGGACACGGTGGAACGCGACACGATCCCGAGAGCGAACTCAACGATCGAGAAGCTGTCGACCCTCAAGCCGGTCTTCGATCGAAAGTATGGCTCGGTCACAGCCGGCAACGCATCACCCCTCACCGATGGCGCAGCTGCATTGCTACTCATGGAGGAATCGGTAGCCAAGGCTCTTGGGTACGAACCCAAGGCGTACCTGCGGTCGTATTCCTTTGCAGCGCTTGACCCGAACTGGCAACTCCTCATGGGCCCTGCACTCGCAACACCGATCGCACTCGAACGAGCGGGGATGACCCTCGGCGACCTCGATCTCATCGATATGCACGAAGCGTTCTCGGCACAGGTCCTCTCGAACATCCAGGCGTTCGCATCGCGCGAGTTTGCACAGAAACGCCTCGGCCGCGACCAACCCATCGGTGAGATCGACGAAGAGAAGTTCAACATATACGGTGGCTCGATCTCGATCGGCCACCCCTTCGGTGCGACCGGTGCCAGACAGATCATGACGATGGCAAACGAACTCGACCGACGCGGCGGGGGTACCGCCCTCGTCACACAATGCGCAGCCGGTGGCATCGGTGCTGCCGTGATCCTGGAGAAGTAGACATGACGTTCAAGAACTTCCACTTCGACCTCGACGACAACGGTGTTGCCACGGTCCTGATCGACCGTCACGACGAGGCGATCAACACACTCGGCGAAGAGCTCGTCCTCGAACTCACACCCCTGGTCGACCGTCTCGAGGAGCCAGATGTCCGAGCTGTCGTGATCGGTTCGGCCAAGTCGGACTTCCTCGCGGGTGCCGACATCCGTATGTTCGGAACGATCTCTACGCCGGACGAGGCCATTGACGCACTCAAGGCGCTCCACGCGCCGTACGACCGGCTGGAGGCACTCCACGTATCGGGAGGCAAACCCGTTGTCATGGCGATCCACGGGGCATGTCTCGGTGGCGGTCTCGAACTCGCATTGACCGGCTCGTTGCGGATCTCATCAGACAGCGATCGAACACAGATCGGCCAGCCGGAGGTCCAGTTGGGACTCATCCCTGGTGGGGGTGGCACGCAGCGACTGCCAGAACTGATCGGTCTGGCAGCAGGTCTCGAGATGATCGTTGCTGGAAAGCCAGTGCGACATCACAAAGCGCGCAAGCTTGGCCTCGTCGACGAGGTCGTCCCGCGCGAGATCCTGCTCGAGATCGCACAGCGCAGAGCGGCCGAGGCGATCGACGCGGAGACAGCGGATCGTGGACCAGCTATGAGCCTCTCGACGAAATCACTCCAGCGCCTCGCCCTCGAAAAGAACCCTGCTGGTCGCAAAGTGCTTTTCAAGAAAGCAACCGAGATGATGATGAAGGAGACAGGCGGTCACTACCCGGCGCCGAAGCGGGCGATCGAGGCTGTCCAGATCGGTGCTGAACACGGAAGGGCAGCAGGCATCGCCGCAGAGATCAGATTCTTCGCCGAACTCGTCCTGACACACGAATCTGCAGCACTCCGATCGATCTTCTTTGCAACAACAAGCCTGAAGGCGGACTCAGGAGTCGACAGTGACGCAACCGCTCGTAGCGTCGACCATGTTGCAGTCCTTGGTGGTGGCCTCATGGGTGGCGGTATCGCTGCGGTGTCGGCAGTCAACGCCGGCGCCATCGTGCGTATCAAGGAGATCGACACGACGGGTGTCGGGCGCGGTCTCGGCTATGTGGCCAAAGTGGTGGCTAAGAGAGCGAAACGGCGCCGAATGAGCACCTTCGAAGTCGAGCAGATCATGAACCGCGTCACCGGCTCAGCGACGTGGGCTGGTTTCGGCAACACCGACATCGTGGTCGAAGCCGTGTTCGAGGACCTCGACCTCAAGCGTTCGATGCTCAAGCAGGTCGAGACGGTGACCCAGCCTGGAACGATCTTCGCCTCGAACACATCTTCGTTGCCGATCACAGACATCGCGGCGGAAGCCGCAAGACCCGAAGACGTCATCGGCATGCACTATTTCTCTCCTGTGGAGAAGATGCCTCTGCTCGAGATCGTCACGACGAAAAAGACGAGCGATGAAACGACGGCTACCGCAGTTGCCGTTGGCAAGGCACAGGGCAAGACCGTGATCGTGGTCAACGATGGGACCGGGTTCTACACAACGAGAGTTCTTGGCCCTTACTCCAACGAGGCAGGCTTCCTCCTCGACGAGGGTACGAGTGTCGAGGACATTGATGGTGCCATGACCGACTGGGGATTCCCCGTCGGTCCCCTGTTGCTCGCGGATGAGGTCGGCATCGATGTCGGCGCCCACATAGCTGTGATCATGGCCGAAGCATTTGGCCGTCGGATGGAGGGTCCACCACTGATGGCGGGGCTCATCGCCGATGGGCGCAAGGGTCGAAAAAACGGCAAAGGTTTCTATCTCTACGACAAGGGCGAACGCCAGGGTGTCGACGAGTCCGTGTACGCAGCCCTCGATCTCGGGCCCCGCAAGGACTTCCCGCGCGCCGACATTGCGGAGCGGATGTCGATGGCGTTCATCAACGAAGCTGCACGATGTCTGGAGGATGGGATCCTACGTTCGGCCCGTGACGGCGACATCGGTGCGGTGTTCGGACTTGGCTATCCGCCATTCCGCGGGGGCCCGTTCTGGACGATCGACCAGATGGGTGCCGAATCGGTGGTCGACAAACTGATCGTGCTTGCAGCGAAACACGGCGATCGCTTCGAACCAGCCCAGATCATCCGCGACTACGCCGCAGAGGACAAGAAGTTCAGATAGGCGGACTCGCCACCATCGGGACACCGGCGCATGCCGCTATGTGGCTTCTCGTTTGATCGCGTGTCCACCGAACTGGTTCCGCATCGCGGACACCAGCCGATCCGAATACTCGACCTCATCCCGCGAACCGATACGACGCAACAGCGAAAGAGCGATGACGGGAACGGACACGTTCAGATCTATAGCCTCCACAACCGTCCACCGTCCCTCACCCGAGTCGGGTACGTAGGGTGCAATTCCATCCATCGAGGGGTTCTCTGCAAGGGCATCCGCGGTCAGGTCCAGCAACCATGACCTGACAACACTTCCGTCTTTCCAGATCTCGGCCACCTGGGCGACATCGAGATTCAGATCGGTCTTGGCGTTCATGAGAGCGAACCCTTCGGCGTAGGCCTGCATCAGTCCGTACTCGATGCCGTTGTGAACCATCTTGACAAAATGCCCCGCACCCGAGGGACCGGTTCGACCCCAGCCTTTGTCGGGAGCCGGCGCCAGTGTCTCGAAGATCGGCGTGAGACGCTCGACCACGAGTTCATCTCCTCCGATCATCAAGCTGTACCCCTCAGCGAGACCCCACACCCCACCGCTTGTGCCAACGTCGATGAAGTGGCATCCAGCATCCTCGATCCGGGCAGCTCTGCGCATCGTGTCGTGATAATTGGAGTTACCGCCATCGATGAGAATGTCGCCAGGATCGAGAAGGGGGGACAGAGCAACGATGGTTTCATCCACAGGATCACCCGAGGGGACCATGATCCATATGACGCGAGGGGCCACGAGGTTTCCGACCATCTCGTCAAGCGAGGAAGCGCCACGCAAACCGGCGTCTACGGCTCTCTGAACGGAGCCCGGGTTCAGATCGAACCCGACCACATCGTGTCCGCCACGCAGGAGGCGTTCGCCCATGTTGGCCCCCATCTTGCCAAGTCCGACCATTCCTACTTCCACGTTGGTGATCCCTTCTTCATAGCGACACCCCGAGATCGTCGAGATCGGCCCGGAGTTGGGCGGCATCCTTGAAATGTATGGACTGTATCCCAGCCCGGTTCGCGCACTCGAGGTTCAACTCGCGGTCGTCGATGAACACACACTCGTTGGGTGCGTGTTGAGTGAGATCCACAGCAAGCCGGTAGATGTCCTGATCCGGCTTCTTGACCCCGACGTAGCAGGACGACAGAAAGATTGAGAAATGATCACGGAGTTCGAATCGATCGATCCGATAGTCGTTCAGTTCTCTCGATTCGTTGTTCAACGTGGCGAGAACGTACCGACCACTTGCTGACAGCTCGCCGAGCAGATCGAGTGTTTCTGAGAGGGGCACCGACTGTTCCTTCATGAAGTCGAAGAACGCATCTTCGGAGAAGGGCCGCTCCCTGTAGAAGATCGTGCGACGCAGATACTGGCTCAACGTCAGCTTTCCGATTTCGAAGTCCCCCGAAACGAAGTCGTGTCGATCCTCGAAGTCCGCCCCATCCAGATCGAAGTGTTCGCATGCCCGCCGACGAGCGCCCTGGTCCCATCCGTTCGACAGGACAACACCGCCGATGTCGAAGAGGAGAACCTTGATCGCGCTCGCAGGTTGTCCTGCGAGGTTGGCTACTTGATTCATACACGCACCTTTCACTGGTCGCAAGCGCACGCTGATGGATAGTCGATCACACCCAGGCAGGTACACCACTCCACAACGTCGCGACACGGTGATCGCATTTCATCAGATGCCTTCGCCGAACCGGGTTCTACGACCCATCTCCGGCTTCGTTGTTCCTGCCGTAGATGAACCAGAAGGGAAGTGCCACGAGAAGTGTGCCACCGAGGACATTGCCGATGCCTGCTGGTATCAGATTCCATACGAGCGCCTGACCCCAGCCAGGACCTCCACCGGATGCGATCGACAGCGAAAAGTATCCCATGTTGGCCGGAGAGTGTTGGAAACCCGCCGCAACGAAGAGAGAGACCGCAAGAAGCACGGGGATGTACTTGCCGATGATCGTTCGACCCATCGTGGCAAAGAACGCAGCCATACCAACCAGCCAGTTCGCAAGCATCCCCGAGATGATCAAACGGACCCACCCTTCGACCCCACCGATCTCCCTGTACGACATCTTGAAGGCAACGATCTCCGCGAGAAGCACATCGAAGTCTGACGAGTACAACTGGGCGAACTGGATGGTCCATCCGGTGATGATCGCCCCAATCAAGTTCCCTGCCAGGGCAAGGCCCCAGAAACGGAAGACCCTTCCAGCAGGTGACACTCCATGAAAAAGGGCAGCAGGCATGGCGACGTTCGCCTCGGTGAACAGGACCGCCTCTGCAAGAACAACGAAGAAGAAACCAGTCGAGAAACCAAGACCTTCAACAAGCACACGTGCGCCATAAGACTCGAATCCCGATGCGAGGATCACGGAGAACAGGGCGCCCGCGGTGATAAAAGCACCACCCATGATGCCGAGGATCAAGATCTTGACCGTCGACAGACCATCGATGCGATTCCTCCCGAACTCTGCGAGTTCGGCCATGACGCGATCGGCTGGAATGTGCTGCGGAGGAGGGGTGACGCTCGCCCCCTGATCGTGGTCACTCATAGAGCCATGATAAGACGCCAGATACCGGACAACAGAAACCTGACCGTCGATTATTGACAGAAATCCGACACTCTTTCGAATGACTGATACGCTGTGGCAGTGTCGATCGAAGTGATACTCACCGGCGCCGGCCTCTTGCTCGTCGGCGGATGGATCGTCGCCCAGCTGTTCGCTGGGGATCCCATCGAGAACTGGAAGCGTGGCCAGAAAGATCATCCCGAGCAGGACGACACGACCGACCTCTGATGTCTGGCATCTGCTGTCTGCTGTCTGCTCTTTGGCTACTGTTGCCCCCTATGTCTCATGAATTTCGTCTCCCCGATATCGGCGAGGGCCTCACCGATGCCGAGATCGTTGCATGGTCCGTCTCGGTCGGCGATGAGGTGACCGTCGACGAACTGATCGTGGAGATCGAGACAGCCAAAACGACGGTCGAGATCACCTCCACGCACGCCGGAATCGTTCTTTCTCTCGCTGGGGCTCCTGGCGACACGATCAACGTCGGTGATGTGCTGTTCGTCATAGGCACCGAGCACGAGAGCGAGATCGAGGTTCAACCACAAGGACCAACAACCGACAGCCAGCCGTCACCAGCCAACCGTCACCAGCCAAGAACAGAAAACGTGGAGAGTGGGCACTCGGTTCGGGTTCGTGCGATGCCGATCGTTCGGAAGCTCGCACGGGACAAAGGGGTGGATCTGACCACGGTCACAGGCACCGGACCGGACGGTGCCGTGACGAGGGCAGATGTCGAGGCCGTAACAGGGAGAGATCCGGTCGAGTCACTGGAATCTCTCACCCGGATACGTCGCCGGATCGCACGTCACATGACGGAGTCCTGGACGACCATCCCCCATGTGACGGTCCAGGCGGACATCAGAGCCGAGAACCTTCTCGCAGCCAGGCAAGGCAGGATCGGCCGACCGATGCCGATAGAAGCGATTGTGGGTCGTGCTGTCCTCCCGCTTCTCAAGCGCTACCGCGAGTTCAATGCCTCGATGCATGACGATGTTGTCGAGTACCGGGACCACTATCACCTTGGGATCGCTGTCGACACCACAGCTGGCCTGATGGTTGTGGTTGTCAAGAATGCCGACCAACTCACGCTGGAGGATCTCGCTGTCGAGATTGTTCGCCTTGCAGGCGCCGCGGCTTCCGGTTCACTCACTCCCGACGAGGCCACAGGTCAGACGTTCACAATCTCCAACATCGGTGCGCTCGGTGGTGGCCACGGAACACCGATCATCCCGCTTGGCACCTCGGCGATCCTGTCGATTGGAAAAGCGAAGGAGGCCGCCGTCGTGGTGGACGGAGCGATCGAAGTAGGGATGCTCGCTCCGATCGACCTGTCCTACGACCATCGACTCATCGATGGCGGACTTGGCCAGCGGTTCCTCTCAAGCCTTGTAGTGGATCTCGAAGGCGCGGTCGTCGAGGACTCTCCGATCACCTGACGACGAAGGCAACCATCGGGATCTGGTGCATCATCTCGACACGACCCGCGTCGGTGCCATCGTAGGACACCCCCATTGATGCCATGAGCTTGGCTGCCGTCTTCGGGTGAGCGGACTCGTAGCCAGCCATCACGCTTGCTGCTTCGGGAGCATCGAGAAACCGAACGGATGCCTCATGTCGCTTCGAGCCGATCCATACAGCCTCCACACCCCATGCCTCGATGTTGCGGTACCAGTCGGCCTGTGGCCCTGTGCCGGATGTGACGATCCACTCGTTCTTCCCTGGATGTCGTCCTGGCACCTCGAGCACAGTTCGGTACAGGTTGCCGCTCCTACGCCCGCGGTGTTCGATCATCACGAACCTGTTCCCCATCAAGAACCCCAGGTGTGATCGATACAGCCATGTCGGTGCGTGGAGGAACCACTTGAAGAGCCCCGACGGCTTCTGCTTGAAGTTGAACGCTGACATCCAGCAGATTGTATGTTCGCGATCGATCGGACCAACGCAAGAGCGGCATGTTCTCACGGCTCAGCCTTGGTGTCGCAGATCGCATGCGTGGGGTCATTTCCCCACTGAATCGGCCGACAGGTTGTCGGCACGGGCATGACCTACGATTTCCATATGGCATCGCTAAGGAATACGGACCCGCCAGAAGTTGCGGCTCGAGGGTCCCATGCGCGATCGTCGTCTCGCGCCAAGATCCGTTCGATTGCACTACCGACCGAACACGGGGGATGGGGTTTCACCCTCGAGCCGATCCTTCTTGGTCTCCTCGTCGCCCCATCGGCCGCTGCGTGGGAAATATCGGCTGCGGCACTCGGGATCTTCCTTGCAAGACGCCCCGTCAAGATCCTGTCGACCGATCTGGTCAGAGGGCGCTGGCTTCCAAGGTCGTCCGTTGCCCTCGTGTTCTCGTTGATCTACGGCGGGATCGCCGCCGCTGGCGCCGTCGGCGCTCTGCTCACAGCAGATGGGCCGTTCTGGATCCCCGTCATCGTCGCAGTTCCCTTCGCCCTCATCGCCCTACGCGCTGATGCGCACAGCAAGAACAGGGCGCTGCTCGCTGAGCTCTCGGGTTCCATCTCGATGGGTGCGACCGTCGCGGCGATCACCATCGCCGGTGGATGGGACCTTGCCCTGGCGTTCGGTCTATGGCTCGTGCTCGCGGCGCGCGACGTTGCAGCCATCATCCTCGTCCGCGGTCAGGTTCGGCGCCTGCATGGCAAGCCCGTATCGACAACAAGAATCTATGCGGTCCAGGTCGTCGCGATGGGCGTCGTCGCCATCGCTGCGGCCACAGGAATCGTTCCCTGGCTTGGATTACTAGCGATCGGTATCGTCGCTGGAGTTGCGGTCGTCTCGCTCAACAGGGAACCGATTCAGGCAAAGGTCATCGGCTGGACCCAGATCGGTGTTGGGCTTGCGGTCGTTCTCGTCACCGCTGTCGGCGTGAACCTGACGTAGTCGTCTGTCGTTGGACCGGCATTGGATTCCACGGGCTCACGCGTGTCGTCTCGACACTTCCGACACAGCACAGTCAAACCTCAGGATCCCGTCGACCCTGTCGCGAATACTCGCAACCTGGCGAGATCCTCATCGGATACAGACGTTCTTGAAACGCTTCGGGACGGTGGAGAAGAACGGATTATGGCGGTCCTCTCTTGTGCGATGAGATCACGCTGGATATCCAGCGCGTGTCGGTTCGCCGCAAGCGTGGCGACATCCTCGGGTGATCGAGGCGTGTCTTCATACCGTTCGAAAGCCGCCACAAGACGGAGAAACAGTCGACCAAACCTCTCTGTCATAACGCCGACAACGTATCACAGGATCGGCGACCCTGCAGTCGCGATCGGCCTTCGGCCGATGGAGATGTTGGCCTACTGATAGTCCTCGATCGGAGGGCACGCACACATGACGTGGCGGTCCCCGTATGCGTTGTCCACCCTGCTCACCGGAACCCAGTACTTCCAGTCACGGAGCCCGGGTACCGGGTAGGCAGCCTGGTTTCGCGTATACGGATGTGTCCAGTCGTCGACGAGGAGATCCTCGGCCGTATGGGGTGAGTTGTGGAGTACCGAATCTTCAGCGGAAACGTCACCGGCCGCAACGGCGTCGATCTCACCCTTGATGGCGATCATCGCATCGATGAACCGGTCGAGTTCAAACAGAGACTCCGACTCGGTCGGCTCGACCATCAGCGTTCCGGGAACGGGGAAGGACATGGTTGGTGCGTGAAAACCAAAGTCGATGAGCCGCTTGGCGATGTCCTCGTTGGTGATGCCGACATCGTGCTCGATATCGCGAATGTCGAGGATGCATTCGTGGGCAACAAGACCACCCGGACCGGTGTAGAGCACCCGGTAGTGGGGAGCGAGACGCTTTGCGATGTAGTTGGCGTTGAGGATCGCTACCTCGGTTGAACGCTGGAGACCAAGGGGACCAAGCATCGCCATGTACATCCACGAGATCGCAAGTACACCTGCAGAACCCCAGGGAGCCGACGAAACGGCACCGATGCCCTCCCCCTGTCCAAGGAGATCGGGGACGAGTCCGTGTCCCGGCAGGTACGGTGCAAGGTGGGACTTCACACCGATAGGTCCAACACCAGGTCCACCTCCGCCGTGGGGGATCGCGAAGGTTTTATGCAGGTTGAGGTGCGACACGTCGGATCCGAACGAGCCTGGTTCGGCGATGCCGACCATGGCGTTCATGTTCGCCCCATCGAGATACACCTGTCCTCCATTGCGGTGAACGATGTCACAGATCTCGACGATCGCCTCCTCGAACACACCGTGTGTTGATGGGTACGTGACCATGATCGCGGCCAGCTTGTCGGCGTGTTCGACCGCCTTGGCTTCAAGATCGGCGACGTTGATGCTCCCGTCCTCTTCGCTCTTGACGACGACCACTTTCATGCCTGCCATGACCGCGGACGCCGGGTTCGTGCCGTGGGCCGATGAGGGAATGAGACAGATATCGCGATGGACCTCACCATTGGCTTCGTGATACCCCCGGATAGCAAGGAGACCCGTGAACTCGCCTTGTGCCCCCGAGTTCGGCTGCACGGAAACCGCGTCGTAGCCTGTCACGGAGGCGAGCCAGTTCTCGAGGTCTGTGATGATCTCGAGGAACCCCGCAGCTTGGTCAAGTGGTACAAAGGGATGGATGTTCGCGAACTCGGGCCATGTCACAGGGAACATCTCTGAGGCAGCGTTGAGCTTCATGGTGCACGAGCCAAGCGGGATCATGGAGCGATCAAGCGCTATGTCCTTGTCCTGGAGTCGTCGGAGATAGCGCATCATCTCGGTCTCGGATCGATACCGGTGGAATGAGGGATGGGTCAGGAACTCACTCGATCGAAGGAGTTCGCTCGGGATACCCGGATGATGATTCTCAGGGCGAACCGGTTCAACGCCGAACACACCACACAACGTGTCGATATACGTATCCGTTGTTGTCTCGTCAATCGACACACCAACCGTGCGCGTATCGATGGCCCTCAAATTGATCTTTTGCTGTCTAGCCCTGGCGAGCGTCTCACCCGCGTCTTGTACTTCGACCGTCAGGGTGTCGAACCAGGCGTCGTTGCGCACAACGATGCCTCCAGCGCTGAGGCGCGCTGCGAGATCGCTCGTATGGTCGTGGATCTGTTGTGCGATAGCGGTGATGCCTGCGGGTCCGTGGTACGTCGCGTAGAGCCCGGCCATCACTGCAAGCAGAACCTGGGCTGTGCAGATATTCGACGTGGCCTTGTCCCTGCGGATGTGCTGTTCACGGGTCTGGAGCGTGAGACGTAGGCTCGTCCTGCCAGCCGCATCGACCGACACACCAACGAGCCTGCCTGGCATCGACCGCTTGTACGCATCTCTTGTCGCCATGAACGCAGCGTGTGGTCCACCGAACATCATGGGTACACCGAAACGCTGAGACGAGCCGATGGCGACATCAGCACCAAGGTCACCCACGGGTGTCAACATCGTCGAAGCAAGGAGGTCAGTAGCCGCAGCAACGAGAACACCCTCAGCGTGTGCACGTTCGATGATCGGGGCGATGTTTCTGATCTGTCCGGACGACCCCGGGTACTGAAGAAGTACACCAAACACCTCGCCCAGGTCGAGGTCGGTGTCGGGATCACCGACGATGATGCTGTATCCCAGGGGGATCGCTCGTGTCGTCACCACCTCAATGGTTTGAGGGTGGGTGTCCTGATCGACAAAGAACGACATGTTGTCGTTGCGGCCGACACGCTTGATGAGCGTCATCGCCTCGGCGGCTGCAGTGCCCTCATCAAGGAGAGACGAGTTCGCGATCTCGAGGCCCGTGAGATCGGTTACCGCCGTCTGGAAGTTGAGGAGGGCCTCGAGCCTGCCCTGAGATATCTCCGGCTGATACGGGGTGTAGGAGGTGTACCACCCCGGGTTCTCAAGAACGTTGCGCTGGATCACGCTCGGGGTGATCGTCTCGTAGTACCCCATGCCGATGAAGGACTTGTACACCTGGTTCTTGTCTGCGGCTCGGCGAATCCGGGCCAGGGCGTCGAATTCGCTCAGCGGGCCGTCGACATCGGGAAGTCGGTGGGCGCGGATCGCTTCGGGGACGGCAGTGTCGATGAGCACATCGAGCGACGGTTGCTCGACGACCTCGAGCATGGCTGCGATATCAGCGTCGTCCGGGCCGATATGACGCGAGGCGAATGGTCCAAGGTGGGGATTGTGTGACATCGGTTTGCTCCTCTGGGCACGCGGAAACTCGTGCCCCGTCTGTCACACGACCTGAGAGATTCACCGCCGTTGAGCGGCTTTCCCCTTCGGTGAGGGCCTTCCCTGCTTTCCAGATGTGCCTCGTCCTCGCGGTCCGGTTGCCTGAGAGATTCCCGGGGCGGTTGCTCCTTCGGCGCCGGCTGGGCCGGCTCTCCCGCGAGGCATCACCAGCACATGGGGAGCGTACCAGGCCGAGATCATCTTTCCCACGGTCACAAACCCCCGCACACCCGCCGGTGGGAGGATCGATGTCGTCATGCTCGACTGGATCATGCTGGGCGGTATCCTGTCATTGAGCATTGAGGGTTCACATGTCACGCATCTCCACTCGCCTCTGTCTCGCGTTCGTAGCCGCCATGCTCGTCACCACCGCATGCACCACCGCCGGATCCTCCACAAGCGAGCCGCCTCCCCTCACCGTGCAGGATGAGGCGGAACTCACCGCGGAGGCGCTTGTGCGGCTCTGCACAGGAACCTGCTCCTCATCCGATCTGTACGTGTACGACGCCTTGTTCACGGGCTCGACCCTCGCCGGGAACGAGAAGCCGATGCCAGCCGAGACGAGGAACGCCATCGAAGCCGCGTTCCCTGACGCGATACTCGTCACGATGGCCGAGGCAGACGCCCTCTTCGGACCCGATGCGCTCGTCGATGGCGGAAAAGGGGCGTTGCTCTCGGCAAGCTCGATCGACTTTCTCCGTGGCGATGTCATCGGCATCGAGATCGGTGAGGTCAACGCCAGAGATGGTGGACACGGCTCCATCGTGCAGTTCCTGTGGAACGGTGAGACATGGGAGCCGACCGATTCCAGCGTTACCGGCGTGACAACGACATCCTGGGTCTCATAGCCGTTAACCCACAAATCTCAACGTCGTTCCCCATGGTACCAAAGGATTATCTCCGAATGTCGGTGCCGAAGCTCAAAGAGAATTCTATGTGCGTCTTCATGTTCCGTTAGCGCAGGGTTATCCCTGGATGGGTCAATCTGGTGGTGCTCGATACGAGGAGGCCAGCATGCTGGCGTGGGCCGCCATCGAGGAACGACCACATCGAATATTGCCAGGCGGTCCGAATTGAGGACAACCACCACCGCACTGGATGAAAGACCCGACCAGGATCTCCCAACGATCCCGGCTCGCATCAACCCGGATCCGTTCCTGCGGATCCTGACCGGATTGGTGCTGCTGGGATGGGTTGAGGCGCAACGCCTCTGGCGTGGTCGTGAGCCACTCCAGGACGGGGAAAGGCGCGAGGTCATAGATCGGCTCTTTCCGAGGGGTATGCCGAAACGTCAGTTCTTCACCCGCTTCGCATCCCTCATGATGCTCTCGACGGCGATAGCGGTCTTCGGCATCCTCGCTGATTCCACTGCTGTGGTGATCGGTGCAATGCTCGTTGCGCCCCTCATGTTCCCTGTCCTTGGTGGGGCAGCTGCGGTTGTAATGGGGTGGCCACGTCGCATCGTCAACCGGGCGCTGCTCGTCGCTGGGGGCTCGCTTCTTGCGGTGATGCTGGCTGCGGTTATCTCGTTCATCATTCCTGGGCATGAGACCCCTCTGCCTGCCGAATTGATGGCTCGTACATCCCCGAACCTTCTCGACCTCGGAATCGCTCTCGCTGCCGGGGCTGCCGGTGCCTACGGACAGGTCCGACGACACGCCGCTGATGCTCTGACAGGCGTCGCTGTGGCCGTTGCGCTTGTGCCGCCACTCGCCGTCGTTGGGATCACGCTTCAGCTCACGGAGTGGCAGCTCGCCGTTGGGGCATCCCTTCTCTTCCTTGCCAACGTTGTTGGGATCGTGATCGCTGCATCTGCCACGTTCCTTGCAGCCGGTTTCGTCCCAGGTCGGAACCCCCTGAAGGGGCATACGCAGATCTTGCGCGGCGTGAGCTGGGCAGCGATCGCTGCGATCATCGTTGTTCTGCCGATGCAGTTCGGCAGGGGAAACGTCCTTCCGGTCACCGATCCAACCGAGGAGGTGACCGCCGTCGTGGAGGAGTACGTTGCAGAACGCGGTTCGACAACCGAGGTCGTAGACGTCGACGTTGCGGTAGCCGACGGCGTCACCAAGGTCGACGTTGTTGTGGCAAGCACCATCGCTGCACCCCTGGTGATCCCACTGGCCGAGAGGATCGCTGACTATCTGTCGTCGAAGGTTCAGCTCCGTCTCCTGGTCCTCGACTCCGACACTGAACGCGCAACCGTCGATCCATAGTTGGGCGCAGGACCGCTCGGTCCCCCATCCCCCTGCATCGCTCCGCTCTTCAGTCCCCCTTGAAAGTGATGTGTCGCGGTTTGTGTCCGACAGTTTCGGGTTGTGTGTGACGCGCCAGCGGCGCATCCTTGTGGTGTCTATCCAAA
>JAMBLJ010000286.1 GCA_023336815.1 Actinomycetes bacterium
AACCCTTGGTACATAAGGGTTATCTCGGCACCCCCGGCACGACTTGAACGTGCAACCTACGGATTAGAAGTCCGTCGCGCCAAAACCCCGTGACCGGGGGATATACCCGGGAATCCAGTCGTAGCAACGGTTTCGAGTACTCAACAGTTTGCACTACTTTGCACCAGTTCTCAATGAAACGCGTCCTGAGCGCGTCCTGGGGCCATCGATCATCAACCAACTTGGACTCGGCTTCTTCACTGAAGATTCTCTCCCTTGGCTCCGGTCCTCGCGTCCAAGACGAAGAGCCTCCAAGAAACCCGGGGCGAACCACAAAGGCATCCTCGCCGCCATCCGCCTCGGCATCAACAACGGACGCATCGAAGGACTCAATAACAAACTACGGCTCATCGTGCGACGCGGATTCGGATTCCACACCGCCACAGCAGCACTCGCCCTCGTCCTCCTCTCATGGGGACCAATCAAACTCCACCTACCCCACGAACGAACACCCGTCCACCCACATCCATGACAGGAGAACCGTACTTACATCTTCTGGCTCGTCAACCGTTGCGCTCGCCTACAAGAGGTAGGAGAACTGCGCCAACGCCTTCTCCAACTCGTCGTGCGCAGCCTCCAGGTCGTTGCCGTCGGCCTGATCCAGCGCCTCCACGAGGCTCTTGATCTCGACCGCGTCGTCGTCGTCTACAAAGGGGATGACCTTTGACCGAGCGGTTGCCACCAGCGCCGCCGACTTCGGTGGAAGTGACGACCTCGGGACCGTTTTGCCGGAAACGGTGGAACCATCTTCAACGGATGCTCGAACCCGCGACGCCATTTCAACGAGTTCACGCCCACCGATCGCTCCCTGGCTCGAGAGCGTCAACCGTTCAATCAGGGGCTCCTCGGAAAGGCCATCCGTAACATCGACATGGAGAAGACCATCGACATCGTACGTATAGGTAAGGTCGATCTGGATCTCATTCGCTGGGCGGGGCGGATCGAGAGGTACCAGGAACGATGCGAGCACGAGGTTGTCCGGATGACCAATGGGAAGGCTCGGATCCCCCTCAAGGACCGTGACATTCACTGAGTCCTGGAAGTCCATCACCGGAGTGAAGGATTCGGTTTGCTTCGCCGGAAGCTTCTGGTTCTTAGGGATCACTGTTCCAAAATGCAGCTGCTGAGCAGCCTGATCGGCGACGATTGTCCCCATGGCGTGTTCGGTCGAAAGAAAGAACTCGCTGTCGGCAAGCACTCCCGTCATGATCGCTGCAGCGATGGCAGCACCTTCGCCAATGGCGGTCATGGGATCGACTCCCGTTGCCGGTGCTTTGCCGAGGAGCTCTGTCACAAACTGCCGAACAGCAGGTACCTTGCTCGTTCCGCCTACCAGGAGTACCTGGTCGATGCTGTCAGGGGTCATGCGGAGGTCCGACAGCGTGCGCCGGACCGCTTCTCCTGAACGTTCGACAAGCGGGCGTGTCAGGTCGTCGAATCGCGGCCGGGTAAGGCGGAAGGTGCCGAGAGTCGGGTCAGAGATAATCGTTTCATCGATCTCGCTCGACGAGAGGCGAATCTTCGCCTTCTCGATCTCAAGGCGGAGCCGAGCCTTGTCTGCACTTGACCATCCGGCTGAGTCTGGTGATTCTTCGGCGATGTGCCGAAGGACGGCTCGATCGAAGTCGACACCGCCAAGTCTGGCTATACCTGACGAACCTTGCTCGAAGAACATGCCGTCGTTGACCGCGAGCACTGTGACATCGAGGGTTCCACCCCCGAAGTCGAATACCAGTACTTTCTGCTGGTCAATGTCATGCCTCCGGGCATAGGCCATGGCCGCCGCGGTCGGCTCGTTGATCAGGGCGATGGGCAGGATCCCGCCCATCCCGGCACAGACCTTTGTGCGATGCCGTGCAAGTCCCCGTGAGTTGGCCGGGATGGTGATCACGGCGGAATCGAAGTCGAGTCCTGTTGCCAAGACCCGCTGCTTGATGTGACTGAAAAGCGCCGCTGCGATCTCCTCGACGTAGAACTGTTCTCCACCCTCGGTCACGGTCTCTTCCTCTCGGAAGAGACGCTTGATCGCTTCGAATTTCATGTCAGTGTCGAGTTGCTTGGCTTGCCAGCCGAACACCATCTGTCGTTCATCGTCGAGGGCGACCACGGAGGGCAGAACCCGGTCGAATCCCATTGCGACCCACTCGGCTGAGGGTTCTCCGATGGGAAGGACCTCTGTCGAGCCGCCCTCGAACAATGCAGCTACTGAATTGGTCGTTCCGAAGTCGATTCCGATCGCTGTCATTCTGTCTCTCCTGTGGGATGGTTCTCGGTTAGGGGCTCTGCTGACTCGACCGACTCGAGTGCGGACGGATCGATCTCCATGGGTTGTTCAGGTGACACGACTGTGGGCGCGACATCGTTGGTGGCTTCAGCGACACCCATCTGGATCGCCGGCATCTCTGGTGAAGCGACATAGGCGGGCTTTGTGACGGTGTACCTAGATCCGCTACCAATCCGTTCGAAAGCGTCGGGGCGTTCCTCATAGAGTTCGACCTTCGTGACGCCATACTGCGACATGAGTTCGCCGAGCTTCACCTGGATGTCTTCGATGTTGTCGGTAGCGGTCGCGAGGGAGTCGAGCTGCGCAATCGTCGCATGGAGCGCTTGGGTTGCCTGGAGAGATTGGACGATGGTCTTGCGAAGCCCTGTGTACGCGTTCGCTGCCATCGGGCTTTCCGGGTTGCTGACAACGAGCACGGTTTGGATCAGATCGAGGCGGTGGTTCAACTCGATAAGGTCACTCTTCAGTTCGCGGTTTCTAACCATTGGCTGGCTCCTTCAGTTCGTACGGCTTGGGGATCGTGAATCTCACAAGTTCAGTCGTCAACGCATCCCGGATGAGCTCTTGACTGGCTCGCGCTCTCAGGTCCTGGTACTGCTCAGTCGTTGACGGAGCCGTGTTGCGAGGGATCTGTTCTGGAGGGGGATTGAAGACACCGAAGCGTTCAATGGTCGTCGCGTTGGGATCTGCTGGCACTCGATAGACGCTGAACGCCTTCGTGGAATCTTCAATGATCTGCTCGACTTGGTGAAGAGCCCATGTGAGATCCTCCATCGAATAGCGGGCGTCCGTATCCGCTCGGAGCCGCCGTCTCGCCTTCGCGAATCCGGTTCGGGCTTCCGACCCTCCTGCCCCGAACGGGACTCCGAGGATTACGTAGGGATTGCGTCGGTCGCCTGTCATGAGTAGAACCTCTTGGGATTGCTGATCCTCTTTCTGAGGTCCTTGAGACCGGACACGAGACCCCGCAGGCTCCCAAGAAGATCTTCATCAGATACGAGGGACTCCGCATCTTCGACCTCTCGGACGGACTCAGACAACTGTGAACGCATCGGGCGAACAGCATCATCGACGACGGACCAATTGACACGAGGCCTCGGCACACCAGACAACTGGCCGCCAATTGATCGCAACGCTTCGAGGATTTCGTCGCGTACGCGTGCGTGGAAATTGGCAACAACTGCTCCATAGCGGTTCCCGGCTATGGCGACCAACGGGCCCACATGTTCCCGCCGTTCTTCATCAAGCAGACGCACTCGTCTCCTCGCCTCGACAATCATGTCTTTTACCTTGCCGGATGGGAGCCCGTCGTCTTCGTGGATTGCCGCGAGGATGGTAATCGCTGCGCTAGATGCAAGCGTCACGTAGTCGAAGTCATCCAGTTCGAGTCCGGCGTCTATCGCCCCGAACGCATACCAGGCGGGACCAATCGACCCTTCCTCGGAGAAGTCCAGTGAGCGGAGAGACTCCACAAAGCCAGTCTTCTCGGCAACGAACCAACCTTCCTCATTACCCTGCTTGGACACCGCGGCTAGGGCATCCACATAATCGCTGAGTTCGTGCGACGCCTTTGCCCGGTACACGCGACGAGCCGCACTGTCGATGTGAGGCCCAACCTGCGTATGACGTTCGTCCCCGAGCCACTCGCCGTCTGCACGTGACAGCAACTGTACAAGGAAGACATAGTCGTCATAGGGGATATCGGCAACGACCAGTTCCCTGAAGATGGAGCGGAGGTTGTCGGCCATTACCAACCCGTCCTCGTCCCACGCGTCGGAACTCTCTTTCCATATGACAAAGGCATGTCGCACAGCAGCCAGTCTCAAGTCGAGGGTCGGAGCTTCCTCTGCCAATCGCCCAAGATGATGGGCAGCCCTTTCTGGTTGCAGCTCTCTGGCGATTATGCCGATGTTGGCCTGGAGATTCGCCGAATACTCTCCTTCCAAGGCCTCATCCAATACCTTGATTGCCGGCTCATCACTGCCCTGTTGGTAGAGAACGAACCCAACGATGTTGAGTGCTTCATCTCGGATGGCCTCGTCACCCGACCACCTCGGTGAGGAACGAGCGCGGAGCCGGCGCCATCGAACTCGCCGAGCGAAATGAGCCTCGCCACCCGACCACTTCAGAGCGGTACGAGCGCGCGTTAACGCAGACTCGAACTCCCAAACGGCGAGGTCCTCGAGAGCTCTCTCCAGCTGCCATATCGCGGCTTGTTCTGGATGGCTCTCCGCGTCCTCCTCGGTTATGATGTGGCTCAGAACCGACCAGACCGAAGGATCGGCAAGCGCATTCGGATGGGTCCTTCCCGAGCGGATCGAAGCAGCCACAGCCTTGAGAATGTCATCTTCAGGCACGTCATCGGGCATCTCCCCTTGCCGAAGCGCATCAAGTGCAACGTAGTAGCTCGCCACCGCAGGCGACTCTTCGCCCAGATCAGCAAGCGCCTTGCGATCGTTCGCGGTGTATGCCCGGCGAGCGAGCTCGCGGTCCGCACCAAGCGAACGCAGCTCCTCATCGGTTACGTCCTCGATCCGGATCCTGGCCCGTACGTACGGGGATTCGACGGCCGAAGGAGATGCTTCAACTCTGCCAGAGTCGATTAGATCGTCAGAGATGGACGGGAACTCTGCGTAGATGCGTTCAGCATCGGAGGGATCAAGAGACGCCTCCGTCGCAGCACGAGTTAGTGCGGTCGCCGTAACAGATCCTGTTCCGGTGACCACGCTGCGAAGATCGTTTGCAGTTCTTGTAGCACCCAGTTGATCCAGATCCGCCACCACGGCATCCGATCCGTCCGTGTCCATGCCTGCAAGAGCTGCGCTCAGGGTGGCCCGGCCCACGAATTCTTGGCTGAGCTTGCTGACGTGCTCATGAAGCATTGAGGCCTCAAGGAGTTCATCATGGGTGCCTATGACTTCGAGCAATACGAGAGAATGATCGGGGTAGGTCTCTGGATCGAGATCAAGAGCGGCATTGAACGCTTGCTTCATGTTTCCCGAATTCCTTTGCGCATGCATCGTCAGCCAGGTGATCTCAGATTCCGACAAACCGCTTGTCTTGGCAAGAGAGACATCTCCAGCACCGATGGCCGAGAGCGCAAACAATCGACGGTCCCCGATGGTCGCAAGCAGTTTGTTCCGGTTGTCGGTAACCCAGGTTGCTAGGGCATCGCTCCAGGCGGGTATCTTGGACAGAGCGTCAAGCCGATAGAGCGGGCTCGGGATTGCCATCCAGTCGTCCGTACCGTCGTCCGTACCGTCGACCGCATCGAACTTCACCGGCTCACGCTCACTGCCACCCGTGACCTCGAGCACTACCGGCGCCGCCATGGTTCCCCCAACAGCGACGGCCGTACGACGACGCAGCGCGCGCCGGTACGTGACGATCCGGCCGATACCTATGTCTTCAGAGGCCGAAGTCGTGTCATGTGATGCGGGACAATCCGCCGCCGGCGTCGTGTATGACCGACCGCACGCCGCGCAGAACCTGCGTATCGAAAGGCTTGTGGCCTCCCCACGGCGTTTCGGGGCCGGACCGTTGGCCCTGCGCTCCGCGAGGAGCTCGACCGCACGCTCGTGCGTAATGGTATCGACCGAGTCAAGGACTCGGAGCGACGCGTTCGTCTCGCCGTCGGTGACGTACGATCCGAACCGGCCAGTCTTGAGAATGATCGGTTTTTCGGAGCTGGGATCGTCGCCGAGTTCCTTCAATGGCGTGGCTGCATCGTTGGCTGCGGTCCGTGCTGCTGGTCCTGTCATGGATTCCCCCCGTTTCCGGAGATCGAACTCATGAGTAACGATACATCCCTCGACGACCTTCACGGACTACGAACATGGTCAACAGCCATACGACTCTGGCGACTCGACGGCGCCAAGATCCTATTGGTTCGCCCTGGGTTTCTCGGAGACTCTCGAGTGTGGAGAGATGAGGGTCATAGCAAGGAGATCACACCAGAAGGCCCGACGACGCGTCGGTATTCGAAGTAGGACAAGGATCACGGTGCCCGTCTCGTGTTCCAGCTTCGTAAGGAGCTCGGGACGGCTCGAGGGCGAACCAGACTCAAGACATCCGTACGACAGCCCCCATGTGAAGCGATTGCTTTGTAATGGCAGGATATCGAGCGACTTGAGAGTTTGACCTTCGGGTTATGAGCCCGAAAACGCCTAAGTCGCTGACCTGCGGAAACGCCCGAAATGCTTGTCCTGACTTGAATTTCACCTCTCATCAGTTCGCGTTACTTCCCCTTCCATCCCATCCTCTCGCGGTATGG
>JAMBLJ010000287.1 GCA_023336815.1 Actinomycetes bacterium
CGTAGTACGTAGAGGACCCGCGGATAGGTGAAGGCTGGCGCTCGCACGGTGCCGCGAAGCCGTGTATGGGTCGTTCCGGACGTGCGAATCGAACTGTCTGGATGTGGAACAGACCCTTCCTGTCGCACTACGTCGTACGTCATACCTCATACGTACTACGTCATACGTACTACGTTTCCCCCATGCCTTTCGAACGTCGTGTGACCCGGAAACTTCGTGTTGGTGGTGTCGAGGTCGGCGGGGGCTCCCAGATCTCAGTACAGTCGATGACCACAACCAAAACGGCGGATGTCGAGGCGACCCTTGCCCAGATCTACGGATTAGCTGGCGCTGGCGCTGACATCGTCAGGGTGACCTGCAACAACGTCGAGGCGGCCGAGGGGATCGCCGAGATGATGCCCCGAGCGCCCATTCCGATCATCGCCGATATCCATTTCCAACATCGGCTCGCCCTTGCAGCTATCGAGGCTGGGGTTTCCGGCCTCCGACTCAACCCTGGCAATATCCGCAATGAGCAACACATCAAGGATGTTGCGACCGCCGCTGGCGATGCTGGAATCCCGATCAGGATCGGTGTGAACGCAGGGTCGCTGGACAAAGACCTGCTCGATGCCCATGGTGGCCCGGTTCCCGAAGCACTTGTTGCCTCAGCAATGCAGGAGGTCAGGTACTTCGATGATGTCGGGTTCCATGATGTGAAGATCTCGGTGAAACACTCGAATGTTCGATCCATGGTCGAGTCGTACCGTCTGCTTGCCGACACCACGGACTACCCGCTGCACCTTGGTGTGACCGAGGCTGGCCCACCACCTGGCGGTCTGATCAAATCTGTCGCTGGTATCGCAACATTGCTCAACGAAGGCATCGGCGACACTATCCGCTTCTCGCTTACCGCCGACCCTGTTGAGGAGGCAACCGCAGGTCGATCCCTGCTCGAGTACCTCGGGCTCAGGGAGCGTTCGTCCCTTGACCTGATCGCTTGCCCCTCGTGCGGTCGTGCCGAGGTCGATGTGATCGCGGTCGCATCGGAGGCAAACGAACGACTCTCAGCACTCGAGTTGCCCATCCAGGTGGCGGTTATGGGGTGTGTCGTCAACGGACCCGGTGAGGCGCGCGAGGCAGATCTCGGTCTCGCAGCTGGAAGAGGGCGAGGGCACCTCTTCATCAAGGGGGAGGTCGTGAGGGTTGTCCCTGAGGCCGAGATGGTCGATGCCCTTGTCCTGGAGGCTCGGTTGCTCGACGAACAGGGCGCTGAGGCCAGGCTTGCGGCCGCAGATGTCACTGCCGCGGATATCGCTGAGGAGACAAGGCTCGAACTGATATCGCTGCAGGGCGATGCGAACCGCTCAGAGGAGAAGAAGAAGGCAGTGAAGGACGTCGCAACACGACCTGACTCCGACTGAGGCGACGGTATGCTCGCCGCCTACGAACCCCAGGAGCATTGTGCGCTGGTCTCAAGCTTTCATACCCACTCTTCGCGACGACCCTGCTGACTCGGAAGCGGTCAGTCACAAGCTGCTCGTGCGTGGAGGCTACATCAGACAGCTGATGGCCGGTGTGTACTCGATGCTGCCCCTCGGACAGCGTGTCCGGGAGAACGTCATGCGTGTCATCCGTGAGGAGATCGATGCGATCGGTGGACAGGAGTTCCTGTTGCCCCAGCTGCACCCTCGCGAGATCTGGGATCGTACCGGCCGAGCTGAAACGATGAAGGACATCATGATGTCCTTCGATGACAACAAGGGTTCGCCTATGGTCCTCGGACCGACCCACGAGGAGATCTTCGCGACCGTATCGAGGGAGCTGACCTCGTACAAACAATTGCCGCAACTCTGGTACCACATTCAAACGAAGTTCAGGGACGAGGCACGTCCGAAATCGGGACTCCTCCGGGTACGAGAGTTCACGATGAAGGACTCGTACTCGTTCGATGTCGATCAGGAGGGTCTCGATGTGCAGTTCGATCGCCACTTCGACGCCTATCACCGGATATTCAAGCGGCTCGGGATGAACGCCATCGCTGTTCGAGCGTCCTCGGGGGCGATGGGCGGTGAGGATTCCGTCGAGTTCATGGTGGCGAGCGAGGTCGGTGAAGACGAGGTCGCTCATTGTGAAGCATGTGGGTTCGCAGCGAATGTCGAGACAGCAACATCGGTGATCCCGCAGATCAGCGACACCGACGGTCCGACTGAGATCAAGGAATTCGATACGCCTGGAGTGCGAACGATCGCGGATCTGGAGACGTTTCCAGGAGGCGCCCCAGCTGATCGTCAGATCAAGACGCTCGTGTACTTCGTGGACGGTGAACCGGTACTCATCCTCATGCGTGGCGATCACCAACTCCAGGATCAGAAACTCATGGATCATCTGCAGACCGCTGACTTGCGTCCGGCACAGCCTGAGGAGATCAAGCCGCTTCTTGGTGCAGACGCAGGTAGCCTCGGCGCTGTCGGCGTCACGGACGTTCGCATCGTCGCCGATGAGGCACTGCGAGACCGTCTTGCCATGACCACGGGCGCGAACACGAACGATCGACATCTGAGCGGTGTCGCAATGGCGCGAGACATCACGGTGACGGAGTGGGCTGATGTGCGGACGGTGCAACCAGGGGACGGATGTCCGACATGTGGAGAGAAGCTGACGGTGTTCCCCGCGATCGAATGTGGACACATCTTCAAGCTCGGCACTTTCTACGCAGAACCGCTTGGCGTGAGTGTCCTCGACGAGCAGGGCAAAACCATACCCATCGTGATGGGATCGTACGGCATCGGTGTAGAACGAAATATGGCAGTCTCGGTCGAGGTGAACCATGACGACAAGGGCATCATCTGGCCGATGGAGATCTCGCCGTTCCATGTCATCATCACTGTGGTCCGGCCAGACGATGAAGCAACGCTGGAGGCTGCTGAGACACTCAGCAACGCCCTCGAAGCGAGCGGATTCGCAGTTCTCCTCGACGATCGCAACGAAAGGCCCGGTGTCAAGTTCAACGATGCTGAGCTGATAGGTGTCCCGCTGCGAGTCACCGTTGGGCCTCGTGGCGTTCAGAGTGGGATACTCGAACTCCTTGATCGCAGGACGGGCCAAAGTGTTGATGTGGCCATCGACGATGTGTTCGATCGGCTCGTTGAGCTCATCAGTTCTCCAGGCGCACAAGCGTAGGAGATCGATCGATTTCGGTGGGCAACCGGCAGCGGCTCGCGACTGGTATAATCTCCAAGCGAACCGAGATCTCTGCAGGGTGGGCCGTGGCCCGCCTCTTTATTTGAGCAGAGTTCTCTTTCAGTGTGTGAGGAGCAAGGTGAGTAGCGTCGCAGACAAGCTGTGGGATCGGATCGATCCGTATGTTGCCGCAGAGGGCATTGAACTCGACGATGTCGAGGTGCTTGGTGGTGGCAAGATCGTTCGCGTCACCGTTGACGGCGATGGAGCTGTTGGCGTCGACCGAATCGCAGAACTGTCCCGAGGCATCAGCAGACTCATCGACGAGAACGACCCGTTCAAGGGGTCGTACACGCTTGAGGTTTCTTCGCCTGGACTCGAGAGAAAACTCACTCGCACGCGACATTTCATGAAGTCGATAGGCCGAAAGGTGAAGGTGAAGACGTTCGCCGAGGTCAGCGGGACCAAAGATCACGTTGGCATCATCACCGCAGCAGACGAGACTGCGTTCACTGTGGACGTCGAGGGTGATGAACGAAAAATCCCATACTCCGACGTGTCATTAGCACGCACGGTGTTCATCTGGGAAAAGGGCGCCCGTCCGGGCAAAGACGCGTAGGAGAAACCATGGACTACAACTTGATGGACGCTCTCGAGCTACTTGAGCGCGAAAAGGGTGTTCCGCGTGACACGATCCTGGAGGCTCTCGCGAACGCGCTGGTTTCTGCCTACAAGCGAACACCTGGCGCAGCGGAAGAAGCGCGTGTCACGATCGATGCCGACACGGGTGAGATCAGCGTGTATGGACAGGAGCTCGATGAGGACGGAAATGTCGTCGAGGAGTGGGAGGACACACCAGAGGACTTCGGTCGCATCGCTGCGTCCACCGCAAAGCAGGTCATTCTCCAACGCCTTCGAGATGCGAAACGTGAGCAGGTATTTGACCTGTACGACGGTCGTGAGGGTGATCTGATCACGGGAATCGTGCAGCAGTCTGATCACAGGTACTCGATCCTCGATCTGGGGGACGCCGAGGCGATTCTGCCTGGTTCGGAGAAGATCCCATACGAACGTCTCGAACGTGGGAACCGCGTCAAGGCTTGGATCCTCGAGGTTCGTGGTGAAGGCAAAGGTCCTCAGATCGTCGTTTCCAGAAGCCATCCAGAGTTCATCAGAGCACTCTTCGAGCTGGAGGTACCCGAACTCGTTGACGGCGATATCGAGATCAAAGCGATCGCCCGCGAGGCTGGCCATCGCACAAAGATCGCTGTTGCTTCCAATGATGCCAACATCGATCCCGTTGGTGCGTGTGTTGGAGCCAGGGGCTCGAGAGTCAGACAGGTGGTGAACGAGCTCAAGGGAGAGAAGGTCGACATCGTTGAATGGGACGACGACCTTGGGCGGTTCATCGCAGAGGCACTCAGCCCGGCTCGTGTCCAGGATGTGCGGTTCGATGAAGAGGAAGGGACGGCGGTCGTGATCGTTCCCGATCACCAGCTGTCCCTCGCAATCGGTAAGGAAGGCCAAAACGCACGTCTCGCTGCTCGACTGTCCGGATTCCGGATAGACATCCGGTCCGAATCCCAGGATCTCGGTCTGGATGAACAGGATGATGAGAACGTTGATTTCGAGACTGTCGAAGAAGGCGATGGATCTGGCGCAGAATCGGGATCAGAGGTGTCGACCGAAACAGAGGCGACGGCGGATCCCGAGAGCGGAAATAAGGACCCGTCAGCGGTCACGGCGCCAACCGATGAGGTCGTTGATGCCGGAGCGACGGACGAGGATGACGACACATCTGAAGGTGATGTCAGTACCGCAGATGATGATGAAGAAGGTGCCTCCGATGAGGCCCCTTCAGACGAGAACAACAAAGAGGCCGACGATCACAAGGAGTGATCGAACGGGCAGAACCGCGCGGAGGTAACGGTGGCGAAGGTACGCGTATACGAACTAGCTCGAGAGCTGGGACAGGAGTCCAAGCAGGTGCTTGAACGCGCCCGCGAACTCGGCGCTGAGGTCAAGACCGCATCGTCAGGGCTCGATGAGGACGTTGCCGCTCAGGTCAGAGCATCGTTCGGCGGTGGGACAGCCGAAGAAGTTGACAGCTCACAGCCGACAGCGGACAGTGAAGAGGAAGATGTCAGACAGCAGACGACAGAGGACAGACCGGAAGAAGAAGTAGAAGTAGAAGCTGATAGCTCACAGCCGACAGCGGACGGTGAAGAAGCTGAAGAAGTTGACGCTGACGGTGAAGAACGGGTGCTTCTGGTCGAGCCAGGGATCACTGTTCACGAACTCGCCCGCATGATTCAGACCCGCACTGCCGAGATCGTCAAGACCTTGATGTTCATGGGTGAGATGGTTCCTGGTGGCGGTGAGATACCCGTCGATGCGATCGAACGTCTCGGTCGCGAACTGGGATGGGAACTTCTCGTCGCGGAAACTGACGAAGAAGAAGAGGATCAGGGTCGTCAACGGCACATCATCGAGTACGTCGATGATCCAGCCTCTCTCGTCACGAGGCCCCCGGTGGTCACGGTGATGGGTCACGTCGATCACGGGAAGACACAACTCCTCGACACAATCCGTCACGCAAACGTCATCGAAGGCGAAGCAGGAAGGATCACGCAGCACATCGGCGCGTATCAGGTCACTGCAGCGGACGACAGCAAGATAACCTTCATCGATACGCCCGGTCATGAGGCATTCACTGCACTCAGGGCGCGCGGAGCGGAGATCACGGATATAGCGATCATCGTTGTTGCTGCAGACGACTCGGTCATGCCTCAAACGGCCGAAGCCATCAGCCATGCCCAGGCAGCCGAAGTCCCGATCATCATCGCGATCAACAAGATGGACCTCGAAGCCGCAGATCCGCACACTGTTCGGGCGGCCTTGACACAGCACGAGATCGTCGTCGAGGATCTCGGTGGCGAGGTTCCGGCGATCGAGATCTCGGCACTCAAGGGAACGAACATCGACGACCTCTTGGAGATGATCTCTCTCGTTGCAGAGGTTGAGGAACTGTCGGCGGACCCCAAAGCCCCTGCCGTTGGCACGGTGATCGAAGCTCAACTCGAGGTCGGTCGTGGTCCTGTGGCAACAGTGATCGTCCAGCGAGGAACACTCAAGAAGGGCGACGCGATCGTTGCAGGTCCGGTGCCAGGCCGGGTGCGCGCTCTGTTCAACGGCGATGGCGAACCGATCAAAGAGGCAGGACCGTCGACACCGGTCCTCGTGATGGGTTGGGATGAGATTCCAACAGCCGGCGACATGTTCGAGGTGGCTAAGAACGAGCGGACAGCCCGCAAGATGGCCCAAGCGAAGGTCGGCGAGATCCGCGCACTTGAACTGACGATCCCCACGGCAACGGATCGTCTTGGCCAGCTCATCGAGCAATTGAGAACGCAGGAGCATTCCGAGCTCCGGATCATCGTGAAGACTGATACTCACGGGTCGCTTGAAGCGATCAAGGAGTCTGTCGGCAAGATCAGTCGGGACGACGGCTTCGTCACGATCGTGCACGCGGGTGTAGGAGGTGTTACGACGAACGATGTATCACTTGCTGAGGCTTCGGGTGCGATCATCTATGGTTTCAATTCGAGACCTGACGCATCAGCCCGTGCGACCGCAAAGGAAGCCGCGATCGACATTCGCACGTTCTCGATCATCTACGAGCTGCTCGATGACGTCGAATCGCTTCTCGTTGGTGAACTGTCACCTGAAGAGATCGAGAACTTCCTTGGCGTGGCAGAGGTTCGCCAGGTGTTCCGAGCGCCGAGACTTGGTCTCGTAGCTGGTTCGTATGTCACAGAGGGATCGATCAACCGAAATGCTCGTGCTCGCCTCGTACGCGACGGCGTTGTGGTGTACGACGGCACGATTGTGTCTCTTCGCCGATTCAAGGACGATGTGCAAAACGTGGCCACCGGGTTTGAATGCGGTATCGGTCTTGCCAAGTTCAAGGACATCAAAGAAGGCGACACGATCGAGTCGTACGAGGTCAGCGAGATCGCCCGAACGTGATCGACCCCGTATCGAAGCACTTCTCCTGAGGACGGTACGAGACCAATGACACGGCACAAGAGTCCACGGATGCGCAAGGTGAACGAACTCGTTCGCGAGGTGGTTGCTGAGGCTGTGCTTGATCTCAAGGATCCACGCATCGGCTTCCTCACGATCACAGGTGCTGAAACGAGTCCCGATCTTCGGCATGCGGTCATCTTCTATTCGGTGCTCGGAACCGAGGAAGAAAAACTCGAAACTGCTGAGGCCTTGCGACGCTCAGCATCGCGCTTACAGTCGGTGATCGGGTCTCAGACCCGTTTGCGCTACACACCGGTTCTCGAATTCAAGGTCGACCCAGCGATCGATGAAGGTATTCGTATCAATCAGATCCTGTCCGACATGGAGGACGACAACGACCAGCAGGTTGGCGATGCCTGAGCGTGCGCACTCTGTCGCTGAGGTCGTTCGCGTTCTGAGGAACGCTACGTCGATCGGTGTCGTCGGGCACGTCGGACCTGACGGCGATGCGCTCGGTTCGATGATCGCGTTGTCCCTCGCTGCACGCAACGCAGGTATAGAGGCATACGCATCTTTCGCTGAACCGTTCGTCGTCCCAGAGGAGATGTCGTTCCTCGACACGTCCACGCTCGTTGCACCAAGCGCCTTCCCGAAGGATCTCGATGTGGCTGTTGTTGTCGACACGTCGGTACCGGAGCGGGTTGGATCGATGGTTGGAGCGCTCGAGAGTGCACGATGTCTCGTCGTGATCGATCATCACATATCTGATGGTACGTGGGGCGACCATCTCCTGATCGACCGCACCGCGGCTGCGACTACCGAGCTGATCTACGAGATTCTCATCGAGCTGCAATGGGAAGTGACGGAACCGGTGGCTGCGGCTCTGTACACGGGAATCGTCACCGATACGGGTCGTTTCCAGTACTCGTCGACATCACCCCTGACCCATACGATCGCTGCCGACCTTCTGCGGAGGGGTGTCCACCCCGACGTTGTCGGTCAAAAGCTCTTCGAGGAAGCATCGTTCGGGTACTACCACGTTGTAGCGGCTGTGATGGGTAGAGCGAAATTCGATCGAGACCACGAATTCGTGTGGTCGATGTTGACGCCGGATGACCTTGAGACCGCTGGCGTGAAATCGCATGAGACGGACGGTCTCATCGATCTTGTTCGGATGGCCCGAGGTTCCGAGGTCGCTTGCCTTCTGAAGGTCAAGAAGCAAGGAGTCGTCAAAGGGAGTTTGCGCTCGCGTGGTCAGATCGATGTCGCTGCTATCGCTTCCTCTTTTTCGGGAGGGGGACACCACAACGCTGCGGGATTCACGTCCACGGATCAACCCGATGACATCATCGCCGCGATCATCGATCTGTTGCCGTGACGAGCCCACTCTCAGCCGGCTTCCTTCTTGTGGACAAACCCCAAGGATGGACGTCCCACGACGTTGTTGCAAAGATCCGTAAACATATCGGAGGCAAGGTTGGCCATGCCGGCACGCTCGACCCCATGGCGACGGGTTTGCTTGTGCTTGGCATTGGTGGTGCGACACGCCTTCTTCGTTTCGTTCAGGGAGCTCAGAAGGAATACATAGCAACCGCGCAGTTCGGTGTCGCCACCGACTCGCTGGATGCCGATGGCGCGATCATCTCGCGCGAGCCCCTTCCGACCACCGAAGAGCAGGTCGTCGCCGCGATGGAGCGGTTCACCGGCACTATTCTCCAGACCCCTCCCATGGTGTCCGCGCGACGCGTCGAGGGGAGACGCCTGTACGAACTTGCTCGCGAGGGAAAGGTCGTCGAACGCGAGGCCCGCCCCGTGACCATCTACCGACTCGAGTTGATCGACCTTGCGCCATCGGACTACCCCGAGGTCACTTTCCGCACCGTGTGCTCCACAGGCACGTACATCCGAACGCTTGCAGACGATCTCGGTCAGGCTGTTGGTGGGCGGGCGCACCTGTCGGCGTTGCGCCGCGTCCGTAATGGTTCGATGCACGTCAACGATGCGGTCACGGTCGATGAGGTGATCGATGCGTCTCGTCACGACAGACTTGAGACGATGATGCTCTCGCCTGCACACGTCCTTGGCGAATATCCGGAACTACGGGTCGACGACGCAACGGCATTCCGTGTTCGCAATGGGAGAGAACTCCCCGATCAGATGGCGCCGGATGGCGCAGGAGTCGATACTGTAATGCGAGTTGGCGACCGGGAAGGAAATCTTCTCGCTATGTACAAGAAAGACGGGCAGGCGCTCGTACCCGAGGTGGTTCTCCATTGAAGGTGTTCACAGGTGACCCAAGCACATGGTCTACGAACGCCGAACCTCATGCGGTCGCCATCGGCGTTTTCGATGGTGCGCACCGCGGTCATCGTGCGGTATTCCGATCACTGTCAGAGGCTGGGGGCGATCTAGCTACCGTTGCACTCACTTTCGGAACACATCCTGACTCCGTCGTTTCCGGAGAGCCTGGGCCACCGGCGATCGCATCACTCGAGCGCCGGCTCGATCTGTTTGAAGCCGAGGGATTCGATGCTGCCGCCGTCATCGATTTCACCGAGGACGTACGCACCATGTCACCAGAACGGTTCGTAGATGCCTACCTCAAGGAGGGGCTCAATGCTCGGGTCGTTGCGGTTGGGGCCGGATTCTGCTTTGGATTTGCCGCAGAGGGCACTGTGGACACGCTGCGGATCCTCGGTAAGTCGAAGGGTTTCACCGTCATAGAAACACCCATCGTCGATCTCTACGGTACCGAAGTCCGATCGTCCGCTATCCGTGCAGCCGTTGCTTCGGGCTCCGTCGAACTAGCGGCGAGATTGCTTGGCCGACCGTTCTCGATTGACGGCACGGTGATACCCGGCGATGCGCGAGGTCGGACGATCGGGTTTCCCACAGCGAATATCACGATGCCCTCCGGCCTTGTGCGACCCGCAGGTGGCGTGTACGCCGTTACCTGCACCGTAGACGATGTGCGCTACGACGGCGTATGCAACGTCGGGACGCGTCCAACCTTCGGTGGTGGCATCGAAACGATCGAAGTACATCTATTTGATGTGTCCGTCGATCTCTATGACAGGAACGTTCGTGTTGCCTTCATCGACAGGATCCGGAACGAGCAGCGGTTCGCATCTGTCGATGCGCTTGTCGCTCAGATCAAGGCCGATATCGAACAGGCGAAGATCGTTCTTGCAACGTTGAACTGAGCTCGGGCACACCACACCCCTTGACCGGGCGACGTATCCGTGTGCATGCTTTTGTCATCCCGCGCTTCCCTGAGAGGAAGCAGCGATGTTCGCATCGGCAATGCTCGCCGTCATGCTCACGATCCCGTTGGCGCCACAGGAACCCATCAGACTTGTGCCTGGAGACGGTGTGGGTCTCGATTCCATCGGCCCGATCGTCTCACCAATCGGTGCGTCACCGTCGTCAGATGGTCGTAGGCCCCCGTGGAAGGCGTGGAACTATGGCGGTCTGGGTGCGGTATCTCTGCTGTACGGCGTGGGCCTCAAGGGGCGTCGTCGGCGACGTTCGGAGGACCCCGTATTCGTTGTTGTGCACGGCAATGGCGGATCACGAGCTGATTTCGACCCTCTTCTCAAGAGCCTTGGTGCAACCAGGGCGAACACGGTGGCCTTCGACTACCGAAGTGTCGAGCGAGAACGTTCAAGCACCGAGGCTTCGAAGGTCGCGTCAACCGAGGTCGCCGCACAGGAGCTCGACAGGCTCATTCGTCGGCTGTCGATCACGCACAGCAATATCTACTCGATCCATCATTCGAAGGGTGGAGCGGTGGGTGTTGTCATGATCGCATCACTCGATGATGGCTCCAGACCAGAGATCGATGGGTACCGCGGGGCGGCCCTTCTTGATCCGGCCATAGCTTCTGGTGCCATGGGGACCCTCCAGCGGATGGGTCGCATCGCACGATCGATTCCCGACAACGGAGGGTTCGATCCGATACGTTGCACCGATGATGGCTGCCGGGATGTCCGTGCGAATTTGGGGGAGGCTGCTGGCATCGACGTGATTGCCATCCGGAATCCGGATGCCGTTGTGACGAACTTCATCGACGAGCCTGTTGGCCTGCGTGTGTTCGACCTGGTCGACGATGGCAAGTCGTCGGCTTTGGTCGCCCCCTTCGGCATCATCGGATTCCAGAAAAGGGTCAGCGAAGCGCACCGGTCGGTCCTCACTCATCCCGCGGTTGCTGACTGTGTGAAGGCAGAAGTCTTGCGGTCGGGATCGTGTGTATGGAAGGGCGATCGAAAAGGTCGATCACGAGGTCGGGGGAGCGGAAGCAGTGGAACGTTCCGATGACGGGTATCGAAACGCTACTGTGCCGGTATGCAAGACCAACGATGGCACGGTATCTCACCGTATGAGGAACGGTACGGCTTCGCCAGGGGTGTACGACTGGGAAACGTGATCCATGTTGCCGGTACGGCCCCGATTGCCGCCGAGGGTTCCCCAACCGTCGACGGTGCATACGCACAGATGATCCGGTGTGGTGAGATCGCACAACAGACCATCGAAGGGCTTGGTGGAGCGATAGAAGACGTCGTGCGGACACGCATGTTCATCGTGGACGCGGATGATGCCGACGATGTCGGGCGGGCCCATGGTGAGGTGTTCGGCAGGTCCGAACCAGCTGCCACAATGGTGGTTGTCGCTGCGCTGCTTGACTCGACGTGGCTCGTCGAGATCGAGGTAGAGGCGATCGTGCGAGATTCGTCCGAATCGATACACAACTAGAACCTGATGGTGCTAACCTGCCGTTTGGGCGATCGCCCGACCACTTACTCGCGTAGGAAAGTACCTCGTGAACGACACCAACACTGTTGTAGAAGAATACGGCACGCATGCCACCGATACGGGATCTCCAGAGGTCCAGGTGGCATTGTTGACTGAGCGTATCAACCACCTCACCGAGCACCTGAAGATCCACAAGAAGGATCATCACGGCCGGCGTGGTTTGCTCATGATGGTTGGAAAGCGTCGGCGATTGCTTCGGTATCTCCAGGAACAAGACGTGGAGCGTTACCGATCCCTGATTGCAAAATTGGGGCTGCGTCGCTAGCAAGGACTCGAGGGCGGCACTTGCCGTCTTCAGTCGTGTCCGGCGACAATTCAATGGAGGAATCGATCCAGTTGTCAGTGGTCATTGTTCGACCTCAATGTTCGAACGCTGAGCACTGCCAATTGGGCGACCTCCCCAAACGAAGGAGAAACGCGTGGCAGAGACCACCGTTCGCGGGCGTGTCGGCGAGGTAGAGATCTCGCTGAGCACTGGAAAGCTCGCACAACTCTCCGATGGAGCAGTCGTTGCTCGTATCGGAGACACAGAGGTCCTCGTGACCGCAACCGCAAAACGCAGCCTGCGCGACGGAGTGGATTTCTTTCCGCTGACCGTTGACGTCGAGGAGCGCACCTACGCCGTAGGACGTATCCCAGGATCGTTCTTCCGTCGTGAGGGACGCGCATCTGAGAACGCCATTCTGGCTGACCGACTCATCGACCGACCTTTGAGGCCGAACTTCGCAGAGGGATATCGCCACGACACTCATGTCGTCGGTACGATCCTCTCCGCTGATCTCGAGAACCCGCACGACATCATCACGCTCAACGGTGCGTCGGCCGCCCTCACGGTCAGCCCGATCCCGTTCGAGGGTCCTGTTGGTGCGATACGACTTGCCCTCTCCGATGGTGAGTGGATTCCTTTCCCGACCTACGAACAAGGCGAGGAAGCCGTGTTCGAGATCGTCGTCGCTGGAAAGCGCAATGCCGAGGGAAACATCGATATCTCGATGGTCGAAGCTGGCGCATCAGAGAATGGCTACCGCATGGTGCAGGATGGCCAGCAAGCATCCGACGAGGCGACAGTTGCAGCTGGTCTCGAACTTGCCAAGGAGTACATTGCGGTACTCGTCGACCTTCAGCTTGAGTTGCTCGAAAAGCACGGTGAACCCGATCCTGTCGAATGGATCGTTGTCAAGGATTACTCCGACGAGATCTTCGCACAGGTTGAGACCTTCGCGAAGTCCAAACTCGAAGCGCTTGGCACCATCGTCAAGAAGCACGAACGCCAGGACGCAGAATCGGCGATCAAGGACGAGGCGATCGCCTCGCTCGGACTCGACGATGATGACAAGGACGGTATCAAACAAGCCAAGGCAGCCTTCTCCAAGGTTCAGAAGGACGTCATGCGTTCGCGAGTGGTTGCCGAGGGTGTTCGTATCGATGGTCGCGGTCTGACGGATATCCGTCAGCTGACGATCGAGGTCGGGCTGGTTCCTGGTGTCCATGGCTCCGGTTTGTTCCAGCGTGGCGAAACCCAGGTTCTCAACATCACCACACTCGGGATGTTGAAGATGGAGCAGATGCTCGACACGATCTCTCCTGAGGACTCCAAGCGGTACATGCACCACTACAACATGCCGCCGTATGCAACGGGCGAAGCAGGATTTATGCGGGGCCCGAAGCGTCGCGAGATCGGCCACGGGGCCCTCGCTGAGAAGGCCCTCCACCCGGTGATTCCACCGGCAGAGGACTTCCCGTACGCGTATCGGCTCGTATCAGAGGTACTCATGTCGAACGGTTCCTCCTCGATGGCATCGGTCTGTGGATCGTCGCTCTCGCTGATGGATGCTGGTGTTCCGATCGCAGCACCTGTCGCTGGTATCGCTATGGGTCTGATCTACCAGGACGACAAGTTTGTCACACTGACCGACATCCTCGGCGTTGAGGATCACCTCGGCGACATGGACTTCAAGGTCGCAGGGACATCAGACATGATCACAGCACTCCAGCTCGACACCAAGATCGAGGGTCTGCCTGCTGATGTGCTCATCGATGCGATGAACCAGGCTCTCGAAGCTCGACTGTTCATCCTGAATGCAATGGCGGATGTCATAGCCGAGCCACGCAGTGAGCTTGCCGAGAAGGCACCGAAGATCGAAGCGGTCATGGTCCCCAAGGACAAGATCGGTGAGGTCATCGGACCAAAGGGCAAGACGATTCGTGAACTCGAGGAAGAGACGGGAGCGGTCATCGAGATCGACGACGACGGAACGGTCCGCGTCGGTGCTCCTGACACTGCGTCGATGAACCTGGCAAAGGATCGAATTCTAGCGATCGGATTCCCGCCTGAGGCAAAGATCGGCGAGGTGTACGATGGTGAGGTTGTGAACATCACCAAGTTCGGTGCCTTCGTCAACATCCTTCCCGGACGTGACGGGTTGCTCCACATCTCGAAGATCGGTGGCGGTAGGCGCATCGACAAGGTCGAGGATGTGCTCGCTCTTGGTGACAGCGTGAAGGTCGTTGTTCGTGAGATCGATGATCGTGGCAAGGTCAGCCTCGACATGGAAGGTGCCTCTTCCGGTGATAGCGGGGGTGGCAGCAGTTCTGACGCTCCCCGTGAAGAGCGGCCACGTAGCGATCGCAATGACGACCGTGGGGGCCGCAGCGGCGGCGGCGGACGCGACCGTAACCGTAACCGGGACAGCAACCGTGATGCGAAGCCGGACGACAAGCCAGGCCGCAAGGTTGTGTCCTTCGAGGACCAGTTCGATTCGGATAACTAGCAAGCGAGCGAAGCTCGCCCGAACGTAACAAGTAGTACGAAGTACGTACACGAGTGGAGGGGCCCCGGAGTGATCCGGGGCCCCTCCACTATTCGGGATCCCCATCCCTGTTGCGCTCTTTTCGAACCCCGAGCGCTCGTTGGGTACATGTCCGGACAGACCGGCTGCACCCGATATTCGAACTTTCGGGGGAAATCGTGCAGTGCGGACATGTACGTTCACAAGAAGCAATGGAGGAATCCGCAGTGTCATCTCACGCACACGAGGCTGCGTTTAGAGAGATGTTCGATACGTACGAAACCTCCATCCGTGCGTACTGCCTGCGCAGGTTGCCGGCCTCCCATGTCGACGATGCAGTAGCCGACACGTTTCTCACCGTCTGGAGACGGAGACACGACGCGCCCCAGGGGGATGAGCTACGCCTCTGGCTCTACGGAGTAGCCAGGAATGTCGTACGCAACGATAGGCGCAGCACCGAACGATCGAGAAGGCTTCGAAATAGAATCATTCGTGAACCGATTGCGTATCAGGAAAGTCCTGAAGTCGTCGTGGTGCGGAACGCCGAGGAGAGGTATCTTCTCGCGGCGATCGCTCGACTTCGACCGGTTGAGCGCGAGATCTTGCTTCTCCGTACGTGGGAAAGATTATCGAGTTCTGATGTAGCGATCGTCATGTGTCTCACCCCCAAGGCCGTCGACAATCGGCTTGCCAGGATCAAAAAGAAACTCACGAAGATGACAGCCGAACCCGCGGCTGTCATTCTCTCACCCGATCCCCCTCCTGTCGTGAAAGGAGGAGAGATATGAACGACCTTGCTCCCATCTTGATGCGAGTTGCCGCGATCAATCCCGTCCCGGACGAGAACGATCTTCCGGCGAGCGCCATCGTTGGAGCTGCTCTCCTCACCAGTATCGAGGAGAGGACGCGAACGATGCAGACACAACAGAGCCAGACCAAGCGGCCAGACGAACGGATCAAAAGACGCAGGGGCGTCGTCATCGCGATGGCGACATTCGCAGTTGTTGTCGTCGTTGGTGCCTCGATTGCATTCATTGGTAGCCAAACGTCAGACGTGGGGCCTGGCGCGACGGATGCGACTGAGGTGGTCCTGGTAGAAGACGTTGTCACACGTCTGGGACCTCAGTCCATGGCAGACACCATTCAGCCTGGCGCTGAGCTTCTCGTCGACCGCAGCGCATACGTAACCCGTTCTCCTGAACGCCTCGATATCGTTCTGTATGCCGATGTACGTGTGAGTGATACGGGGACGGCGCCTGAGTTGGTGACCCGGGTGATTGGCTTGCCCGGTGAGACCATCGAGTCTCGAGAAGGAAAAGTGTACGTCAATGATCGCTCCCTCGACGAACCGTATCTGATGAATCCACAAGTTCCAATGAGTCCCTTTGGACCGATAACACTTGGAGTCGATGAACTCTGGCTGATGGGTGACAACAGGCAGGTTTTTGGGGATAGCGGCCTCCGAGGGCCCATCGCTGTGTCGCTGCTGCGAGCGAAAGTGGTCGAGATTCTCAATCCTTGATCCGGTCAGTTCTGTTGACGAGGGCGAGACGACAATGCCTCTGTCTTGTCACTCCGGGTTAACTCGTCGCCCTCGTCAACCGTCCCTCGACGGGCTTCGCGGTTTGCGTTCAAGGTTCGTCCTCCTCGCTCCTCATGAGGGTTCAAGTGTTGCTCGGTCGAGCGAGAATCCCTTGCTCAATGGCGTTCACGAGGCGGCCGGCATCGTGGAGATCGAACACGAGCGGAGGTTTGATCTTGATGACGTTGCGGTGTGGCCCATCGACACTGACAAGGACGCCGCGGGTCTTGGCATACTCCACCACTTCGGCTGCGAGGCTCGGGTGGGGCAGGCGTGACGCTCTGTCGACAACGAGTTCGACGCCGATGAAGAGCCCCGCACCGCGAACATCACCGATCGAAGGGTGATGGGTCGACAACTCCCGGAGGCCGTCCATCAGCACATTCCCGACTCGTAGTGCGTGCTCCTGGAGGTTTTCCTGGTCCATGACATCCAGTACTGCGTTCCCGACGGCAGCTGATACGGGGTTGCCTCCAAAGGTGTTGAAGTACTCCATGCCGGTGTCGAATGCATTGGCTATCGCCCGCGTGGTTATTACAGCTGCAAGCGGGTGACCATTACCCGCCGGTTTTCCGATCGTCACGATATCGGGTTCAACGTCAGCGAGGTCGAATGCCCAGAAGGCCGCTCCTACCCGTCCCATACCGGTCTGAACCTCGTCAGCGATGATCAGTGCTCCACGCTCCCTTGCAGCTTCATAGGCTGCATTGAGCACTCCTGGCGCAGGGACCACCTGTCCAGCACTGCCCGGCAGCGCTTCGACGATGAGCGTCGACAGGGATGCATTCGCAAGGACCGCTGCTGCTTCGGTTGCGTAGTGCGCTGGGGCGCTTGGTCCGGAATATCTCGACTCTCGATATCCATCGAGGGAGGGGAGTACGTGTACCCAGTCTGGCTGTCCGTCTCCACCTGGACCGTTGAACTTGTAGGGGCTCACACAGACCAGGGTGGTGGTGTTTCCGTGGTACCCATGGTCGATGCAGGCGACATCGAACCGTCCCGTTGCCGTTCTGGCAAGACGGATCGCCAGCTCGTTCGCCTCGCTTCCGGAATTGACGACGAACACGGTGTCGAGTTGCTGAGGCATGCTGGCAACGAGTCTGTCGGCATACCGCACGATCGACGGATGGAGATAACGCGTATTCGTGTTCAGAACCCGCATCTGGTCGCTGGCTGCCTGGTTGACCACAGGGTTGGAGTGGCCAACATGAGCAACGTTGTTGACACAATCGAGGAATCTTCTACCCCGCTCATCGAAGAGGTACTGACCGCGACCTCGCACGATGGTGAGGGGGTCGGTGTAGCTGAGGCTCAGGGAAGACGCGAGAACGTTTCGTGTATCGAGAAGCGTTGGACTGCCATGGGGTGCCCGTGGGACTCCGCCGAGCGCACCAGCGAGTTCATCAGTCATCCCAGCCAGATCGCCAGTGATCAGTCTCTCGATGAGATCCCATGTATCGCCCTCGGTTTCGTGATGTTGTGGGTTGTCATCAGCTTGCGTGGCAGCGACACAAGCTGAAGTCGCGAGTCGGGCAAGGATGAGTGGGAAGAGCAACCTGGTCTCGCACACAGCAACATCGGCTATCTCGCGATACCCCTGACAGGCCGCGTTGGCCACGGTGACAGGATCGTCCTGGCCGAGCATCGCATACGCGCATGCGATCGCCAGTTCGGCGATCCTGTAGGACATGCGTACGTCTCCAAAATCGATCACACCCACAACGGTGTCATCGGCGAGGAGCAGGTTCCCTGTATTCAGATCTCCATGGATGACTTGCTGGGGAAGGGAGGCCAGATCTTCCGAAATGAGAACCCTTCGCACGGCCCTGATCGTCTGGCGCTGTGCGCTGGAATGGAGGTGGACGATGAACGTGTCGATGGTTTCGATGGCGTGGCGTAGGTCCCACCAGGTATCGGATCTCACGACGTCAGTTTCCATGTGGGACAGGGCTTCGACCATGTGCGCAGCGGTCTGTCCGATGGAGCGAGCAACCGAAGGTGGATGTCCTCTATGGCTATACGTTTCGCCATCGACCCAGGTCTGCAGGCGCACCAACGTACCTCTGGCTTCTACCACGGTCCGTGAGCCGTCGCTGACAGGGATGGGTCGTGGTGTTGTGAACGGTGCGGAGGCGGCTGCCTCCATTGCGGTATCGCACAGTTCTGCCACCTCAAGGGGCGTTTCAGGGTCCGAGATGCGAAGGACGTACTTTCTATTGCCCGTGTCGATACGAACATTGGTGTCGTCGTAGCCAGGGAGCGGTGTTGCATGGCCCGTGATACCGAAGTACGTCCGGGCCATTGCCTCGTACGTATCGAGATGCGTCTCTGCGGGTCTCATGTGCGCACTGTATCGACGCTTCGGGTGTCACCGGATCGTCCGGTGGTTACCGCTGCGTGAGCGAAAGGACGTTTCCGTCCGGATCCCGGAACCATGCGACGAGTGCTCCGCTCGGCGATGACCATACACCGGAGGCATCCTGACCGAAATGATCGTAGCGGACGAACACAACACCCTTGTTCGCAAGACGTTCGATGTCTCTATGAATGTCATCCGTGGCCCACCCAAGAATCGTGAAGGGCTGGGGTGTGAGTTCGCCTACCGCTATGACTCGAACCGTTTCAGATCCGTTGGTGAACTCGAGGGCAAAGTCGTCTCTCGATGCGAGGGTGAGTCCTAGAGCATCTTCGTAGAACACTCTTGCGGTGTCGAGATCGACTGACGGCACGAAGCCGATCATGGTGGCGCCTCTCATGTCATTGCTGCCTGCGATGGAGCAGCGATCCCTGGTGGTGCTGTGATCGCAGCCGGATCGTCAACGATCAAGTCTGCCCCGGCGCTGATCAGTTCGTGTCGTGTGCCGAATCCCCATGTGACCCCGATCGTTCGTGCCCCGTGTGCGGTTCCGGCCTCGATGTCGTGTCGTCTGTCGCCGACCATCGTCAGATCACCCAGAGGCGCAGTTCTGGTCAGTTGTGTAATGGCTCTCGTCATCGTGACGGTCTTGGGTTCGATCTCGGTGGTGTCGGGACCCTCGATGACTTCCATGATCGAGGAGAATCCGAGTGTCTCGAGGATGGGCAAGGCGAAAACGATCGGTTTCGAGGTAACGACACCAAGTCTCACGGTCGTGTCGAGTGATGCGAGAAGATCCGCGATACCCGGATACGCGACTGCCATCGTGACCGAGATCGTTCGGTACTCACTGCGATAGGTCTCGATCAACCGCGGGATGAGTGCCGTGTCTTCGTCCCGTTCGTTGAGCAGATGATCAAGTGTCACCTGGAGTGGTGGCCCGATATGTTGAGACAGATCGTCATTGTTGATCGGCTCAAGGCCCGCAGCGGTCAGAGCGTTGTTCAACGCTTGCAGGATCGGCTTGTGTGAGTCGAC
>JAMBLJ010000288.1 GCA_023336815.1 Actinomycetes bacterium
GATCCCGGTCGACAGGGTTGAACGCTCGGGGTGCGTTGCATGGTCCCCGGCGGAAACTGCCACGATCAACGGTTGGCAACTGTCGCGAAACGGTGGGTTCACCCGTCGCCTCAACTCTGCAACTGCGATCGGCCATGCTGACACTTCACTCACCACGAGGGATGCGATCCAGGACTGGCTGGCTGATCATGGGGCGCCTCTCACGATCCGGGTCACACCACTCCTCGACAGTGACACGCTCGCGCGGTGCGAGGAGACGTGGGGACTCATCTCGCTCGACGAGACGGTGGTGATGTCCATCGAGCCGGGAGGCGGTAGTGCGGTCGCAGGAATCGACCTGGTCGATCCGCTTGATGATGCCTTTGTCTCAGAACTTCTTGCTCTCAATGGCCGTACGCCCGATATGCAACCCCAGTGGGATGCTGTTGTTGCGAGGATCATGCCCCACGCGACGGGTTTGTGGGTTCCCGGCGAGGGCGTGGGATTCGTTGCCATCAATGATGGGATCGCGTGGGTGTTCTCGGTTGCGGTACATTCCGAACTTCGGCGTCGCGGGCTCGCAACGCGGCTTATGGCTACAGCGAACAGTTGGGCATCAGCAAGAAGCGCCGAGATGGTCTTCCTGCAGGTTTTGGGAACGAATCGGGCCGCAGGTGAGCTGTATGAGAAGCTTGGGTACGTTGAGGCATATCGATATAGCTACCTTCAACCTCGGTCAAGCAGCTAGGGACCACCAACGGCAGCGCCGGGAGGAAACGTGCGGGCAGTCAAAGTAGCAACGTGGGGAGATCTTGCCGCGGATGATCTCCACGCGGTTCTCGTCGAAGGCATCGATCTGGTCGTGATTAAGTGGCCTGACGGTGAAGGACACTCCGTCCTGTACGGACGCTGTGTCCACCGGGGCGCGCTGATGGCTGACGGCCGTATTGACGGTGACAACATCGTATGTGGAGTGCACGCCTGGGACTATCGATACGACACCGGTGTCTCGAGTTATCGGGCGTCCGACATCCTGCCCCGTTTCGCCTCGTGGGTGGAGGACGGCTCGATATGGGTCGATGCAGACGAGGTCGCTACATTCGCGACGAAGAACCCGCAACCGTTTCACAGAGATGTGTATCAGGGCGCGTACCAGGACACACATCCCGGGCCCCATGAGCCGCATACGAAGTACATCCATGAACTCGCAGCACACGGTTTGGACAAGGTTGGTCATCACGGTGTGATGGGGGCAATGGGTGTCCCGCGAGAGGAGCTTCCCTCGTGGGATGACATCCAGATCGTGACAGCGCAGCTGGCAACGCCTCCGCTGCTCGACGACGAGCCTGTCGACACAACACTGACAATCGGTCCTGCGGCGGAGCGTCCTCTTGTTCTCGACATCCCGCTGTTCGTATCCGACATGAGTTTTGGGTCCCTGTCAGCGGAGGCGAAGGTTGCGCTTTCTCGCGGCGCTGAGCTGGCTGGGACGGGAATCTGTTCTGGTGAGGGCGGCATGCTCCCTGAAGAACAGGCAGAGAACTCCCGGTACTTCTATGAGCTAGCTTCCGCACGATTTGGCTTCACATGGGACAAACTCGACCGCGTCCAGGCGTTCCATTTCAAGGGCGGTCAAGCTGCCAAGACGGGTACCGGCGGCCATCTGCCTGGGGAGAAGGTGACGGCGAAGATCGCTGCGGTTCGAGAGATCCCGCTTGGGGTGCCGGCCATCTCGCCGTCACGATTCCCCGAATGGACGACTACCGCAGACTTCAAAGAGTTTGCGGATGAGGTCAAGGAGCGAACCGGAGGAATCCCTGTTGGGTTCAAACTCTCTGCACAGCACATCGAGGCTGATATCGAGGCTGCGCTGGCTGTAGGAGTCGACTACATCATTCTCGACGGCAGGGGAGGAGGCACAGGCGCTGCACCGCTCCTGTTCCGCAACCACATCTCTGTTCCCACGATCCCGGCGGTTGCAAGAGCACGCCGATACCTCGATTCATCGGATGCATCACATGTCACACTCATCGCGACCGGAGGACTACGGATAGCGGAGGACTTCGTCAAGGCGATGGCCCTCGGGGCGGACGGCGTTGCCGTCTCGAACTCCGCCCTTCAGGCCATCGGATGCGTTGGTATGCGGGCATGTAACACGAACAACTGCCCCGTCGGTATCGCCACACAGAAGGAGCACCTGCGTGCGCGGTTGCCAGTGGATGAGGCAGCGCAGCGGCTCGGGAACTTCTTTGCGGCTTCCGTCGAACTGATGCAGGTACTTGCGCGGGCCACCGGTCACCGCGCGCTGTCGGATTTCACCGTTGACGATCTCACGACTTTCGATCGCGACATGGCCGAACTCTCCGGTGCGCCGTACGGAGGCATCGCGAACTGAACACGCAGGCCCGTACAATCTCTTCGAGGGCCCGTAGCTCAGTTGGTTAGAGCTGTCGACTCATAATCGATCGGTCGCAGGTTCAAGTCCTGCCGGGCCCACTCATTTTGGTCCTGGGCGAGGTAATTCTGGGTGGACTCGCCGTTGGGTTCGTTTTCTAC
>JAMBLJ010000289.1 GCA_023336815.1 Actinomycetes bacterium
AAGGGGTAATCCCAGATGATGAAGAGACTTGCATTGCTCTTTGCAGTGCTCGCCCTTGTTGCCGCAGCATGCGGTAGCAGCGATGAAGCAGCAGAGACGACGACGACGGCCGCCGGTACGGAGACGACAGTCGCCGACGCCGGGCAAGAGACGACAGACACGGGCGAGAGCACGCTTGAGACCGTGGTGAATCGCGGCACGCTCAAGTGCGGCATCTCCACCGGTGCTCCTGGTTTCTCAGAGACGGACCCGCAGGGCAATTCGACGGGCCTCGATGCCGATTACTGCCGTGCCGTTGCGGCAGCAGTGCTCGGTGACGCAACCGCCGTCGAGTTCCGTCAGTTGACGGCCGCCGAGCGGTTCGCAGCGCTGGACACCGGCGAGATCGACGTCTTGATGCGCAACACGACGTGGACCCAGTCGCGTGATGGTGACTTGGCACTCGACTTCGTGGCAACAACCTTCTACGACGGTCAGCAGATCATGGGTAACCCCGCGACTCTGACGTCCTTGAAGGAAGGCATGACGGCCGAAGAGGCATTCGCAGCGATCGATGGCGGCATTGTCTGCACCAACGCCGGTACCACCACTGAGAAGAACATCAGTGAAGGTGCCGCCCAGAGTGGCGCGTCGATCTCGCTTGAAACGGTTGAGAACTTCTCCGAGGCGATGGACAAGTTCATTGCCGGCACGTGCGACCTCGTCACAACCGACGGTTCTGGTCTCTTCGGGCACCGTTCTGCGAACATCGCAGCCGGTACCGAGGGCGCTGAGAACTGGGTCATCTTCCCCGATGCCCCCATCTCCAAGGAGCCGTTGGGTCCCGTCGTCCGTCAGAACGACTCGACCTGGATGGACGTTGTGCAGTGGACGGTCTTCGCGACGTTCATCGCAGAAGAGAATGGTGTGACGGCGGCCAGCGCCGAGGCCGACAAGGAGAAGACGCCGGAGATCGCTCGACTCTTCGGTGTTGCCGATGACGAGGTTCAGACGAAGATGGGTCTGAGCGCAGACGCCTTCTTCCAGGTGATTTCGCAGGTCGGGAACTACGGCGAGATCTACGAGCGGAACCTCGGACCGCTGAACCTGAAGCGCGACGGTACGCGCAACATGCAGTGGTACGACGGGGGCCTTATCTACGCCCCGCCGGCACGCTGATCGAAGCAGACTACGAGTGGAAAGCGGGGGCGCGTTAGCGCCCCCGCTTCCTTTGTGTCTATGGTGCACCGATCGGAGGAGTCGGTGAGGGCCGGCGGGAGGACATTCGGGCATGGCGGTCACCGTCAGAGAACATGAGAAAACGCCCCTTTGGCGCAACGCCGCGTTCCTCAAGTGGTCGTCCCAACTATTCGTGCTGTTGGTCACCCTCGGGTTCTTCGTCATTCTCGGTCGCCAGGCCTTCGCTAACTTCAACGCTTCGGGGACGACATTCGATCTGGACTTCCTGACCGACCCAATCGGAGTCTTCCTTCGCGAGGGCATCGACACTGAACCCGATAGTTCGATTCGGGCGTTGGCCGTGGGGGCGATGAACACGCTGCGGGTCGCGTTCACCGGTATCATCGCCGCGACCATCATCGGAACGCTGATCGGCATCGGGAGATTGTCCAGCAACTGGATCGTCAACAAGATCGCCACGTTCTACATCGAGACGATTCGGAATATCCCATTGCTCGTCCAGATCTTCTTCTGGCAGGCGATGGTGATCGCCCTCCCGAGCCTCGTTGCTGCCGACATCGGCGAGTACTGGTTCAAGGCTTCGAACAAGGGATTCGGCTTCGCGTGGGTGAGTTGGAATGGCGGATTCTGGCCCTGGGTCGTGTTCCTGGGCGTTGGCATCGTTGCCGGAGGTTTCGTCTCGCGGTGGCGCCATAGGGTGCAAGAGGAGACCGGGAAGTCGAGCCACGCCGGATACTACGCGGCGGGGACGCTGGCCGTGTTCGCGATAGTCGGCTGGTTCGCGTGGCCGCTCCTCAGCTTCGTCGAACCGATCCTCCATGGAATCGCCAGCTTCATCGACGCCGTCCCGGCGATCTTTGTTCCGATCCTCATCGCATTAGCCGCGCTACTCGGAGCAGCGTGGTGGATCAGGAATTTCTTCGAGTCGCGCCGCACGCCGGCTGGTTTCGGGAAACTCACCGATGATGACTGGTTCCGCGTGATCTTCGCCGGCATCATGGGGGTCATCGTCACCGTCATCGCATTCCTGGTGAGCGGTATCACCGTCACCACCGTTGCTGGTGAAGTTCTCACGGTCGCTGAACTCATCCGATCGGGGATCGGGACTTTCTTCGACTGGTTGGGCAACAGTTTCGCCGCAGACGGTGGACAGCCGCTGAACTTCTCCAAGGCATCTGTGGTACAGCGGGGGAACTTCGCTCAGTTCGGCGATACGGGGGCCGTTATGACGGTTCCGTTCTTCGCCGTGTGGTTCGCCGTGACGCTCTATACAGCGGCGTTCATCGCGGAGATCGTGCGCGGCGGTATCCTCGCCGTCTCGAAGGGTCAGACTGAAGCGGCCCAAGCGGTGGGGCTCAAGCGCTCACAGTTCCTTCGTTTGATCATCCTTCCGCAGGCGTTCCGGATCATCCTGCCTCCGATCGGGAACCAGTACCTCAATCTCTTCAAGAACACGTCGCTCGGGATCGGCGTCGCGTACTCAGAGATCGTCTCCGTCGGCAGCACCATCCTGAATCAGACGGGACAAACGCTTCCGATTGTGCTCATCTGGATGGCGTTCTTCCTTACCGGGAGTCTGATGATCTCAGGGGTCGTCAACTACTACAACCGCAAGATGATGCTCGTGGAGCGATGAGATGACCCACAAGATCGAACTACCCGAGATTACCGATCTGGCACCAGAGCCGCCTCCTCGCGGTCCACGCGTGTGGCTGCACCAGAACCTATTCTCGACACCCGTGAGCGGCGTCTTGTCGATCCTGACGATTCTGGTCGCTCTCGCCGCATACCGCGGTGTGCTCGCGTTCGTCTTCGCTCCCGAACGCAGGTGGGAGGCGGTCACCTACAACGCACGACTGCTGATGATTCAGGCCTATCCGAACGAACAGATGACCCGTATCTGGCTCTCGGTCGCCATCGTTGTCGTGCTGCTCGCAGCATCTTTTGCCGTGTACCGGATCGGCGGTCAGACGACACCGCGCAAGGTCGGCATCGGCCTGATGTCTCTCGGATCGTTCATCGTTTTGGGCGGCATCCTCGGACCGTGGGGGATCGCACTCTCTCCGTTCGGCGTCGAATCCATGCGCGGTTTCCTGGCGTGGGTGATCATGGGAGCCGTCCTCGTTGTCGGCGGACAGCTGTTGCGCACGATCCCGGGAGAGCGCGCGAAGGATCCGACAATCCCGACTCTCGGGGTGGTGCTCGTCGGGATTTTCGTGGTGCTGACCGTCTTGTGGACGGTCCTGTTGCCTCAGCCAGGTTTTGATGAGGCTGGGAAACAGATCACGACGATGGAACCGATCGCGATGAGCACCCGGCTGCCGTGGACGTACATCGCGGTACTGGGCCTCATCGCGTACTTCGTGA
>JAMBLJ010000290.1 GCA_023336815.1 Actinomycetes bacterium
GTGCAACATCAGACACACCAGCCTCAGATGCCTCAGATGCGACAGCCTCAGGTGCTACATCAGACACGCCAGCCTCAGATGCGGCAGCCTCAGGTGCAACATCAGACACGCCAGCCTCAGATGCGGCAGCCTCAGGTGCAACGTCAGACACGCCAGCCTCAGGTGCAACAGCGTCTGGTGTGTCCGATGTTTCGGATGCGACGGTGGTCTCTTCCTCCACCGCTCCGGGAGGTACGTCGTCTACCAGATCGGTGACCGAGTTCTCGGCCTCGTCATCCGGAGCGAGCTCGACAGCTGCTTCGGCTGCGGACGCGACGTCAGCGACCACCTCTTCGGGTACGGCGGGCACGGTGTCAGTGGCTTCAGCGGATACATCACTCATGGGAGCGATGTCCTGATCGTTGTCGGTGGGCATGTAAAGGTTGGTCTCCTTGATGAACAATTCTGCCTTAGAGCGCGTGAATTCGGCCTGAAAGGCACCCGTATGCTATCGCAGTTGGTCCACAACACACAAGTGGAGAGCAGAATTCAGACATCAGACCTGAGATGACAGATACGAAACTGTGGCGTGTCTACAACAGCTGCGAGAAGGTGATGCTCATGCTTGGTCGTAGTACGTGATACGTACTACGACCGGCCCATCTGCGGCTTCCTAGTGGCCCGCCGAAGCGAGGTTGGGGCCAACTCCGTAGGACACCTTGAGCGGGACACGCAGCGTGGTGACATTCTGCATGGTTTCTATCGTCACAGCCGTGACCGCGTCGATCTCGTCAACGGGCACCTCGAGTACAAGCTCATCATGAATCTGCAATAGGAGCTGCGCACGGCTTCCTTCGCTGTGGAGGCGCCGAACGAGATCGATCATGGCCTTCTTGATGATGTCCGCTGCAGAGCCCTGGATCGGTGCGTTCAAGGCCATCCGCTCCCCCATCTGGCGATCTCGTGTGCTCTTGCTGTTGAGCTCTGGCAGATATCGCCGACGTCCGAGGATCGTTGTCGTGAATCCGCTGTTCCGCGCCTCTTCGACTATCCCGCTCATGTATGCCCTGACGTCGGGAAACTGAGAGAAATACACGTCGATGTGCGCTTGGGCCTCATCTCGTGAGATATCGAGTCGCTGGCTCAAGCCATAGGCCTCCATCCCATACAACAGACCGAAGTTGATCATCTTCGATGTGCGCCGCATGTTGTCCGTCACATCCGATACCGCCACATCGTTCACACGCGACGCCGTTGCTGCATGGACGTCGAGATCCTGTTCAAAAGCCTCGATCATCCCCGGATCCTCCGACATGTGGGCAAGGATCCTCAGCTCGATCTGTGAGTAGTCGGCCACAAGCAGCGAGGTACCCTCCGCAGCGACGAACGCTTCTCGGATCGCACGTCCTTCATCGGATCGAGCAGGGATGTTCTGCAAGTTCGGACGCTCCATGGACAATCTCCCTGTGGCTGCGCCTGTCTGGTTGAACCGCCCTCGTACCCTGCCGTCCTCGTCAACTGCCTTGAGCAGGGAATCGACGTATGTCGAACGGAGCTTGTCGAGTTCTCTGAACTTGAGGAGCTCCGCCACCATCTCATGCTGATCTGCCAGCTTCTCGAGAACCGATGCATCTGTCGACGGAACTCCCTTCGGGGTCTTCTTGAGCACGGGCAGCCCGAGCTCCTCGAAGAGGATGCTTCGGAGCTGCAGGGTCGAATTGATATTGAACGATCTCCCAGCGTGACCGTGTATCGATTCCTGCAATTCGGCGATCCGTACGGACAGGTCCTCACCGAATCGGGCGAGGAAGCCGACGTTGAGAGCGATCCCATCGTGCTCCATCTCGGCAAGGATCGACACAAGAGGAACCTCGACCGATCTAAAAAGATCCCGTCCACCACGAGCGTCGAGCTGATCGCGCAAAGGCTCCAGAAGCTGCTCAACAGCCATCGCCCGTCGAGCCGGGCCTTCCAGATCGAGGACCGACTCCTCGAAACTGAAGGAGGGCTGATCCCCTTCATCTGCACCGCGACCACCTTCCGCGACATCGATGCCAAGCTCCCTACCGGCTAGATCCTCAAGCGATGGGGCTCGCTGGGCAGGGTTGATCACGTACGCAGCGATCATCGTGTCGAACGCTAGCTTCGGTGGCTTGATCCCAGCCTCCAGCAACGATCGCACGAAAGGCTTCGCATCGTGGCACGCCACGCCTCCCCCACGTGCCTCAAGGGATGAGAACAGCGACTCCGCTAGTTCAAGTGGCACATAGACGGCCGGGTCGCCAGCCACAACCAGTCCGAGAAGGTCGACGTCGGACCAAACGCAGTCAACAGCGACCTCGTCAGACACAAGGGCAGCTGCCTGATCTGGCGTTGTGCATGTCACGACATCAACCTCGATCAGCTCCCTCGACTCCTCGGCGACGCCGCCAAGTTCCTCGAGGCGCCGCCACAGATTTGCGAAGGCCAATTCATCGAACAACGACCGCACCCTGGACCTGTCAAACGGCGACAGTATCAGCGATTCTGGATCGATGGCTTCTACCGCCACATCATCGATCATGGTCATCAGATCACGATTGAGGAACACCTGATCGTGAGCTGCCGTGAGGTTCTCCCTGAGCCTCGGCGTCTGGCTGTCCACATCGTCATACAAAGCTTCGAGACTCTCGTATGCAACGATCAGTTTCGCCGCGGTCTTCTCCCCTACTCCTGGTACACCTGGCAGGTTGTCAGACGTGTCTCCACGGAGAGCCGCGTACTCGACATAACGCTCGGGAGGAATCCCGTAGCGCTCGAGGATCCACGCTGGTGTCGCGTGGACCGTATCGCTGATCCCACGCCTCGTGTACAGCACGGTCAGATCGGGTGATGACAGTTGGAAAGCATCGCGATCTCCCGTGACGACAACAACGTCGTATCCGAGCGACTTTCCCCGTGTCGCCAAGGTTGCGATCAGGTCGTCGGCTTCGAACCCCGCAACGCTTACCTGCGGGATCTCCATCGCTGCCAGGACGTCCTCGATCAGCGGGATCTGGCTCCGGAAGATGTCAGGAGCCGCAGTTCGTGTTGCTTTGTACTCCGGGTACCGCTCCTTGCGAAACGTGGGCTCCTTGCGGTCCCAGGCAACTGCCATCGCATCCGGACGCTCATCATCGAGGAGTTTGATGAGCATTGAGGTGAACCCGAACACGGCGTTCGTCACCTGACCGGAGGGGGTGGCAAGATCGGGGGGTAGTGCGTAGAAGGCTCGGTACGCAAGCGAATGGCCGTCGAGGAGTGCAAGTTTCGTCATCGAGACAACAGTACCTGCTATCCGGCAGCCAATCTGGTGACGAGTCTGTCTCGCTTTCGGATCAGTCGAGTCCGTTCGTTTCGCAGCGTCTCGACGTATCCATCGATTCGGCGCACATCTCGAGCGGTGTGTTTTGCATCGACGCGGTCCTCGTACCTCCCCGTAACGGCAGCGTCGCGCTGAGCGTCGTCGTCGATATGAGTGAGCATGTCACGTTCAGCGATCGCCTGATCGATCGCAACACCAACACCATCTATCTGAGCGTTCAAGCCGTGAATACGTGCCAGGGGATTCGCCATGACCGGATCCTACGACGACGGGGTACTCTCGTTGAGGAGATGGATGGGCGTACCGTTTAGCCTGGCACCCCACGTTGTCCTGTCCGTTGGTGAGCCACCGTTGAAGTTGTAGGTCACTGTCGCCCAGCACCCACTGCCGCTACATGTATATCCCGGTGGGATATCGAACAAGAATTCGACCCATTGATTGTTGTAGATGCCCTGATTGCCTCCGGTGTTCCCGCTCTTCGTTGTCAACCTGCAGGGTGCACCAGCACTGTCATCCGCGCCCCATGATGATGGTGACAAGAGATCATGGTTCAGCGTTCGCACCTCACAATCAACAGAACCAAGCGATCCACCGAACGTTACGTTGGCGAGAGCGGCCCCATTGATATCGCCCAGATCGAACGCACTGATGATCAGTTGGGAACCCGCATACACCTCATCGAGTCGAACGATCTGCAAGGTGGGAGAGGTCCCCGCATCCCGCATCCACAACGACATGAAGCCGAGACCGTACACCGAGGCGCCACCGCTTCCTCCTGACACCCTGAGTCCGTAGCCATTGATTGCATCGTCACCGCCGTCGACGATCAACTCAAGCACGTGAATTCCTTGCTTGGTTGGTGTGAACGAACACACGCTCTCCCAAACGTCGTTGCCATCGTCATTGGCGAAGGTCTTGGTGCAGATGGCTCCACCAGCGTTCGATCGGTTGTCAGATGGGTCACCAGGTGTTGAATCCGGTTCGATCAGTGCGAAGGTGAACTCATCGGATCCGCCGCTGGATAGGTCGTCGGTGTAGTCGAACCCGCCGCTGTCGTTCGACCCGTCGTACACCCACACGACGATAGGCGATCCGACGTCCCCTGCAGGGATATCGACCGCATAGAAGTAGGAGGGAACCTTGTGGAGTGGATTCTGCGTGCCGCCACAACCAGAACTCCCCTCACAGCGAGTCGAGAACGGATCGCCGTCCTGCTTGCGTCGGCGCTCGCCGTTAACCCCGAGCCAGTAGTTCAGATCCTCGATCAGGTTCCCAGAATCGTCGTAGTACGTACCGAGCCGATCCCCGTCTGAACCAAGTTTGAGCGGTGGCAACTGCTCTGCGATGGCGTGTCGGTTCAGCTGGATCGTGTCAATGCCAAAGAAGCTCATGAAGAAAGTGTCTGTCGATGATGTCACATCGACGCGGACTTGTGTCGACTTGGCCCATCTCGACACCTTCGTCGAATTAGCGGCGTAGCCGTGCTCGACCGAAATCGCATCAGCGGCATCCGATGCGGCGGCGCCAGGCATGATCTCGGTCCCTGCGATCTGCGGTGTTGCGAGGGGCATGTGGACAACGGCCGCAAGTGCCGCGGCCTCAGCGGCCTTCTTGACGTTCGATGACTGGAGGTAGATCCATCCAAGATCCACCGCAAACGCAGCGAAACCCATGAATGCCACCAGACCTGCGGCCACGATGACGAGCACTGCGCCGCGCTCGCCACTTCGTTGGGTTCTCCGGACTCGGTTGATCAAGCGCCGCATGACTACGATCAACTCCCGAAGTTCTGTGGTTCCAGCCTGAAGAGCGCAGTGTCCGCCCAACAGTTCGAGCCGTTCGAAGCACACGACACGTCGGCTATCGGCAAGACACCTGTTATCCAATCGTGGGCGAACAGGACTGTGATTCCCACCGTATCAAGGCCATCGGAGTCGAGCGTCACATCACGACCGGCGGGAGCGAATCCTCCGCCGTACGTAGGCGGACTGCCATTGTTGGGATCCGGGCAGGGGTTCCAGTTGCAGGGAAGCGAAGGGTTATAGGCGTACCAGTTGCAGTTCGCACCACCAGCACCGACGGCTCCACACGAAGAAGCGGGAGAGCCGGAACCGTTGGATTTCCAGATCTGCACATGTTTGATGATTCCGCCACCGGATCCCGGAAGAATGCCAAGGGATTGTTCGACAGCCTGGAGGACCGCCATATCCGAGTCCTCCTGGTTGCCAAGTGCTGCTGCTACACGCCCCGCACTTTGGGTTCCATTCGAAACGGTCAGTCGGTTGCGAAAGGCTAGCCCGAACTCCATGATCCCGAGTACGAGCAATATGAGCAGCGGTGCAACAAGTGCCATCTCGACAAGCACAACGCCGCGCTCTGAAGTCGATGTTGTTCGGCGCCTACGCATATCTCTTCCTTCGGGAGCGATATACGCACAGTAGCAAACCGAACACACTCTGTGGTGATATTTCGTCGGCCCAACGACTGACTAGTTACACATGATGCAGTCACGGAGTTGATCCGACCTGCGTCAGTGATCTATTCGACCAGACGTACCGGGTTTCCTTCGATACGAGCGGACCACGTGGTCGTGTCGTTCGCCTTCTTGTTGTAGCTGACCTCGATCGTCCACCAGCAATTCGTACTACACGTGTAGCCGTTCGGGATGGCGATCCTGATCTGCATGTGGTTGTTGTCGAAGGACGTCGAGTAACTGATGTCGCATGGCGCCAAGGACCCCGATCGACCATCGGTCGCCGTCCATGTACAGGGCGGCAGTGTTCCGTCTGGCATCTCGATCCTCACACCGTTGTTGCCAGAGTCGGGATCCCAGAGCTCGATGACGAGGTCTTTCCCTGCGTGGACCTCTGGAACACGAGCCAGATTGAACGTTGCCTTGCTGCTGGTGAAGTTCGCATAGATTGACATGTCACCGAGTCCGTAGAACCGAGGAGCTGGACCCGATGTGAACGCACGCATCGAGAATCGGTTGAGACCACGATCATCGTCGCTGCCTGGATCCTCCACCACAACGCGTAGTGGATACACGCCTGGTCCCTCTGTGAAGGCAGAACCACACATACGGTCCCACAAGGAGGAAACACCACCGGACAGACCGATCTCGACATCATCCCAGTCGAGATCCCCATCTCCGTCCTGATCATCACCGTTCCCGATCGACCCGTTCCCATCGAAATCTGCGAACGAATCCTCAGGTGCGTAGTCGACCCGGCATAGCAGCTTGTTCCCATCGGTGGTGTCGAGCGGTGTTGGGTCCGGTGCATACAGAAGGAACACGGTCGTTGGACCTTGACTCCCTCCCTGGGGATTGTCACCGACGAGCTTGAAGTCGTTGCCGCCACGGTAGAACGGACCATCGAACACTTCCACAGCGAGATTGGTGGCGCCAACTGGCACTTCGATGCCGTAGATATATCCACCCGTGAGGTCCGCTATGCCGTTGTTCAAGCCCTGGGAGATCGTCTCGCGACCCTCCGGATTCCTTTCGCAACCTGATTGACTTCCCCCATTGTTACATTGCGATGAGAACCGGTCACCCATCTTGCGCCCAGTGTAATAGCCGTGGATATTGGCCCAGAAGTTGGGTGTTCGCCCAAGCGCAGGATCCTCACCGAAGTACGGCAGATCGCTCCCCATTGCGAGGGGCAACGCGTATTCGGAAACGGCCCTACGCGTGATCGGCACGCTATCGACTCCGAAGACTGACATGAAGAAGGTCGGGACCCTGTGGGTGACCGTCACAGCAAGTTGGTTCTCGTTGTCGACTGCCGTGGGGTCATCTGCAAAATCGACAGGCGTGACCGATGTCGCCGCGTTCGTTGAGACGTACCCGTTCTCCGAGGCAGAACTGATTGCCTCAGCGTACGCTGTTGTCTGATCGCCAGGCTCATAGATGACACCGGCGAGGGCTGCCGCATCGGCGCCATGTTGAATCTTGATCCCGTTCCAGTACAGCCATCCAAAATCGATAGCGAAAGCCGCCATGCCCATGAGTACGACAATCGCAAGACCGACGAGGATCAGGACCGCTCCTGACTCCTCCTCGCGAACCTTCGTCGATCGGCGTCTCTTGAGCCAGGTTTTCATGAGCTGAACACATCCGGTTCAAGACGTACGAGGGCGATCTCGGTGATGTCGCGTTCAACAAGTGGGATCAGATTCGTAATCGCCGAGTGGTGGTAGACGATCTCGACACCAAGAACATCGAGGCCACCTCCGCCTGAATCGAGGGTCGTATCTCGGCCGACGGGATCGCCCCACAGACTCGGTGTGCCGTACACGACGGTTCCCGCTGCCGGATCCGGACAGGGATCCCACTTGCACCCTGTGTTGGTAGATACGTAGGTGTAGCGGTTGTACTTGCCGGTCTTGGCCCCGGTGACAGTGTTGGCGAGGAAGATGTCGACTCGAATGAGAACAGAAGGATCAGCCTGGTCGTAGAGACCCGCCTCAAGGGCCTGGAGTATCGCAAGATCGGCATCTGCCCGTGTCCCCATTGTTGCTCCCGTACGAGCAGCTGATGAGGCAGCCGAGGCGATCGTAAGCCGTTCACGAAACAGCAGCCCAAATTCGATGATCCCGAATATGAGGAGCATCAACAATGGGAGCACAACAGCAAACTCCACGAGAGCCGCCCCGCGTTCACCGTTCTTTCTACGTGTACTGAGTCTCATGTCCCACCCCTGACCATCTGTGTACTAAGCGTACTTGCTCGGATACTTAGCGTCACAACGTGATGTGTTGCGGCCTCGTGGCTCAAGACCGGTTTCCTATGGCTGAGCGGTACATGACCGAGCGTCGTGCGTCGACAAGATCCCAAACCCGGCGTGGCTACGATCACCGGATCGCGCCGGTCGCGAGTAACATGACCGCACAACTTGCCGGGATGGCGGAATGGTAGACGCGGCGGACTCAAAATCCGCTGGGCGCAAGCCCGTGTGGGTTCAAGTCCCACTCCCGGTACCGCCCATCGCTCCACGTGGTGTTTCTGGAAGAGCATCTCACCTGCATCGGAAGTTGCAGAGCGAAACTTTAGGTGAATGCGTCTTACGTCCTATGACCCCGTGCTGCGATCGACAGCTCGCGAACGAACCGACCGACCTCATCTGCCGCTTCCGCTCCCGAGACCGCATCCAGGACTCTTCTGACAACCGCCGTGCCGACGATAACGCCATCACCATGGGGTGCGGCTAGCGCAACCTGTTCCGGTGTCGAGATACCTACCCCGAATACGATCGGAACGTCGCTGCGAGAACGGATCCGGGCAGCAAGACCTGCGATGTTGTCGGACGCTGAGGTTCTCTCCCCCGTGACACCGACCTCGGCAACTGCGTACACGAACACGGGCTCGCTCGCGATCACGGCGTCGAGTCTGGCATCATCGGTTGTCGGTGCAGCGAAGAGCACCAGTCCGATACCGACTGCGGCGGCTGCCGCGAGAAACGGTTCCGCCTCGTTCACCGGTAGATCGGCGATGATGACGCCCGATGCACCTGCATCCGAAGCTTTCTCAAAGAAAGCATCGATCCCGTGCCTCAACACCGGGTTGACATAGGTCATGGCAAGGACGGGTTTCCCCGTTCTGTCCACGACGCGGGCGATAACGTCGAGAGCGATGTCCACGGTGATCCCGTGGTCAAGCGCCGCCTCACCAGCGGCCATGATCACCGGCCCATCCATCAAGGGATCCGCGTATGGGATGCCGACCTCGAATCCATCTGCACCCGCTTGAGCCATCGCTGCGAAGATCTCGACCGATGCGTCCGCATCGGGAATGCCCGCTGTCAGATACGGAAGCAACGCACATCGACCCTGCTCCCTCGCACGGGCGAACATCGACTGGAGGTTCCCCTGGGCGGTGTCAGTCATACATCGCCGCCACCTGCTGGACATCCTTGTCCCCGCGGCCTGACAGGTTGAGAACAACGGTCGCTCCGGATAGCTCAGCAGCGTGTTCGACGATCCACGCAAGACCGTGGGCCGACTCGAGCGCAGGGATGATGCCTTCGGTTCTCGAGAGACGGTGGAAGGCGACTACGGCGTCGTCGTCGGTGACGCTGGCATACTCGACCAGACCTTCATCCTTGAAGTACGCGTGCTCCGGACCAACACCGGGATAGTCCAGACCAGCTGATATCGAATGCGCCTCGAGCACCTGACCGTGCCGGTCCTGGAGCAAATACGTCATCGCCCCATGGAGCACGCCTGGGGACCCTTCGCCGAGCGATGCACCATGTTTCCCTGTTCGAATCCCGAATCCGGCCGCCTCGACGCCGACCAGGCGAACGCCTTCGTCGCCGGCATAGGGGTAGAAGATGCCCATTGCATTCGATCCTCCCCCAACCGGAGCAACGATGATGTCGGGTGTTGGGCTACCCGGTGACCCATCGAGCTGGTTTCGGAGCTCCTCACCGATCACCTTCTGGAACTCACGGACCATCCAAGGGAACGGGTGGGGGCCGACAACACTCCCTATGACGTAGTGGGTGTCACCGACCGATGCAACCCAGTCCCGCAAAGCCGCCGAAACCGCATCCTTCAAGGTGCCTGCGCCCGAAGTGACCGGGATAACTTCAGCTCCGAGCAACCGCATGCGATACACGTTGAGCGCCTGACGCTCGATGTCCTTCTCACCCATGTAGACAACGCAGTCAAGTCCGAATAGTGCACACGCCGTCGCTGTCGCGACACCGTGCTGACCCGCACCGGTTTCGGCTATGACCCGCGGTTTCCCCATACGCGTTGTCAGGAGTACCTGAGCAATGGTGTTGTTGATCTTGTGGGCACCTGTGTGGGCAAGATCCTCACGTTTGAGATACAGGTGTAAACCCAGCTCCTCCGAAAGGCGTTCGGCGTGGTACACGGGGGTCGGTCGCCCGACATACGTTGTCAGGAGTCGCTCGAGATCGCGGTGGAACGCTGGATCGGCCCATGCGTCGACAAAGGCAGACTCGAGTTCGGCAAGCGCCGGCATCAACGTCTCGGGAGCAAAGGCACCTCCGTAGGCGCCGAAACGTCCCCGACCGTCTGGTTGTTCGAGTCTCATGTGCTCTTTGCCTCTTGGATGAAGTCGAGAATACGGGAAGGGTCCTTTACACCACGGGACGATTCAAGCCGAGAAGAGGCATCTACGCCAAAGGGTCGCACCGCAGTGATCGCTGCCGCAACGTTCTCTGGCCCAAGACCGCCTGCAAGAACGAACGGTCGACCAACCTCATCGATGAGAGACCAGTCGAATGACGTGCCTGTACCACCGTGCTCATCGTCCGAGTACGTGTCGAGGAGAGGCATAGCGCCGGGTAGGACCGAGCGGATGCTCTCCGATAGGCCACCAGGCGAAACCGCAATGGGGTACAAGGACAGATATCCGGCATCGAGAGCAACCGCAGCGACAGACGCTGCGTGTATTCCGTGTGCCTGTATCCCGTCAGCACCGGTGGCCTCTGCCGCTGCGATCGCATCCTCCACGGACAGATCAACCGTGACGATGAAGCATGACACGGACACTTCAGCCATCAGTTCAGCGGCGTGTGCGATCGAGAGGTGCCTGGGGGAACCCGGCGCAAGCACGAATCCCGCGGCATCCGCCCCACCGTCGACAACTGCGGCGACCGAGACGGTGTCCATGAGACCACACACTTTGACCCAGGTCACGCTGAACCCTTGAGCTCGCGAACGAGTTGGGCAGGGTGTGGGGACCGCACAAGTGCCTCGCCGACCAATATGGCGTCGTAGCCTGCTCTCGCCATCCTCTTGGCACCTTCGCTCGTCGAGACACCGGACTCCGCAATGGTCACCTCAACTGCACCAAGCAGCGGCGCGATCGATTCTGCGACCGCGAGATCAGTGGTGAACGTGGTGAGATCTCGGTTATTAACACCGATGATCGTTGCGCCCGCATCGATCGCTCTGACGACCTCATCGGGAGAATGCGCCTCGACGATCGCCTCAGCGCCGGCGGAACACGCGACTGAGATGAGGTTCTCGAGGACGGTCTGCTCTAACGCTGCGACGATCAGCAGAACGGCATCCGCCCCCCCGGCCCGCGCTTCCCAGACCTGTGATGGGGCCATCGTGAAGTCCTTTCGGAGCACCGGAACATCTACGACACCTCGGACCGCGGCGAGATCGGACATGGAACCACCGAAGTACATCGGTTCCGTAAGTACGGAGATCGCATCTGCTCCACCGTCGACATAGGCCGTTGCTTGATGACGTGGGTCAAGGGAGCCGTCGATAACACCTGCTGACGGGGACTTGCGTTTGATCTCTGCGATCAAGCGCAGACCGGGACGAGCGAGCGCACCAGAGAGGGAACGCGCTGGACCTCGTGCGTCCGACCGCCGCCTGAGCTCAGAGACATGCCCGTCGGCGTTCGCAGCTCGTTCGCGTGCATGAGTGAGGATCTGTTTGAGCACCCAAGCATGCTACCGGCGCGTGGAGCCTGGCAGGGGACGACGGCCGAGAGGATCATGAGGATGCCCCAGGACACACGCGCCGTCAGAAGATCACGGTGAACGTCGTGACGCCATCGAGGCTGACGCATTGCACCGTCCCGTCCATAGCGCTGACCAGCTCAGCCACGATGGCGAGACCGAGCCCTGAACCGGCAGGCCGAACAGCTCTGTATCTGTCCGCAACGTACAAACGTTCGAACACATGCGGTACGTCAGCCTTGGTGATGCCATGGCCGGTGTTGCGAACCGCGATGACGACCGACCCGTTCGTAGCATCCGCACATGTGACGACGATCTCGCCGCCTTGTGGCGTATAACGGAGCGCGTTGTCGAGGAGATTGCCGAGTATCTGGACCAGGCGATCGGGGTCCGTGATCTTTTCCCGCGCGGTATCACAGACACAGCGCATGGAAACGTTCGCCGCCGCTGCCTTGTCGGCATAGGTATCGATCGTTCCCGAAACCAGACCAGCGACATCCACCGGCTCCACACGAAGCGTGAACTCGCTTGCCTCGAGGCGGGCCAGCGCGAGGAGGTCATCGATGAGTCTGGCCAACTGGCGAGTCTGGGCGTGGAGCACACCGGCGACCCGCGACAGGTCATCGGCGGGGATATCACCAGCGTCGAGTGCTTCAGCGTATCCTGAGATAGTGGTCAGCGGGGTCCTCAAGTCGTGACTGACAGCCATGAGGAACTCGCGTTCGCGATCACCGCTCGCCTGAAGATCCGCCGCCATGGAGTTGAAGGACGCCGAGAGCTGATCGATCTCGTCGTCACCCGTCACCGGTGCCCGAGCGTCGAGGTCTCCGGATCCGACCCGATCGGCAACGCCAGAGATGGCATCGAGACGCCTTGACAACGATGCCGAGAACCAGAAGCCGAGAGACATCGTGAGGGTGGCACCCACGCCAAGCGCAACAAGAAGAGCGATCGTGAGACCCCGAACGGGAAAGAGTGGTTCTTCTCTGGCGATGGCAACGGTCAACCTACCGAATTCACCTTCAACCTTCTCCACCGCCACGAGCATGTTCGTTCCATGAACGTCAACAGATACGACATCACCCTCACCGATACCGGATGGCAGCAGCGGAATCAATACCAGTGGCTCACTGATCGGCACTGTCCGAGTACGAACGGTAAGTACGGCTTCGACGATGTCGTGGTCACCGAGAATTCTCGCTCTGGCCAGGCTCCGTTCGAGCGAATTTCGAGCCCTGGAGATCTGTTCGGGGGCGTTTCCTCCTGGTCGAAAACGGATCTCATCGAGATCCTCCTCTATGAGTTTCGCAGTGACGCGGGCCTGACGCGACAGTTCGTCGGCTGAAACGGTGGAGGCCCTACGCGATACACCAACAGCGATCACGAGTCCAGAAACAAGCGTCACGGTCGCAACCAGCGCGGTGGCGATGAAGATCTTCCGCTTCACTCCGACTCCACCCGGTAGCCGACACCCCAGATCGTCTCGATCGGAATTCCATCGAGCTTCTTACGGAGCTGGCGTACATGGACATCGACGGTCCTGGTCTCCCCCAGGTAGTCGAATCCCCACACCGCCTCGAGAATCTGGCTCCGCGAAAGAACGAGACCGGTGTGCTCTGCGAGATACCACAGGAGTTCGAACTCCCTCGCGGTTGGTCGCACGACATCGTTCGCCGGCGTAACGACCTCACGACGTCCGGCATCGATCGTGAACCCGCTCACAGAGAGGACGTCGCGCGATACGGACCGCTCCTCCGATCGCCTGAGCACAGCCTCGATCCGCGCCACAACCTCACGAGGGGAGAACGGTTTTGTCACATAGTCGTCGGCTCCAACTTCAAGACCGATGATGGTGTCGGTCTCCGTCTCTCGAGCTGTAAGCATCAGAATGGGCACGTCGGACACCGCGCGTATCGAGCGCGCCACCTCGACTCCGTCGATTCCAGGGAGGCCGAGATCGAGAAGTACGGCACGGGGAACACGTCGTGCGAAGAGATCGAGACCTTCCTCGCCTGACCGCGCGTGGACGAGCGAGAATCCCTCGCGCTCAACATAGAGACGAACGAGATCCGCGATCTCGTCGTGATCCTCTATGAGGAGAATGGTTCCCCGGCTCATCGCACCCCTGGACGTTGTGTCGTACGTGACCCTAGAGATGCACTGTAAGAGAATCGTTAAGACTGATGAAGTTCTTCATGAGGGACCATCACATGGTGGCCATCTCATCCGCTGCTGCCACAGCGTTGAGCACCGCTCTGGCCTTGTTGACGCACTCGTTGTACTCGCTGGTCGGATCGGAATCGACGACGATGCCCGCACCGGCCTGTACCCAGGCGGTCGTCCCACGACAGACACATGTGCGTAGCGCGATCGCAGTGTCGAGATTGCCGGAGAAGTCCACGTAGCCGACTGCGCCTGCGTAGGGGCCACGGGCTGTCGGTTCGAGCTCGTCGATCAGTTCCATCGCCCTGACCTTGGGGGCACCCGATACCGTTCCATGGGGGAACGTGGCGCGGAGGACGTCTACTGAGCTGATGTCGTCACGTATGCGGCCCGAGACGCCCGACACGATGTGCATCACGTGGGAGTAGCGCTCGATCACCATCAGGTCATCCACGGCAACGGTCCCAAACGCACACACTCGGCCGAGATCGTTTCTCGCGAGATCGATGAGCATCACATGCTCCGCACGCTCCTTCGGGTCTGCGAGCAACTCAACTTCGAACCTCGCGTCCTCTGTTTCGGTTCGACCTCTTGGGCGTGTGCCTGCGATCGGTCGGGAGTACGCGATCCCGTCGCGCACACGCGACATCAGTTCAGGCGAGGAGCCGGCGATAGCGAAGCCGTTGGTTCGTAAAAAGAACATGAACGGTGAAGGGTTGATGAGGCGCAGTGCGCGGTAGACCGCAAAGGCGTCACCACCGAATGAAGCCTCGAAACGAATCGACGGAACGATCTGGAAGACTTCCCCGTCTCTGATGAGTCTCTTGGCGTCCTCGACGATCGACTCGAACTGGCGCTGGTCGAGAGTTTGTGTGGTCGGTGGCAACACATCTAGATCGGGGAGCACACCCGTTGCACGCACGACCTCCGTTGATAGCAACGCTACAGCTGCGTCGAGCGACTCGACCGCGCGGGCGTAGTCGTCCTCGGGTTCGTTCGAGACATACACATTGCGGATGACGGTGATGGAGTTCGACAACCGATCGAGTGCGGCGAGTCCGCCGACGAATTGCCAGACCATCTCAGGCACTCCACGGTCATCCGGTGGCCGGTCGGGTAAGGACTCCACGTAACGCACCATGTCGTACGACAGGTATCCCACTGCACCGCTGTGGAGGGGTGGTTGCGCTCCTCGCGTTGCAAGGAGATCCCACGCAGGCACGTCGTACCGATCCAGCATCGATTCGAACACATCGAGCGGATCCCCTTCAGGTATCTCGATCGTTGGATCGGTACACGTCACAACGCCAGCGGTCGAGGCAATGGTGAAGGCCGGATCCCATCCTATGAAGGACCATCTCCCCCATCGCTCCCCGCCCTCGACAGACTCGAGTAGAAATCCGTCGTCGGAGCCAACGAGGGAGTCGAACACCGATACTGCCGTATGACGATCACCAAGCACAACGGTCGAGATCGGAACGACGGAATGATGGGTTGCTAGCTGGAGGAACGACTCGAGAGACATAGTTGGCTGCATCAACGGCAGGCTACCTCACTAGAAAAGTCCACTCGCCTCTATCGGGCCCCTACACGTTGGCGAGTTCGTCGAGACCGAATCTGAGAAGAAGATCGGAGAAGAAGGCAGAGAGTTGAGTGATCTGGCCCGTGACCATGAGCACTCCAAAGAACGCAAGCGCGAACCCCGAGAAGACAGCTATCGGAGTGACATAACGCTTCACCCAGTCGAACGCTGAGAACGCCTTGGTGAGGAGGAGGGATGTCAAGAGGAACGGGACGCCGAGACCAACGCTGTAGAAGAAAAGGACCACCATTCCCTGATACACGGTATCTGTTCGCGCCCCAAGAAGAAGGGCGGATGCAAGGAAGGGCCCGATGCACGGTGTCCAGCCGAACGCAAAGGCTCCGCCCATCAGAGGGAGCCCAAGGAGACCGAATCGTCGTGCGCCTGAGGACTCGATCCTTCGGTCTTTCATCATCGGCATGAGCCAGGCGGGCGTCCACACAGCGCTCACCGCAATGAACACACCCATCACGATGATGATCCAGCCCGCGACCACAGTGAAGATGTTCTGAGCCAGGAAACTCGACAATGATGTTGCCGTAGCCCCGAGCGCCACGAACACGATGGTGAAGCCGAGAACGAACAATCCAGTCCGTCCAACTACCCGACGCATAGAAACGTTGCCTTCAGCAAGCTCAGTCATGTCGTAACCCGACATCAGGCTCACGTAGCCCGGAAGCAAAGGGAGCACACACGGAGAAAGAAACGATGCTGCGCCAGCAAGTAATGCGGCGACGATGCTGACTTCCACCCGTTCCGTCCTTGTTCGGTCGCGACGCTCGTCCTGTCAAGAACGAAACACATCGGTGCTTCGTTCCCACTGTGAAGGACGAGGTTCATGAATGGTACGACTAACCTCGCAGTTTCACGACTTCGATGGGCCATGACCTCACAGCAACATGCCAACAGCTCGCGCTCGTTTAATGCGCAGGACCGCAGGATCCTCTTCCTGTCAGCGATCATCGCATTCGTCGCAGGCTACGCAGGCAGTCAGATGCCCCACACGCTTCCGTTCGCACGGGTATCACTTGAACTCACTGAGGGACAGATGAGCGCCATCTTCGCTGCGGTCAGGGCGGTCTCATTGCTCGGGGTCTTCTTCGCGATATCGGCTGATCGCTCCGGGCGTAGAAAACCGATTCTCGCGGCGTTTGTCCTGATGGCATTCGGAAGTCTCGCGACAGCGTTCATCCCCTCTGTTGCCGCCTACGTGATCTCCCAAGCGGTCGTGCGAGTTGGACTCGTTGCTGTCGCATCGCTGACACTCGTACTCATCGCAGAAGAACTTCGACCAGAGGTCCGAGCAATGGGGATCGGTATCTATGGCCTCGCCGGATCGCTTGGTGTTGGTACGGGGCTGCTGCTGCTTCCACTTGCTGAGGCGAATGAGAATGCATGGAGGATCCTCTTTGGTCTTGCAACCCTGGGTCTCCTGGCGTTTCCGCTTCTCAACCGATTCCTGCCTGAGTCTCGAGCGTTCACACCTTCGACCCCGATCCGCTTCACCAAGGCCCTCGGCATGGGTCTCTCCAAACACTTCTGGCCGCTCGCCGGCATCTCCTTTTTCGTGGCAGCCTTCTCCGCTCCTGCCTTCGACTTCGTCCTCGAGAGGATGATCAACGATCTATCGTGGGACACAGGTGCAGCGAGGTTCCTCCTCATCGTGTTCTCCGGTCTCGGAGCGGTTGGTCTTCTCGTCGGCGGCAGGCTGGCAGACACATATGGCCGGAGACCGACATCGGTTGCCGCTCTTGCCATCGGACTCGTCGGAGGTGTCGGGTTCTACCTCATCGATTCGGGCTGGTTCCTTGCGGCATCCATCTTCCTCGCCACACTCGGAGCAACAATGCTCACGCCATCATTCGGTGCCCAACGCGCCGAGCTCTTTCCTACGCGAGTGCGAGCCACGGCAAGTGCATGGCTGACCAACATCGCGATCATCGGAAGCATCGCCGGGTTCGGCACCGGCGCAGCCTTGATCGGTTCAGTAGGTCTCGCTACCACGGTGTCCGCTCTCGGTTCCGGACTCCTGATCTCGATCTTCCTGGTGCTCAAGCTGCCAGAGACCCGTGGGATGGACCTCGTGAGGAAGAAGAAAGTGCGCCCGTCTGGTACCACCAGGCAAGCGCCACCAACCGCGTAAGGGTCAACACCGCAATACCGACCCAGACCCCGACCAACGTGTCACCGAACACAACAAGTGTCGCGACCGAAGCCGCACCGGCGGCCACCATCGACCCGGCGAGGAACTTGAATGCACTCGCCCCGATCCCGATCCCGTCCCATACGTACACGAGCGCGGTGATCGGCTGGAGAAGCACAACAAAGCCGTAGATCGATCTGAGATCGGTGCGAACACCCTGGTCGGTCGTGAATATCATGAAGATCAACGGACTGGTAACTGCAAGCAGCACAGCAAGACCGATGCCAGCCATCAATCCGAGTGCGAGCAACCGGTTCGACACGTCACGCGCAGCCTTGAGATCACGTGCTCCGATATCCGTTCCGACCATCGCCATCGCTGCAACCGCGAATGAGTCGAGCACGAACGACAGGAAGAGCCACACTTGCATGGCGATCTGGTGAGCGGCTACTTGCTGGGTACCGATCCGGGAGGCTGCCGCCGTCGTGGCCGTGATCGCAAGCAACAACGCCGCGCTCCTGATCATCATCGGCCAACCCGCGCTGAGGATCTGACCGACACCGAGGGACCCGAGCCGGTGAACCTTAAGGTGGGTGCCGAGTCGTTTTCGCTGCACACCGAACATCAGCACGAGGAACCATCCGGCCGCAACCGTCTGGGCGACCACTGTTGCCCATGCAGCACCCGCTACACCGAGATCGAAGCCGAAGATGAGAATCGGATCGAGAACGAGGTTGACAACGTTCATGCCGACGGCCACGTACAGCGGTGTTCTCGTGTCGCTATGGCCCCGATATACACCGTGACCGACCATCGCGATCAGGACCGCGGGGAGCGCAAGGAACCTGATGCGAAGGTACGTGCTCGCCCCGGCAGCAACGCTGTCATCTGCGCCGAAGAGACCGATGACGGGTTCGATGAAGAACATCATCACGAATGCCACAGCGATCCCGAGCAGGATCGCAATCACGACAGCACCTGTCGTTATCGCACCCGCTCGCTCCGAGTCTCCTCTTCCCACCTCGCCAGCGATGAGCGGAGTGATCGCCGCGTGAACGAAGTTGAATACACTAAAGATCGCAGCGAAAATGGCAGAGGCTATAGCTAGGGATGCCAGCGGTACGGTGCCCAGTCTCCCCACCCACGCCGTGTCGACGATAGAAACTATCGGGTCGATCGCGAGTGTCCCAAGCGCAGGAATCGCCAGGGCCGCAATGGCCCTATCGCGGGGGTTGCGGCGAAAGGCCTTCCTGAGGGCAGAGGCACTCACACGGGATGGAGGTTCTTGGAGTCGAACTCGCAACGATCAATGAGTGGACACTCCCAGCACCGTGGCTTCTTCGCATCACAGACATCACGTCCGAACTGGATCATGCGCATCGACACACCTGCCCAATCCTTTTCGGCGAACAGCGCCCTCAATTCGAACTCCACCTTCGTGGGATCCGACGCACCTACGATGCCGAGTCTTTGAGACACACGCTTCACATGGGTGTCAACGGCGATAGCTGGGTCACCCCACACTTCAGCAAGCACGACCGAAGCGGTCTTTCTACCGACGCCTCGCAGAGTGACAAGCTCATCGAGGTCTCTGGGAACCTCCCCGTTGTACTTCACGACCAGATCGCCAGCCAGAGCGATGATGCTCTTGGTCTTCTGGCGATAGAACCCTGTCGAGAAGATGATCTTCTCGACAGCCTCAGGGTCCGCCCCGGCGAGATCCTCCGGTGACGGATATGCCGAGAACAGTTCCGGTACCACGGCGTTCACACTCACGTCTGTCGTCTGAGCTGACAACACCGTAGCTACGAGCAGGTGCCAGGCACTTGTGTAGTCGAGTGCCGTCTTCATCTGCGGATACCGTTTCTTGAGTCGGTTGAGTACGACACGGGCCTGTCGCTTCTCATCCGTTGTTGGTGCCGGGGTTTCGTGTGTGCGTGATCGTGCCATGGTGAACGATGGTACAGCGGTACAGTGACGCGATGGATCAGGCGACGCCAGCCACTCGCGAGCAGATCGAACGCCTCCGTGACGTGTTTGACACCTGCTTTGGCTGTGGGGCAACGAACAAGGTCGGGCTTGGACTATCAACGTTCACGGCAACCGACAACGGTGCCACCGGACCGTTCTCGGTCGGTGACGATTACACCGGTTTCCACGGTGTTGTGCACGGTGGTGTGATCGCAACCGCACTCGACGAGATCTCGGCATGGGCCGCGATTCTGTCTGAGGGTGTGTTCGTCCTCACAGCGAAACTCGACATCCGATACCGGAGGGAAGCCCGGCCACGGGTGGCGTACACGCTGACAGGTGACGTCTCACTACGGCAGGGCAAGCGTCTCAGCATCGAGTCGGAATTGACGGCTCCCGAGGGTGTGATCGCACAGTCATCGGGGCTGTTCATCGTGGCGGGTTCCGTTGTCTCCGTTCTTGCGGATCACGACGCAAGACACGTGTGAGAGACCTTTGCCGGGACCTGAGCACCCAACCCGCCATCGACCCAGGCGGCGTCATTAGCTAGAACGCCACAGGTGTGTCGGCAGTGTTCGATCGCCGCAGGATTCGAACACACAAGGCGATCAACGCTCCGAGCACGACTACAACCCCACCGGTCACTATCAGCAGTTCCATACCGGCGAACGCCCCCGAAGAGCACGTGGCTAACCCGTCCTGGCATAACCCCAACCCCGTTCCACCTGAGACGAGGTCCACGAGGATCACTGCAGGTAGCACCAGCACGAGCGCCAGCAGTCCAAGAAGAACACCAAGCAAAATCCGTACGACGACCATCAAGAGAATCGTACAACCGGTTCCGCTATTGCTGAGGAATCACCGGGACACTACGGTTGATTCGTCGACCAAAGGACCCCGTGACGTCTCCCACCAATAGCTTTCACATCGAGACGTTCACACCAGCAGAGCAGGATGTGCTGTCGAGGCATTTCTCCAATATCGACAAACCGGTATTCGCGATCCACAGCCTGCCTGAGGTCGTCAAGGGTGCGCTATTCGCCAGATACTCCCGATCACCCAAGTCCGTTCGGCGGCTCTTCCTTGACGAGTTCGCCGAAGACGCTGACACTGGCACCGGTGCGATCACAGACGACACGAACAACGGAGATCCGGTCGGGATGGAGCGAGCTCAATCGCTCTATGACCGGGTGTTCACGCAGTACGGTGACGACTCTGTCGCTCAACTCGGTGGTGCGCACCTCGCAGTGGAGCAGGCATCGAACATCCTCACCAAGGTGCTCGAATGGGGAAGACTCGCCTCGTACCTCGAGCAGTCTACGAGGTACATCTTCTACGATCAGCACCTCGGAGGAAGGTATCGATTCCATGTCCCATCCGAACTCGATCGGACACCCGAGCGTGATCGGTACGTGCGTGAACTCAACGAGCTCTTCGACGTGTATTCCCGCATCGTCGCGAAACTCGTCTCCTACTACGAGAAGCTCTACCCGCAGGCGGAAGGAGACTCAGCTTTCGTGTGGAAGGCGACTATCCGTGCACGTGCATGCGATGACGCCAGAGGGTTGCTCCCCGCCGCAACAACGTCCAACGTTGGGATCTTCGCATCGGGGCAAGCCTACGAGGCCCTGCTGCTCCGTATGGCAGCACATCCGCTCGAGGAGGTTCGCTGGTACGGCGATCAGATGCTCTTCGAACTTCGTACCGTGATCCCATCGTTCATGAAGCGAGTCGACGTTCCCGACCGGGGTGGCACGTGGGCCCGGTACTTCGCTGATATTGCCAAAGCGATGACCGACATCGGTCAGACCATCACGGACGCACCAGGGGGCACCCACACCGTTCAACTCATCCATTGGGATCCCGAAGGAGAGCGACGTGTCGCAGCGAGCGCGTTGTACCCCTACGTGAACATGCCAGATGCCGATCTTCGCGCACTCGTTGATGACATGCCGGAGTCACGTATCGACGAGATCTTCGCGGCATACGTCGGTGACCGAACGAACCGGCGCCACAAACCTGGACGAGGTCTGGAAGAAACGTTCTATCGATTCGACGTTCTGTGCGACTACGGAATCTTCCGAGACCTGCAACGCCACCGCATGCTGACCCTCGACTGGCAACCGCTGACACCTGCCAACGGGTACGTCATCCCAGAATCCGTTATCGACATCGGCGCCGAATCCGCGTGGCGGACGGCCATGGACCGCATGGCAGTGCTCCACGACGAACTAGCGGTCTCGGCAACACCAAACGTCGCACAGTACGTCGTACCTTTTGCCTACCGGGTCCGGTTCTACATGAACTTCAACGCGCGGGAGGCGTTCCACATGCTCGAGCTGCGGACGCAGCGCGGAGGCCACCCCGATTACCGGGCCGTGTGTCAGGAGATGCATCGACAGATCCGTGACGTAGCCGGTCACCGCAGGATCGCCGATGCGATGACCTTCATCGATCCAAACGACTACGCCCTGGGACGTCTTGAAACGGAACGCCGCGCGGCAGGTAAACGGGCTGCCCTTGGTATCGAGGATCCCTCAGCCTGAGAGGGGGATGCGCAGGATGAGCTTGTCGTCCTCGACTGCCCACTCGGCGGACGCTATCAGGGAGTAGTCGAAGAAGTCGCGTTCGGCTCCTTCAATGAACACCTTGCGGGCCTGGCCTTCGAGGGGTGGTACACCACGATCCCGCACCGCTTGTGCGCGGTCGGCGAACCGCTTGAGAAATTCGTCCATATCGAGTCTCGCCATGATGTCTCCTCCCGGTCAGGACAAGCCAGGGTAACAAGAGGAATCAGACAGTCGGGCTATTCGAAGCTCTCGCAACCCACGATGGTTATGGTCACCCAACCTCCAGCCGGCACCTCCGTTGCACGAGCGACGACCACCTCGCGCTGCTGTACGACCAGGGAACCAACCGTCAGATCGACGAGGACAATATCGCCGCCATGCCTCCCGGCGTAACGATTGAGAGTTGTTCGAAGCGCCTCCTCGGGAGAAGACGCCTCGCCAGGCGTATTCGGATCGATGCTGCCCTGGACCGTCCACCAGAACTCAGTCGTACAGTCGGAATCTCCATCGATGGCGGCGGGTCCCGTATCGGGCTCGCCACAGGTTTGGACATCGTGCACCGTCCAGGTGTTGTCACCGTTGATCTCGGGATACGCGACGGCGACGTTACGGCCGTCGATCACAACGGTCCATAGCTCAAGTGACGGAACCGCCTCCGCAACACCACCAAGATCAGTCCACTGCGTCACCGCCTGGCGGATAACGTCAGCTTCCGACGTATCCGAGACACTGATGTCGAGCGCTCGAACCACCTGGTTGTCGTCGCAATCGAGGACCCCGTCTCCGGGTCTGATGGTTTGTGATTCGCTCGTGTGCGTGGCCGACGCAGACGTGCACGCACCTAGCACCAGCATCGCCGCAACCGCGAGAGGGAGCACACCCGACCGCCATTGATCAGCGACACGAAGATCTGCCATGAGGTGATGGTACCCATCGATTCTGGGATGGGCGTCAGGCTACGCTTCGTCGATGGTCAGCACACGTCTCGTCTTCGTCTCGGGCAAGGGTGGCACGGGGAAGTCTGCCGTCACAGCCGGTTTGGCGATCGCTCGGGCACGTGCGGGAGAAACCGTACTTGCGATCGATATGGCGGCAAGTCCGGGGCTTGCGACCCATCTGGGTGTCGAACAGCTCGCTTACCGTCCCCAGGAGATACGAGATGGTCTCCATGCTATGAGTATCGATCGGGCTGCAGCTCTGGACGAGTATCTCAAGTTGCAACTCCATGTTCCTCTTGGCGCACCCACGAGACAGATAGCCGGAGCCCTCAGTGTCCTGGCAGAGACCGCACCGGGAGTTCGCGAGATCATCAGTATCGGTAAACCAGTGTTCGAAACATGGCGCGGCACGTGGGACACGGTTGTTGTGGACGCTCCGTCGCTCGGACAGTTCCAATCGTATATACGTGCTCCACGCACGATCGCAGAGCTCGTTCCGACAGGGAACGTACGCAGGCAGGCCGCAACGCTCGAATCGACAATCGGGGACCCGGATACAACGTCGATCGTGTTCGTGACAAATCCGTCGGAACTACCGATGAACGAGACACTCGAGTCGATCGAGATCTTTCGATCCGATGCGCTGGGCACGGTTCCCCGGATCGCCATGAATCGTGTGTTGGGCAGCGCCGGGATCGATGGCTCCTCTCTCGGTGAGATCCCTGAGGGTCCTGTTCGTGAGGCCGCAACGCTCCAAACGACCCTGGAGCACGAACAATCGGTGTGGATTGCCGCCACGGAGGCGCACTGGACGCTCCCCTACTTGCGTGGTGTGCTGACACCGCTCGAAGTTGCCCTCCAACTCTCCGACGCCATCGACGGTTCACGATGACAACCCGAACGATCATCGTCACGGGAGCAGGGGGTGTAGGCAAGACGACGATCTCTGCCGCCATCGCGGCGGTCACCGCCCGCAAGGGTCTCCGGACCCTCGTTCTCACCATCGATCCTGCCAAGAGACTTGCCGACGCACTCGGCGTGGACCATCTCGACGATCAACCACAGCCCGTGGCCGGCGAGGAGCTCATGTGGGCTGCAATGCTCGATGTCTCTGCATCGTGGGAAGCGATCATCTACCGGTATGCGGAGCCCGAGGTCGGCGACCGATTGCTTGTGAACCCATACTTCCGGGCTATCGCCGACCGGTTTCCTGCGGCACAGTCATACGCAGCAGGCGAGCGTATGGCTGAGTACATCGAGGGCGGAAAGTTCGACGTGCTCGTGATCGACACACCGCCTTCAGGAGGCGGTATCGATTTCTTCACTGCCCCACAACGAACGGGCGATCTTGTGTCAGGCAAACTTCTCAAGTGGCTGACCGGTTCGCATATTCCGGGACGCAGCATCCTGTACAGGTTCACCGCAAAGCCGATGCTCAGACTCGCAGATACCATCCTCGGCGGGCCGATGCTCTCCGATGTCGCCGACTTTCTGCTCGATCTGCGCACCATGTACGACAGCCTGTCAGCAAGGTCTCGCACGATCGAGCGCTATCTCAGACAGGCAACAACCATCATCGCAACCACGGCCGACCCTACGCCTATTCACGAGACGAAACGATTCTTCAAGCATCTCGAGGGGATCGCTATCACACCGCGTGCGATCGTGTTCAACCGGGCGCTCCCGTTGGAATGGATCACAGCCGCCGACACACCTATCCGCGGCATGTCGAATCCGGGTCTGCGAACAAAGGCCCGAGCCAACCTTCGCGTCTGGGCAGGTGAGGCACGACGCCAGGCCGATGCATCCAACGAACTTGCGGCCCGTCACAGTGTTGCGATGTACACGATCGGCTTCGCAGCCCACGCTCCTACCGACATCAACTCGCTCACCGCGCTGATCGAACCAAGTGGTCTTGTCGAAGGGCTGGGAATGTGAAGCAGACAGCAGACGGCAGACAGCAGACAGCAGACAGCAGACAGCAGACAGCAGACAGCAGACAGCAGACAGCAGACAGCAGACAGCAGACAGCAGA
>JAMBLJ010000291.1 GCA_023336815.1 Actinomycetes bacterium
ACGCGGTACGTCGGCTGCTTCTTCTTGCCAAGCCGCGTCAGGCGGATCTTGACTGCCATCCGGTCACCTCTTCTTGTGTTGGCGTGGCATACCCGGAATGTTGAGCCCTGGTATTGGACTCTTCCCTCCGGCCATTGCCTTCATCATCTTCTGTGCTTGTGCGAACTGTTTGAGAACGCCATTGACGTCCTGCGGCCGGGTCCCGGACCCAGCTGCGATACGACGCTTGCGACTGCCGTTGATCATCTTCGGATTCCGGCGTTCCCCCGGGGTCATCGACCTGATGATCGCTTCCACGCGGTCGAGTTGCTTCTCATCCACCTGGACATCGCGCAGGGTCGAACCTGCGCCTGGGAGCATACCAACGAGCTGTTGCAATGGTCCCATCTTCTTGAGTTGCTGGAATTGTTCAAGGAAGTCCTCGAGATCGAAGGTGGCATCGAGCATCTTCTTCGTTGCTCGCTCGGCCTCCTCTTGGTCGAACGTCTCCTCCGCCTTCTCGATGAGTGAGAGAACGTCCCCCATCCCAAGAATCCGCGAAGCCATACGTTCCGGGTAGAACGTATCGAGGTCACCAATCGTCTCCCCTGTCCCGACGAACTTGATAGGTACACCGGTCACCTCGCGCGCTGATATCGCGGCGCCCCCGCGCGCATCACCATCGATCTTCGTCATGATCAGTCCGGTGATGTCCGTGTACTCCGAGAACCCCTTCGCAACGTTGACAGCTTCCTGGCCTGTCATGGCGTCGACGACAAGAAGTGTCTCATCGGGTGCTGCCGACTTCTTGACCGCAGCGAGTTCCTTCATGAGATCAGTGTCTATCTGAAGCCGCCCAGCGGTATCCACGATGAGGACGTTGGCGCTCTCTTCTCTTGCGGCTTTCAATGCGGCCTTAACGACCTTTGGCGCTTTGCCCTTGCGGTCCACGTACACGGGGACATCGATGGATCTGCCAAGCGTCTCGAGTTGATCGATCGCCGCCGGGCGCTGAAGGTCCGCTGCGACGAGCATGGGGCGCTTTCCCTTGCCTTTGAGGTGGTTGGCAAGCTTTGCTGCGGTCGTTGTCTTGCCCGATCCCTGGAGACCCACGAGGAGGATCACCAGTGGAGGTGCCGTCGGCCTCACGAGTGGAGCCTCTTCCTCACCAAGGGTGACGATGAGCTCTTCGTGGACGATCTTGACGACTTGCTGGCCTGGTGTGAGGCTCTTCGCGACCTCAGCGCTCAACGCGCGTCCCTGTACTCGTTGGAGAAAGGTCTTGACGACGCCGAGGTTGACATCCGCCTCAAGCAGCGCGATGCGAACTTCGCGGAGAGCCGCGTTGACATCGTCTTCGCTCAACCGACCCTTGCTACGAAGTCGGTCGAATACGCCACCAAGTCGTGTGGAAAGAGAATCGAACATGATCGGGATTCTATGACACGTCCGAACGATGACGTCCAGCAGCCATCGAGTCATGCGTAGGTTCGTCGCTATGGAAGAAGCGGTCCCCCGCCCACACCCAGTAGGCGAACAAGGAAACGGCACCGATCAACGCCAGCGTGGAGGGGTCGATAGCCCGGCCGAACCGATCAAGCTGCATCTGTGTCACCCGCGGCCCAATCGAAAGTCCAAATGCAAGCATCGTTCCCGAGATGACGACGTCGCGACGTAGATGCGTGTGAAAAGCGATCGAGAGTGGGATCACCAGGATGAGCACGTCGTAGACGACCACGTGAGGAACGATCAGCAGCCAGGCGCCCATCGCCAGCGCAAGGGACGCCTCAATACTCGAACGTCTCCGCCGCAGCGCTGTCACCACGCCGATGACGATCCCTATCGCGAGCACACCACTGATCAACCATCGAATCGGACTGAGCGAGCCGATCAACAGGGACACCATGCCAGGAAGCGACGCCTCAAGAACGGCGCTTGCCAGCTCGTTGACCGAATCGAAGAGAAACGCCAACCACGAGCTCCACGAGCCGGGAAGAGCGATGGCCGATGCAACAACCAGAAGCGCCGTGGTGCTCGCTGCAGCCATGATCTGGCTGGTCCACCGCCTCGGATCGGCGATCCACAGCAGTGCGAACCCTCCAAGGAGGTGGGGCTTCCACCCTGCTAGCGCCAACCAAACACCAGATCGCGTGGAGCGTGCCTTCATCATCGACGCCACGGAGAAGCCAACAACGCCTACGAAAAGGAACGTGCTCTGCCCCAGCCCCAGTGCGAAAACAGAGGGAAACGATACGAGGGCGAGGGTGGCAGGTCGCCAGTCACGCACACCGCAGGCATACAGACCGCTCACGGCGGCACCAAGACCGACCGCGGTCCACACGACAAGCCCTACGCCTACCGGCAGGAATGTCCATGGGACCATGAACAGGGCTGCCCACGGCGGGTACACGAAACCAACTTGTGCCAGAGCAAGAAACTCGACCGAAGTAGGTTCGTAGAGTAGGTGGCTGTTGCCCGAGCGAATGAGCTCTCCTGCCGCAAGAAATGCTCGATAGTCGAGTCCTACACGTGCTCCGTTGCCATCCGACACCGCGTTCACCAGCGAAACGACATGTTGGGCGGAAACGATTCCCATCACGACGACCGCTAGCCAGAAAATGGTCCGCGTCAACGTCGACTTTTCGAGAGAGCGGATGGATTGGATCATGAGC
>JAMBLJ010000292.1 GCA_023336815.1 Actinomycetes bacterium
AGGCTGAGTTCGACGGTCGGTGGATCAGCGAGTGTGTTGTGAATCTTGCAGCGTGCGGCCACCCGTGACAGCGATGCGAGGTGGCGGTCGGTGAGCTGGCCTGTGGCGGTCATCGTGACACGTATGGTCTGTAGTCGTTCTGGGTTCGCAGCGGAGTCAGCGTCCATCACGACGCGAAGATCATCGAGAGGCATGTCGGTGTTGCGTGCGAACGTCAGAGCGGTCCCCAGCATGCACGCTCCCAGCCCACCGAGGAGGAGTTCCGAAGCCATGAATCCATCGGTTGCATCGTCTGCTGACACACCGCGATGCACTGGCAGCGTTTGACCCCGTGTTTCGACGACAAGGTGATTGTCGTCCTTGTGCGTAATCTCAATTTTCATGTTTGGGAGGGTAACAAGCCCATGCCATGGATCGACGCAGTGCCTGGCCAATGGCATGAGTTGGTTTCAGGCGGCGCCAGGCCTGGATCTTGTACCCATTTTCGGTGATCAGCCGATCGGTTGGATCTCGCCGGGACGCCAGGTCTGGTCGAACCACGGCTCGAGCGAACCGTACAGTCGAAAGGCAATGAACCCTCCTTTTCTACCCCCGGGACCGTGTCCACACTCGTATTCGAGCTCGTCGTGGCCGACGGAGAACCCTCCGAACCTGATCCGGGGACGCTGCTGATCGCCGAATCGATCATCAGAGCTGGCTGAGGTGGCGACGGCGGCAGAAGAAGACGAATTCTCTCCCGATTCCGAACGATCCTTCAGGCTGAGCGATTGCAGTAATCACTCGACATAGGTTGATCGCCAGTCGGGCGCATCGAATGGCGCAGCGAAATACGACGTCTCGGCGGCGACCTTGCCGTCGCGTAGAATGAGAAGTCCGACGACGTTGAAGGCTTGACCGTTTGCATACTCGGCCATTGTCTCGATGAAGAACGTGTTGCCGGAACCAGTCACGGTTATCATCGGGAGTCCGATCGGAGACGACACGACACTCACGCGCTCCTCGGTACCGTGGACAGTGAACTCGTCGAGTTGACCGAGTCCTCCGGGATAGTTCGCCAGCATGTCGACGTAATTATCGACGCCGTGGATCACCTCTCCCGACTGGGGGTAGGTAACGATGATTTCCGGATGTGCGAGTTCGCGGAGAGCCGCGAGATCCCGATCAATCTGTGCTCGCCCGTATTGCTTCACGATCTGCTCGCTACCCATGCTCACGACCTCCGGTTCGAAAGCAGGCTACTCGTTATTACTCGGTCAAGTTGCCGAAACATGCCGGTCGCTCGCGAGCGATGACGATCCGCACGAAGGGCCAGTCTGATGCCGTATTGGGGACCCGCCGATAGCCGGCAATACGATCGCCTCAGGGGGTGCATATGTGCGGTGGTTTCAAGGGGTGATTGCGTCGCTTCAGCAAGTTTGTCTGATGGTGTCATCCCGCCAAGGGTTTGTCTAGGGCGAGTGTTGAGGCTGTAGGCGGCCTGGTCGAGGACTTCTTGGGTGTGGATGGATAGGTCGGTGCCTTTGGGGAAGTACTGGCCAGCAGATGGAACGCCGAACTGGCTGGCGCACCCTAATGGACTGGTAGTCGACGTTGTGGCGCTGCCGATTGCGCCAAGTGGACAATCGATTGATCTCTTTCCGTTTCCGCTGGGACTCTCTGATGCAGATGCCGTGCCTGAACCAGCGATGCTCGTCTCAATCATCGGTTTTCCACTGGGAATCTCAATCGGAGATCTGCTGCCGATCTGGAAGACGGGACATATCGCCTCCGATCCAGCTACAGATTTCGACGGACAGCCGTTGTCCTTGATCGACGCCACGACGCGAGGTGGTATGTCCGGATCTCCCGTGATCTTGAAGACTCATGGTGGCTATCGAACTGCTGATGGGCGACGTCCCATGCGCGAAGTTACAAAGCTCCTTGGCGTGTACTCGGGTCGAATCAACGCCAGAAGCGAGATCGGAGTCGTTTGGAAGCCTGTGGTAATTGACCAAATCCTGCCCTGAATCGGCCTTGTGCGGACCAGACGTAGACCAAACACAGACCAAACACAGACAGGAAGCACCGACGCATCGTGCAGCAAGCCGCGATAACTCAACAGCCACAAGGGATTCAGGGAGCGCCCTCGGCTGGAATCGAACCAGCGACACCCGGTTTAGGAAACCGGTGCTCTATCCCCTGAGCTACGAGGGCAAATTG
>JAMBLJ010000293.1 GCA_023336815.1 Actinomycetes bacterium
CGAACCCGGTGACGAGGCGCTTGTACGAATTCACCCACTGGTTCGTCACGGCCGTCAACTCTGACGCATGTGTGAGCAGGCCTGCAATGAAGCCCCTGGCCTCTGTGGAAAGCTCGAGATCTGCATCTGGATCGTGGAACGCGTTCTGATCACCCTTGAAGAGAGAGAGATGGAGGTGCATTCCTGATCCGTCCACCGCCTCGAGCGGCTTGGGCATGAACGTTGCGTAGATGCCATGTTCGATGGCAACTTCCTTCACCGTCAGGCGGGTCGTCATGATGGTGTCAGCCATCGTGAGGGCGTCCGTGTGTCTCAACCCGATTTCGTGCTGGGATGGGGAGACCTCGTGGTGGCTGAACGCTACGGGTATCCCCAGTTTCTCGAGCGCAACGATCGTGGAGCGCCGGTATTCCTGGGCGACGTCGAGAGGGGTGAGGTCGAAGTACCCGCCCCTGTCGAGCACTTTCGTGGCTGGCGACGAGTCCTCGAAGTAGAAGAACTCGATCTCGGGTGCGACGTAGAACGAGTAACCGAGCTCTGCTGCGCGGCTGAGTGTCTGTTTGAGCACCCACCTCGGGTCACCTGGGAAAGGATCGCCATCAGGTGTGACGATGTCGCAGAACATGCGAGCGACGCCTGCATGGCCACTCGTGAACGGCAAGATCTGGAAGGTGGACGGGTCTGGCCGTGCGAGCATGTCAGCCTCGTGGGATCGGCTGAAGCCGTCGATCGCGGAACCGTCGAAAGAGACGCCTTCGTCGAGGGCCACCTCGAGTTCTGCTGGTGTGATCGCGAAGGACTTGAGGAATCCTTGTACATCGGTGAACCACAAGCGGATGAAGCGGATACCGCGCTCCTTCACCGTACTGAGCACATATTCTCTTTGACGATCCATGGGTCTCCACGTTCTTGGTGCCCATAGCGTATTCACTTTCGGGCGAAGCGCCAGACGGGAGCGATCCTGTAACAGAGCGTTCACACTGCGGTTACTCAGTTGAAACGCCACCGCGCCATCCTTGGACGAGATGGTTGGCGCTGCGCGCTGCCCTGTGAAACGCAACGAACAAGAAGCGAGGAACGATGCCATATCGCGCTGAGTACATCTGGATCGACGGAAAGAAGCCAACGGCTCTCGTGCGATCGAAGACCAAGATCGTGGGAGACGGCGAAGAGCCACCGATCTGGGGTTTTGACGGATCATCGACCGAGCAGGCGCCGGGGAGCAACTCTGACTGCGTGCTGCGACCAGTGAAGATCGTGCCCGATCCCATCCGGGGCGGCGACGATCTTCTGGTCATGTGCGAGGTTCTCAACACGGACATGACACCACATGTCTCGAACACAAGAGCCGCTGCGGTCGAAGCTCTTGAGAAGTACGGTGATCAGGAACCGTGGTTCGGCCTCGAGCAGGAGTACACGTTCTACAAAGATGGTCGGCCACACGGATGGCCCATTGGCGGTTTCCCTGCTCCCCAGGGCGGGTACTACTGCGGAATCGGCGCGGACGAGATCTGGGGCCGCGACATCGTCGAGGATCACACCTGGGCGTGTATGGAGGCAGGCCTCGCGATCTCCGGTACGAATGCAGAGGTCATGATCGGCCAGTGGGAGTTCCAGATCGGGCCCGTTGACACCGTTGAGGTCGGGGACCATCTGTGGCTTGCCAGGTGGTTGCTGTACCGGATCGCTGAGGACTACGACATCTCTGCGAC
>JAMBLJ010000294.1 GCA_023336815.1 Actinomycetes bacterium
GGTATGGAGGCTGCCATTACCGACAAGATCGTCACGTACGATTTCGCTCGTCTGATGGATGAAGCGACTGAGGTATCAACATCCGCCTTCGGCAAAGCCGTAGTCGAGCGAATGTAAGAGAAGACGGCAGACAGCAGATACCAGACAGCAGATAGCGGGGAACTGATGCCAGATGGCGGACCTTCGGATGACTCTGAGGGTCTGGTATCTGGTATCTGCTGTCTGACTTCTGGACCTGATTCCGCTTCGCTCGTTCGGGGTACCCTTAGGACATTCTTCCGAATCAAGGAGAGGCCATGAGCAAGGTAACCGTCGTAGGCGCTGGAAAGTACGGCTCGACCACCGTCCAGCGGATCGCCGAGTGGGACATCGTTGACGAGGTGGTGATGACCGACATCGTCGAGGGGCTTCCTCAGGGGCTCGCCCTTGACATGAACCAATCACGTCCTGTGCTTGGATATCGGACGATCGTCACGGGAACCAACGACTACGCCGATACCGCTGGTTCCGATGTTGTAGTGATCACCGCCGGGCTACCACGGAAACCCGGGATGAGTCGGATGGATCTCCTTGGTGTCAATGCTGGCATCGTCAAGTCCGTTGTGCAGGAGATCGTGAAATTTTCACCCGATGCCGTGATCATTGTCGTGACGAACCCGCTCGATCAGATGACGACCCTTGCTGCCGATGTCTCTGGATTCCCACGGAACCGTGTTCTCGGTCAGGCAGGCATGCTTGACAGTGCTCGGTTCGCACACTTCATCTCCGAAGCAGCCGACCATGACGTCCTGGATGTGACCGCTGTAACCCTTGGGTCCCATGGGGAAACGATGGTTCCCGTTCCCTCGTTGTGCAAGGTTGGGGACACACCCCTCCTGGAAGCGCTTGGGAATGACAAGGTCGCTGAACTTGTCGATCGGACCCGCAAAGGTGGTGCTGAGATCGTTGCCTATCTCAAGACAGGCTCTGCGTACTACGCCCCGTCAGCCGCAGCCGCATCGATGGTCAAGGCGATCATCGAGAACGCGGGCGCCGAGATGCCTGTGTGTGCATGGATGGAAGGGCAGTACGACATTGATGGCGTCTATCTCGGTGTGATCGCGCGGCTTGGAGCCAACGGCGTTGAAGCTGTCGAGGAAGTTGAACTCACCGATGACGAGGTCGCAGGACTCCGTGAAGCGGCCGTCGCTGTGAAGGAGAAGGTTGCAGATCTTGAGGATCTCGATCTCTAGAGCCCCCTTCCTTCGATGTCGGTTCGGCCGTGGGATTGACTTCGTGATGAACCTTTGGTCGGCGAGCATCGGTTCCGAGCTGTGGACGTTTCTCCGATTTGGTTGGTCCAACATAAAAAAAAGTCGTATGGTTGCTACAGAAACGGGTGCTGGGTAGAATTACACTCGTGTTATTCGATCCACGAGAGTCGTGGACATGAGGAGGTTTCCCAGTATGAACAAAGGCGAACTAGTAGAGGCAGTTGCTCGCAACACAGGCGAGTCAAAAGCCACGGCCGAAAAGGTCATCAACGAGACACTCGACGTCATCGTTGGGGGAGTCGTTTCGGCCGGCAAGGTCCAGATCACTGGCTTCGGTACATTCGAAGGTCGGGACCGTGCGGCACGTACCGCTCGCAACCCTCAGACGGGTGAAGAGATCGCAGTCAAGGCAACCAGGGTTCCTGCATTCAAGGCAGGCAAAGCGTTCAAGGACGCTGTGAAGCCTGGCTGATATCACGTTCTCGTGAACGAAGAAGAGGCGCCCCAGCCGGGGCGCCTCTTCTTCGTTGTTGTGCCACATCGTTCGGCTCACGGCATCATCCGGCTGTGAACTGTGAACTGGTTAGTACTCCACGTCGAGACCCGAGAGGACCCTGGCGTAGTCGTTGATGACACCCTGGTGCATCATGATCTTTGCCATGTTGCCACCCACCTTGATCTTGCCTGTCATGAACGCCATCTGTACGTTCAGTTCACCCTTCGAGATTGCCTGGGACGTTTCGTAGTCGCTCGCAACCGTGACATCGGCACCTTCAAGGGGGCCCGTGTCCGTTTCGACCGCACCGTCGCCGACCTTGAGGTAGTAGCTGATGTCACCATCAGGTGTATCGGATACGTCGAACTGGACCGACAGATCCACGTTGGCGATCGCGTTCTGGAAGCCGGGGTCGCTCGTGAGCGCTCCCCGTGCAGCGTTGAAGTGGTCTTCACTGAGGAACTTGGCCACAGATGATCCTTTCGCATGGTCGACCAGAAGTGTACCTGGACGACAGACCCCAGACATCAGACACCAGATGTCAGAAAGTTCTCATCCGCCGTCTGCAATCTGCTGTCTGTCGTCTGACTAGGAGAA
>JAMBLJ010000295.1 GCA_023336815.1 Actinomycetes bacterium
GAATATGAATGGCACACGAAGATGTGTTCATCCTTCGACATCAGGGTGATTCCCCATTGCGTCTCGATTCCTGAGGCGTAGGGTTAGGAACTACACAGCCAGAGGTAGCGAGCGAAAGGAGCTCTCTCATGCGACACAGTATGCGAAGGACGGGATCGTTACGGTTGATTGGGGCGCTGACCACGATGCTCGTGGTCTTATCGGTTGGCGTCTCAGCCAACGCGACCACTTCAGTGGACAACGTCAAGCTGACAGGGGTCAACGGGAGCGGTGCATCCGGTCAGGTACATATCTACATCTGGGACATTGAGGACAACACCGGTTTCGCAGCGAATAGTGTTGTGTTCGATACGCAGCTGAGCAACCTTCCGGCGATTCGTGGCGGCGGTTCTGGGTTCTACACACTCTGGGTCTTTGCTCCGACGATTGGGCGTCAGCTTGTCCATACGTTCAACACGAACGGTGGGGGTGTGAAGGGTCACCACACGACGATGTTCGTTGCGGTGCTAGGCGACTGGGTGGTGCCAAATGTCAGGGACATCCTGCTCTCTGAGGATGTCCGAATCGAGATATGGGAGGAATCAGATGACGGTGTTGCAGGTCCTGACGGACCTGGGCTGCTCGTGATGTCGGGCAGCATCTTCCGACCTGTCGGCGAATCGACGGTACCCATCTTGTTGCCTGGTTCCTGTGGCGATGTACGTATGGACCGCTGTGAATCGCTGCTCGGGAACGTCGTCACAGACTCGTGGCGAGCGACCTATGGAACCGACTTCGCAATCTTGAACTCAGGTGGGGTGACAGGTGACCTCACATGTCCGATCTCGGACGATCCGGACGATCAGTGCCCGGCCCACAGCCCACCGAGGTTCGACATCACCGACGGCACGATCACCAACGCGAACGGGTTCAACAACGACCTGTACACCGTCGATGATGTCACCGGGTTCGAGTTGAAGGGGATGCTTGAACACAGCGTCTCAGCGATGCCGACGCCTCACTTCCGCTTCGCTCAACTGTCGGGTCTCTGTTTCACGTACGACATTGATGCAGTTCCGGGAAGTCGGATCCTAAGCGCGGTCAGGCAGGGAGTTGACGGCGCCTGCACCGCGGACGCGATCAACCTCTCCGCAGCAGCCACGTACTCGATGACGATGAGCGTGTTCACTGCAGGCGGCGGTGACGGATACCCAGACTTCATCGCACAAAGTCGCGGACAGGTAGAGGGCAACCAGAGAAGCGATCTGGCCAGCTGGGTCGCCGCCAACACGCCGATCTCGCCCACAATCGACGGCAGGATTGCATGCGTCGGGTCGAGTTGCCCGGTGGCCGTACCGTAAATTGCGGCGTTTGCAACACACTCGGATCAAGGTGCTGGGGACCGAAGAGTCGGTCCCCAGCCTCGCGACATAGGTTCCGTGACAGTCAGGCCGCGTTCGATTGTTGTATGTGCAGGCGTTGAGGCACCATGCGAGCCGCCCGCAACCGGCTAGAAAGAGAACAACGAGGCCGACGCGGTGTCACTCATACACCACCTCGCTGGACGTGACCTCCTACCACAGTCGAGAGCCTCCAAGGAACCCAGTGCGAACCATTCCGTGTATTTCAACCCGACAATCCAACGTCACCACGCCACAGAGTCGGTGGATTCAGGCTTAGATCGTGTGCGGTTGGGGCCTGACTTGACCGGTGCCGAGGCGAGCTGTACCTGCAGCTCTTCGGTACCCTTCGGAGGATTCCCGGGGCACCATGAAGAACCTCTTGCTCGAAGAAGCCTTAAGCCTGTGGTTTGAGGATGTGCGCGGAACTCGACCCCTACCAGAGTTCTGGTTGAGTGATCTTCCCCTTCCGTCCGAATACGGCGCGTTCGGAATTGCGAGTTTGACGTCGGGCGGCGGTGACGATATTCGTCGGTCTGTTGCGGACTGGCGCGCCGCGTTGACGGCGGTGCTCAGCGAGAGATCCACCTCAGCCCAAGACTCGGGCAACTCTGGACGTACGACGCTGCGACTGAGCGACCTGAGTCCAACAAACGTAGCCAGAGCTCTAGAAGGACTGGTGCCGTCTCTCCTCAGAGAGGACTCCAGCGACGACGAATATGAAGAGCTCTACCGGCTTATTGACGAATTACCGCACGACGTCTGGGAAGCGATCCGTACGATGGACGAGTTCTTTAGATGGGCAACATGGCGGGGTCTATTCACGGAGGATCCTTTCGAGGGCGCACGCATGCTCATCCAGGGATTGCCGTCTCGGACAAGAACGGGCGGCAAGACCTATCACGGAGGCCCTGCTTTCGATACAGGCTACGAAATCGATGTTGCGCTCTCCGGAGGAGGCCATCGAGCGACACTCTTCGGACTCGGTGCTCTCATGGCGATCAAGGACCGCGGGCGGCCACCTTGGCGAATTTCCTCGGTCTCGGGTGGCTCAATAACGAACGTCTTCCTTGCCTACCACCACTGGTCTCGGATGGGGCAGGACATCCTGCGAGGGGGAGTAGTGCGAGCCGCGTCATCGGATGTTGCGGCGGAGCAGATGTGGCAGCAGGCTGAGGATCGAGAAGAGCGGAGTTGGGAAGCCGTCACGCGTGAGCTTTTCGACACCGTCGTTGACAAAGGAGTCCTGACTCGCCCGTGGCTTGCCATCATCGGTGGTGCGGTCTTGTTACCTCCATTCCTTTTTCTCGTTGCCGCGATTGGGGGTTTCCTGCCTTCGCCACCCATCACGATTGGGTTGCTCTCACTGTGGGCTCTGGTCGTACTGTTCCGTGGTCTCTTGGTCGAATGGCTTATCGCTCGGCGGTATTTCAAATCCCCTAGGACTGTCAGCAATCTTTGGAGTCTCTACAGCGGCGTTGAGCACATCGTGTGCGCCACAGACCTGGCCTCAGGTAGGCCTCTGTACGCGTCGTCGGCCGGGAGGCTGGTGTTGGGCGGCAGGCCGCCACATAGGGTCTACCGAGGCGACCGAGTGTTGGGCCTGCCGCTCTCTCAGCTTGTGAGAGCGTCGGCCGGGTTCCCTGGGATACCGCCACGTCGGCTCTCTCTTCGCCATATGGCGAAGATGGGATTCAAGCAGAATGGCAGGAAACCGAGTGCCGCATTCCTTTCAGACGGTGGCATCTGGA
>JAMBLJ010000296.1 GCA_023336815.1 Actinomycetes bacterium
GCAGCCGGAGCTATCACAGGCGGCCCACTCCTCCTCACCAAACCAGACACCCTCCCGGCAACCATCGCCACAGAACTCCAACGCCTCAAACCCCAACGAGTCATCATCGTCGGCGGTACCAACGCCATCACCACGAACGTCCAAACACATATCACCCGCGCCGTTACAACTCCCCCGCGACCATACACGTCGTGGCCGATCCTCACCCCAGCACCCAACGAATCGACTCCCCTGGTAAAGGTGCTCATCGCTTCCACTTCCATACCAACCATGCTGGCCGTGACCATCACGGATGGCCCGAACACATGGACACACGAGTCCGACGGATTCGCAACGGATCACGAGATCCCGCTCCTTGGTTTCCGATCGGGACGAACCCATGCGATCGAGGTCATAGCGACAGACGCTGAGGGCGTTACGCACGAGACTGCGCCCCCTCTCACGTGGACCGCGCCGGACCTTCCCTCTGGCTTCCCGAACCTGACGGTCACCGTAGGCCTATCTGCTGTCGAACCTGGTCTGACGCTATTTCCCGTGTACCGATTCACCCCCGGCACGAGCAAGTACGTCGTGGTTGTCGACATCGCCGGTGATGTAGTTTGGTACAACGAGTCCGATGAGATCTTCGTCGACGTACGCCAGCTGTCATCAGGGAATCTGCTCATGACGAGAGACAAGTACGGAATCGTCGAGATGGACATGCTCGGGAACGTGATCCGGGAGTGGCATTCCGACAACCGGAGTACAGCACCTTCCGGAACGATCCCGGTCGCCGCAGATTCCATTCACCACGAGGTCGTGCCCCTCCTTGGCGGAAACTACCTGACGCTGAGCTCCGAGGTTCGCATGTACGAGGGATACCCGACGAGCGAAACCGATCCGATCCCACGCTCAGGGCCGACCAACGTGGTTGGCGACGTCGTCATCGAGTTTGCCGCCGACGGGTCGGTTGTCAACGAGACGAAACTACTCGACATCCTCGACCCATTCAGGATCGGGTACAACGCTCTGAGCGTCACCTACTGGAATAGCCACTACCCTGACTACTCCCCGACCGTCGACTGGAGCCATGCGAACGGTGTCATTCCTTCCGGTGACGGTGGAGTCATCATCTCCCTCCGCCACCAAGATGCACTCGTCAAGATCGATGGAACCGGGAACCTCGTATGGATCCTTGGCGATCCCAACGGCTGGGATTCGAAATACGCTCCGTACCTGCTGAAGCCCATAGGCGGTGAGTTCTCATGGCTCTACCACCAGCACGCGCCAGAGTTGACATCAAACGGAACACTGCTCGGTTTCGACAATCACAATGGCGGAGCTTTCCCACCTGACGATCAACAGACAGATCCGCAGAGCCGGGCAGTCGAATACAGCATCGACGAGACCGCACTGACGGTCGAACAGGTATGGGAGTACGCACCGGGCGACCTGTACACCAGTTTCATCGGGGATGCCGATGAGATGGCGACGACGGGCAACATCCTCGTCACGTTCGGCGGTCTACGCGACGAACCCAACGGACTACCGTCGGCGAGACTCGTCGAAGTAACAAGGGATCAAAACCCGATGGTCGTCTGGGAACTACGTGTCGAGGACACGAACCCGTCCGGCCCCGGCAGTTACTTCATCTACCGGGCCGAACGGATCCCAAGCCTCGTCCCGTGAACCAGCACGCAGATACGGGGTCATGGAGCAACCACGCAGGTTCATCCATTTATACGCCGACTGGGCACGGGAATGTCCGATAGTCGCGTCGGCCCAACGATTCATCGCAGGTGGGGTCACCTGAGTGTTTCTCTGCGAACGTAGTCATAAACCGTATAGGCGCCATTGCTATCCAAGTGATGGCATCCCTCAAGTCCGGGGGAAAAGTCCGGGAGAATCTGTCCGATTTCGGACTCTTCGAAAGAGGTAGGCGAAAGCTCTGAAATCGCGGCCAGAGACAGCGACGCTCCGTAGGCGTTGAAGCCCTGCGCTTGTCTGCATCTCACTGGTTCATTGCTGGCACGATCAAGGAGTCCACCGTTCCTTGCAATGTTGCTATCAACAAGAAGAGGGTTCCCTTCGTGGGGGATCCACTCGCCCGAGACGGGATCATCGCTGTAGTAAGCCATGAGCCGCGAATTGGCCTCCGACCGACCTGCCAACGCCACAGTGGTGAACAACCACCACCACCCTCTGAACTCGAAGACTATCGGGTCGGCCGCGACCACGTTGCTCAGGAGCTCGCGCTCGAATCTCCATTTCATAGGAAACTCGATACAACGATAGAGCCTGATCGAGTTGGCTTCGGTCGTCTCCGGAACCATGTACAACTCTTCACGGTATTCGAAGACGAAAGGGAACGACATATGGAACGACTCGTCAACAGCGGAACCCAGGATCTCGTACCGCTTGTCCCCGCTGATCTCAATAGCCGAGATGCGTCCCTTCTTCGTCCGATACGAGTAGTCCTCGACGAAACAGACCGTTCTTCCATTCCTCTCGACGAGAAACGGATCGGCAAAGAAGCGGTTCGGCGGGTTCTCGATTTCGACGCCGTTTCGGAGCGACACTTGTCGCCATGGACCGGCAACAAAGGCAACCGTCCACCTTCGACGCTTGCGCAGGATCACGCGACTTGACGCAATTCTAGAGAACAGTGCACCCGTCCGAAGAACATATGCGATCGACTGAGTAACCGACGGCGCTACGAGGAGAGGTCCACCATATGGCACGCTGGGTTCCGGTGCGGGAAGGTGGCCGGACGAAGCGAAGCTCAGAATCATCTTGGCAAGATCTGGATAGCTGTCCGCGTACAGTTTCACCAGGTTCTCGGCATAGGTGCGCTCCGTCGGTATCTCGCCTCGGAGAACGACCGACCCGCCATCCAACTCCTCCGACAGAATCTGAACGACGAATCCTGTGGAAGGTCTACGCAGATATACTTCCCAGAATCCGGGCGGGCCACCTCGATTCCATCGGTTATCTCCGTGGTGGAACGAGACGATGCCTCGCTCTACCACCGTGAGTATCGCGCCTCTGAAGATACCGGGGGCATTGCCCCTCAAGATGAGGTCCAGGTTGAGAGATTCGATCGCTCTGATGTCTTCATCGGGATACCGAACTACGACGCCTGAACGAGAGAATATCGGATGAAGATACACGGTGTCGTTGTCGGTCAGTCCCGCGATATCGCGTTCACCACCGTGGCTTCTGATCTCCGAGGATTGTACGGACAGAATCCTGCGCTCGGTACCCATCACAAGCTTGAAGAAGGCCAACTGCACAAACCCAACCAGTCCTCGGGCTCTGATCCTGGCCACTGAGCGGCTCCACCATCCCCATCGTGACGACTCCGACCGGACATTCTGTAGGTAGAAGAGCTCTATCTGCTCGCTATCCGCCAACTCTCTGATCGTGTCGTAGATGTACTTGCTGCACATCGTGGACTCTAGAAGTATGCCAATTCGCGTCATTTCGAGTTCCTAGTTCTCCCACCAGTCCTGTCACCATGAGTCGTCGGAGAGTATTCATAACGTATCGTGCGTAGTTGTTCTAGCTCGGGTGGATGATACCGTCAACACTCTGGGGGAATTAATCGGACCAGCGATTATTGCGCGATGCGAATGCTGTCACCACAAACGTTGGCGAGTTTCAGGGCGACGGTGGTTGGATCCAATCCGTTAGAACGCCCGTGTGACACCGCAATTCGAGCGACAACGGCTAGGAAGCTCAGGATCTACGACGTTTGTGGTCACAGGACCGGTGGTCGGCTCCCCAGGAACTGCCCGACTTTCTTTGAGAGTCACGCAGGCAACACGCACTCACCAGCCGAAGGGCGTCATGTCTCGGTCAACACGAGGGCGGTCTCCGCAGATGCGAAGGAGACCAGGACTCTTCACCGCTATCACTCGTGATCCCAACAAGGTTCTACGAGGAGAAACCTCTTCGACACGTCTGGAGGTCTGAGCAACCAGGACGACGGGCGACCATCGACCTACATCGTCGAGGTAACGCGCGACGGAGCTCCTACCGTTACACGGAGTTGCGCGTCGAGGACACGAATCCGTCCGGTCCCGGCAACTACTTCATCTACCGGGCCGAACGGATCTCCGGTCTGATTCCGTAGTCCCGGTCTAGCTCGGTGGGTACATCCCTGTTGCTTTCGACTCGTCTGTCTGCCAAAAGATGTCAGCAACTTCGGCAATCGCGTCGAGCAATGCCTGAGACACGGCGGGATCCATCGACTTCTTGGCCTCACCAGCGGCCCTCATGGCGTTCCACAGCACATCGGAGAGATCTGGGAACTTCTCGAAGTGGTGCGGCTTGAAGAAGTCGACCGAGAGAACCATTAGGTGCTCTTTCGCAAGCTCTGCACGCTCTTCTTTGATGCTGATGCAGCGGGCACGGAAGACCTCGTCATCGGATGCCTGGTACTTCTCGGCAATCTTGAGGCATGACATCGCCTCGATGTTCGCCTGGGCAGGGTCATAGACGCCACAGAACAAGTCGCAGTGTGCGTGGGCAACATGGCGGGGTCGGAGTACTCGTTCGACTAGATTCATTACATCCTCCAAGGATCGGCTGTGGAACACACACTACAGATGC
>JAMBLJ010000297.1 GCA_023336815.1 Actinomycetes bacterium
CTCGAATGTCGAGCGAACAGTTGCTGTGCTGCGACAGCAGCGATGTAGAGCACAGCCACGAAGATGAGGTCTCCCGGTTGGCGGGTGGCGAGATACCAGAGGAGCAGGGCAATCGTTGTGGCTATCAGGGCAATGCCGGTGGCGACGACCCAGCTCGTGGCTGCGGTGCGCTTTCTCAACCGCATGTTCGCGACGGAGACGGCGAGTGAGACGATGAGGAAGGTCAACGACGAGAACGATGCAATCACTTCAAGAGACCCAGCGAGCGAGAGACCCAATCCAACAACGGTGAGCGTCACCAGCGCCGTCTTCGGCGCGCCGCTCGTGACGCGGGTTGCAAAGCTGCTTGGCATCACACGATCGCTTCCCATCTCGGCCATCATCCGTGAGGCTCCGAATAGTGTCGAATTCACCGCAGACGATGTCGCGAGGATCGCTGCGAGGCCGACGAGAATCGTGCCGGCCTCTCCCAGCACCGGTTGCGCTGCCGCGGCAAGCGCGTACTCTTTCGCCGCGATGAGCTGGTCGACCGAGAGCGCGCTGATAGCGACATACGCAAGCACAACGTAGATGAGAGTGACAATGACAACTGATGTGTACATGCCGCGAGGAACGTTGCGGGCCGGATTGTCGGTCTCCTCGACCACATTCGTAACGAGCTGGAATCCTTCATACGCCACGAAGATCAGCGCCCCCGCGATGAAGATGGTCCCGACGCCTTGATCCGGTACGGGGACGATCAGGGTGTCGCGGGTCGCCACGAGACCAGCAATGCCGAATACGGCGAGGATCGCGATCTTCGTATAGACCACGATATCTTCCGACGTTCCTGTCAACCGTGCTCCGCCGAGATTGACCGCCATGAGCAGCAGCAGAATGGAACTTGACAGAACCATCCTGACAGCGGTGTTTCCTCCGAACCCGATGAGGTCGCCTGCGTAGGCTCCGAAGGTGAACGCATAGAGCGACAGGGTTCCCATGTATCCCAGGATCACGGTCCATCCAGTCACGGATCCGAATGTCGGATGCTCCGGGAACGCGCGTGAGATATAGGTGTATGAGGCTCCGTCCGTTGGGAAGGTCGCGGAAAGACGGGCGTACGAGTACGCCGCGAACATCGCAACGGCCCCACCGATTGCAAGCGCGATGACAACACCCGTGCCCGCTATTTGAACGCCGAGCCCAAGGATTGAGAAGATACCGCCACCGATCATCCCTCCCACGCCGATGGCGACGAGCTCGCGTGGTCCGAGGTCTCCCTGCCTAGCGCTGTGGTGGAGGTATCGAGGCATCAGCGAAGGGTAACCGAGGACCACTCCCCCGCTGTTCCACATCGACGTGAGACGTAACGTTCTGGGCGAAGTGGTCGACTTCCCGCCTGGTGCAGAAAGACTTGGCACGTAGGCGTCTTCCCTGCTCCGTGGGTGGAACTTGGACCAAGAGCACTGAACACCCAGCGGACCGGTTGACCGACTGCCCAGACATCCGTCTCGCCAACAGGCAGAAATCAACGCGAGCGAAGGGAACGACTCAAGTTCGACAAACGGATGAAGAGTCCGTTCCACCGCAACGCTCTGACCCGGGGTTATGCCCGGGAACGCCTACACACCAAGGGTTTCGAGTGTTCACCAGTTTGCACCACCTTTCACCAGTTTTCAATGAAACGCGTCCTGAGCGCGTCCTAGGAGAGCATCGTCAGGAAAGCTTGGCGAGGACGCTCGGTGCCTCGGATGGCGCTCGGCCCTCGTGAAGCAATGAAGACATCGCACGCATCGGTTCGTCGACGTGACTGAAGAATGCCTTGTGGCTGGGGCAGAGGTAGTTGAGGCCCTCCTCTCCATCAGGTGCCGACCTGAATCGGTTGCGGGGGCAACCGCCATGACAAGCAAAGCGAACATCACAGTCCAAGCAGAACTGGGGCAACGTGTCCCTCTTGGCTTCCCCGAAGGCGCGCTGCTTGTCTGACCCAACGAGCTCGCTGAGCGGCGTCTCGGTGATGTTCCCGAGGAGGAAGTCTGGCTCTACGTAATGGTCACATGAGTAGAGATCGCCGTTGTGCTCCATGGCGAGCGCGAGTCCACAGGTTTCTGAGAAGATGCACAGGCCGCCCGGTTCGCCGTGCCATGCCGCCAGTGCCACATCGAACATCTGCACATATACCTCGCCGATGTCAGTCTTGAACCACTCATCAAAGATCACGCGCAGAAAACCTCGTCTTTTTGGGACTCCGTGAATTCGAGACCGGGGATCGATCGTACGAGCGATCGGACAGTTCTTTCGGCGATTCTGTCGAGTGACATGCGAACTCCTCATATCGATGGTTGTCTATGTGTAGATTTTCGAGGTTACTAGAGATTCCCCGGGCGGCGAGTCAACGACGGTGACGAGGGACACGTCACCCCTTGTCGGCACATGTGCACCCTGCAAGTCACGGGCCGAATTGCCTGAATACTTTGGATAGGCACAGGCACGAATCACAGGCCGGGATAGGCTCGCGGTACTCGGGAAGCACGGCGTGACGGGGGGCAGGAAGAGCGTTATGGACGAGGTGAAGTTGACGGGAGTCCCCATCGGGATCGGCATCGACAAGATCAGTTCGGGGACGGAAAGGGCGACCGCCGACATCATGAACGCCAAGACGGTGTGGAGCCGCCCTTGGGGCCGGGCTGACAGTCGGCGGAGAACACGACAAGAGCCGCTAGAAGACTTTCATCTTGTGCAACCCTTCTTCGCAGCAGGAACACGTCGTTTCGGCGCACCCCTCTCATCTCGCCGATCGCGAATCCAGGATCGAAGTCGCCACCTGGAACGGTCGGGTGAAGCCGGCCTGGCTTCTACCCGCAACAGCCTGCCGACTCGTCTTCGTCCGCGACAAGTGCGGCCTCGGTCGCCAGATCGGAGATGATGCTGTGGGTCCAACAGTCGTCCGCCCCTGCTGCTTCTCGCATGGTCAGCGCGAACACGTAGCCGATTTCTGCTTCGGTTGCTCCGGCCGCCAACGCTCCACTGAAGTGCTTGCGAACGCAAGGCTCTGAACGCCCCTTGATCGACAGCGCAAAACGGATCAACTCATCGGTCTTGGAATCCACCGCCCTCACTGCCTCCAGTGCCTCGTCCAGGCTGCGTAGCGCCGAAGTGAACGGTGCAACGTGTGTGGCCAGAAAGCCTTGCCCGCAGCCGGCGACGGTGCCCACGGCGCCAGGGTCGGCCGCGGGTGATGTGCCAGTTCCGCATTCCGTGCTTACGACCGATCCGGATGTCGCCTGGTCCAAAGTCGTCATGGATTCTCCTCGCCAATCTTTTGCTCAAGTCATTTCGACCGATGTCGATACGATAAACATCGAATCGACAACTGTCAATATGAACCGTATAGTTGAAGGCATGAATGCTCTACACAGTGAACGGCTGACATCATCGAACCTCACCGAAGCCGGCGCGGATGAGCTCGCTCGGGTCATGAAGGCGCTTGCTCATCCAGTGCGCGTGCGACTAGTGAATATCATCGCCACTTCCGGCGAGGGATGCGCTTGTGACTTCCCGGCAGCAGTCGATCGGTCGCAGGCGACCGTTAGTCACCACCTCAAGCTGCTCGTGGAGGCCAGCATTCTTCAACGAGAACAGCGCGGCAAGTGGGCCTGGTTCCGGGTGGACCAGAACCGTCTCGCCGAGGTCTGCTCGCTGATCTGTTGACGGGCCCTGCGAGCTCACCGGCGTTGGACTCACCGCCAACGCCCAACCGATCGACGCGCCCGCCATGGCCTGCCACTGCGGCGGAGGGCGACGGATCGTTGCCGTTGTAGATTGCCGAGCCGTACGTGACTCTGGCGCCGGAAGTGAACAACCCACAGTCTCGTCGGAGGGCTCACCCAATCACACCACGCCGCCAGGGACAACCTCCCCGGTTGTCACACCTAGAGATTGACTTGGGTTTCTTGGAGGCCCTCGAGTGGGGAAGATCGCCGGATCCGGTGACGACCCATGCACAACACCATCGAATGTGAATCGGGGGGAGAACCGACGACGTCATAGACCGTCTCGAAGCACCTTCCGCGACCGAATCGCGTCCTGAGCGCGTCCGAAAGACGCGGCGCACGTTCCCGGGCCGCACGGTAACCCTTGGTGCGAACGGGATCTCTCGGCTCCGGGGGTGGTGTGTTGTTTCAGGACATAGGAACGGCATGTCGCGCGTCATAGGAAAGATTGCGGGTGCTTGTGTTGGTGGATGTCGA
>JAMBLJ010000298.1 GCA_023336815.1 Actinomycetes bacterium
GCCGTTGACTCCCCATCGACAAGGAAGGCGTCCGACCTGGTACAGAAAGGTGCGCTCGCATTCGATGGATCGGTGGTGATTCGCGTCACGACTACTCCTTGACCCAAGTCCCACCTCAAAACGATCTCGCTGCCCGTGACCAAGGTGAAGGTCATATCCACGACGCCGAATGAGGGACTAAATGTTGTGTACGCCGAGGCGTCGCGAAGGAATCCCGATCCAGCTGCACCCTGGGCGAGGTCGTTCACGAAGATGTCGCCGGGGACAAGGCACTCGTTTCCGCTTGACTGGGCCGCGATCGCAGTCGGGTCATCGGGTGCGTGGAGGAGCGTTCGCCCCGTGTCCTCATCCGAGAACGAGGATCCTTCTGCGGTTGAGGGAACGATCGTGAGCCGGCTATTGAGTTCCTCATATGGGTTGGGAACGAGCAGAGGAATTGGTGCGTCCACGTTCGAGACCTCAACAGGCCCTCCCTCGGGAGGGCTTGCATAGAAGAACTGGCTGAGGTCGCCGTCGTAGATCCGGACGGGACTGAAGAACACCACGAACCGATCCTTCACGAGTGCGATCGTCCCCGTTGGTCCGAAGATCCTGGAACCTGCGCCCTCTTTCATCCGTCGTGATGTCACCATCGGGTCGCCGCCCCCGAAGCAAGCCAGTTCCGCATACCGGGTGGTTGCACCGGCAAGTGCCGCGTGGTCAGCGCCGACGGCATCTTCGGTGAAAAGTGGATCAGGTCCCGTGGTGACACTTGCTCCGTTCCATGCCCGTCCGACGTACGAGGTTGTTGAACATGCGGTATCGAACGGTTCGGCCAGTTCGATACCCCAGACTGTTTGGAACTGCTCGAAGAAGATGGGCGAGCCTTCCTCGATGGGGCCCTCCTCACCGAAAACGAGCCAGCCGTCTGCCACCGTCGTGGGGTCGAAACCGTTGCTGCGGTCCTCGAAGGGCGCAAGTGGCGGCAGCATCCGGAAGGTTGCACCCTGCTGGAAGTACTCTTCGACGGACACGAGTTCTGGCGTATCGCCTGTTGTGACACCCGAGAACACGAGTTCCACATCTTCCTCGCCGAACGCGGGGTCCCTTCCCATGTTCACGAGAATCTGGAATTGTGACAGCACCGTCGCCTCAGCTGCCTCGTTCGAGATAAAGAGATCTCCGAAGTCGTCGGTGCTGGCGAACGTGTCGATGATCGTCGCAAGGGGTTCCAGATCCGCGACCGGGATGTCTGCTTCCTGGGCGACCGCAGGGGAGGGAATCATCACGAGCACAACAACGAACAGCAGCACCAGCCTCTTGATCATCTTCGAAGCCCCTTCCAAAGCTTCGAGCACCCTACCCGGAGAGTTGGGAGGTATCCGGGTTCATCGGTACACGAAGCCGGAAGCTTGACAGCCGAATCTCGCCTACGATGCCGTGATGCGTATCGCAGCAGCCCAAACTGCCCCTGTCTGGGGCCAAGCGGAGCCGACCACGGCAATCGTTCAGGACTGGATCCGTCGGGCCGCCGATGAAGATGTCGAGCTGGTCGCGTTCGGGGAGACGTTCCTCTCGGGTTACCCGTTCTGGATATCACTCACCGATGGCGCACGATTCAACGATGCCGACCAGAAAGAGGCGTACGCTTACTACCTGGCCGGTGCCGTGTACATCGATGGGCCAGAGATCCTGTCGATCACAGAGACGGTGCGTGACACGGGTGTCTTTGCGTACGTTGGTATCACCGAACGTTCGGTGAGCGGAGGCACTGTATATGCCACCCTCGTTGCGATCGATCCGACGGATGGTGTTGTGAGTGCCCATCGCAA
>JAMBLJ010000299.1 GCA_023336815.1 Actinomycetes bacterium
CCATCTGCCTCGACGCTCCAACTCGATGTCGATGGGTTCGGAGCGATGTCGATCGCGTTCCCTGCCCTCTTCCTCCTTGCCGCCGGCATGGCGGTGTATGTACTGCTCACGCGGATCGTGTTCTCTCAGCGTTCCATCATCGGCACCCTGCGGGCGTCTGGCATGAAGGCGACGACACTGCGAAGGCACTACCTGACCTACGGACTCTGGATCGGGGTCGTCGGTTCGATCATCGGCGTGCTTGTCGGTGTGCTCGCTGGCACGTTGATGACGGATCTCTATACGAGCGTCCTCGACATTCCTGACACGGTCGTGGTCGTGCGACCGGTCACGGTCGGCGTCGGGTTGCTCTTCGGCGTCGTCGCAGGTGCTGTCTCAGCATGGATCCCGGCACGATCTGCATATAGGATCGCCCCAGCGGAAGCGATGCGAGGTGTAGCCCCCCTCATGACCGGAGGAAAGAGCACCCTCGAGAAGATCGTCCCACCACTTGGACGACTCCCCGTGCGTACTCGGATGACGTTGCGAGGTATCGGTCGGGCGAAACGACGGAGCTTGTCAACGGTCATCGGTGTGGTACTTGCGCTCGTCCTCATCCTCGCGTCGGGCGGAATGATTGACACGGTCGTGAACGTGATCGATCGTCAGTTCAATGAGATAGCCCTCCAGGATGCTTCCGTGATCCCCTCCACCTCCATCACCACGAGCATGCTTGCGGATATGAACGCTGTCCCTGGCGTAACCAGAGCCGAGCGTACGGCCTCGTTCAGTGCTTCGATCACCCGCAATGGAGAGACGTTCGCCACGATCCTGCAAGGATTCGAGAACAGCACGAAGATGCACGGTTGGACGAACGACTCAGGACAACTGCCTCCCGAGGGATTTCTGGCGGGACGCGGACTCGCAGACCAATTGGACGTATCCGTAGGAGATAGCCTGCGAATCGATCTGCCGACACACGACACGTCGATCACACTGGTGTTATCAGGTTTCGTCGATGAGCCTCTCGGCATCCCCCTCTACGCGAGAAGCGATGTCATCCTCAAAGCACTACAAGCGGCCGATGTGCCCGATGCCGATGTGTTGATGGCTGAGCCAACGGTCACAACGGCGATGGCGCTCTTCGACGACACGATCGGTCGCGCCACGACCATCGCCGCTCTGGAAGGGATACCAGGCGTCCTTGCGGTTCAGGATGCGCGGAAGCTGTTCGATCTGATGCAAGAGTTCCTTGGTCTGTTCTACGCATTCGTCGGCATCATGTTGATCTTTGGCGGTCTGATGGCCTTTTCACTCATGTTCAACACGATCTCCGTCAACATATCCGAACGATCATCCGAATTCGCGACCCTCAAGGCGAACGGGATGTCCGACCGAACCATCGCTTGGATGATCGTTGGCGAGAACCTCCTGCTGACCGCGATCGGCATCGTTCCGGGGGTCGTACTCGGCATCTGGGCGGCCGGAGCGTTCATGGATCTGTACAACAACGAGTCATTCACCTTCGACCTCGTGATCAGCCCCCTCACGGTTGGCGTAGCCGCGGCGTCGATGATCTTCGTAGCGCTCCTGTCGCTCATACCCGGGATTCGAAGGATCAAGCGTCTCGACATCGGTGCCGTCGTTCGCGAACGCGCTGTCTAGACACAACAAGGAGGGAGCGGGACGCAGCCGTCCCACTCCCTCCTGTGTCGGTCGAATCTTGGGTCAGCCGAGTCTCGATATCTTCTTGCGTTCCTTCTCCGTCAGACCGCCCCACACCCCGAAATGCTCCCTGGTTTCGATCGCGTGTTCCAGGCAATCCTCACGGACAGGACAGATGGTGCAGATGCCAAGCGCCGCTCGTTCCTCGTCCTTCGTCTGCGGGAAGAACGAGACGTCAGGCGTCTTCGTACACGCCGCGAATACGGCCCACGGTCGCTCGTCAAGAACGGGTACTTCAAGTGCATCGAATCGCAACGTGTCATCCATCGTCGTCATGACGGCTTGCCTCTTTCCTGGTCATTTCGTACGGGTATGACGCTCCCACCGGCGAATTGGTTCCCGCCACCGAGCCATGTTCCCGCACTCTTTCGTGCGAGGACGTCGGAGTCTCCGCTACCTTTCAACACAGAGTTGACATGACGATCGCGGCTGGCAACAGCTGAGGAAAGTCCGGACTCCACAGGGCATGACGCTGGGTAACACCCAGGCGGGGCGACCCGATGGACAGTGCAACAGAGAGCAGA